>JAAUUB010000054.1 GCA_012031215.1 Microscillaceae bacterium | reverse complement strand
TCTTTGGCATCAATAATATTACGGTCAATCATCAGATTGACACAAAGGCCTTGCTCAAAATAAGCGTGCAACTCTCGGAAATTGTATTGCCCTACATCGTTTTGCTTGTCGAAGCAAAAAATAAGCTGGCCGTCATTGTCAAAAAGATATTCAGTATAATAATTTTTTTCGGCCATTTTGGTGATGACCGTTACCATCCGCAAAATAGGCGTATCATCTCCCACAAAACTATAATGATATTGCTGGCTACGATGAAAGGTTTCCTGGTTGGCCCAGGGAAGGTTGTTGGCGTTCACTTTGAACTCATTGATATAGTATTGCTGTTTGTGGATTTTTTCCTGGACATATTCGTATATGTCCCGAATGTAGCGGGTACTACTGGGTCCTTGGGCCAGGGTTTGCCCTTGAGAGCTAAAGGCGAGCCCGAAAAACAGAAAAAACAGAAAAAAATTTTTCATTTCTCCACACTTATCTTTTTCTTTTACAGAATTTTTTTTTGGAGCTGGCTTGTAAAGCTATCCGTTCTTCTGCTTTTTCAGGAGCAGTAAGTTGCTTTGGCCAGCCAGCTTCTTATAACTGTGATGCAAAAATAGTAACGTCAGGATGTTTTTAAGTTCATATATCTTGCTTTATTCTTTTTACTGGGGCATCTTGTTGGGGCCTTTTCAGGAAGTTTCGGCTTGGAAAACCCTGGCCGAAGTGCAAATAAAGAGGCTCGTCCAAAATGGCTATGAAATAGAAACCCCGATTTTTTCGGCTAACCTTAAAAAACTGAATGGCCATTGGATTTCTCTGCGAGGCTATATCTTGCCCCTGGATTTAGACCCGCAAAAATCTTTTGTTTTCTCGCGCTATCCTTACAATGCCTGCTATTTTTGTGGAGCTGCCGGCCCAGAAACGGTGCTTGAAGTAGTTCCGCGCCAGCCCATCCCTTATCAGGAAAAACCCATCACCCTTCGGGGGAGGTTGTACCTCAATTCAGATAATCCCGACAAACTAATGTATCTTTAAAAGAAGCCTACACCATCTCTCCCTAAATTTTGATTAAAAACAGAAGCCGCCTGCTTGTTCCAAAAAATTACCGGAGGCCTGATGAAATCACCTGATTTTCTCAGACTGATAAATCACCTAAAACATTTATGCGTACCAAAACCTTACCAATCCTTTTTTTCACCTTCTGGCTTTTGACTACGGGAAAGTCTGTGGCCCAAAATCAAAATGATTCCGCACAAATTAGCCGCCTCTATCAGGAAGCCCTGCGCCATCCAGCGGCCTACACCTGGTTAGAATACCTATGCCAGAAAATTGGTGGGCGTTTGTCTGGTTCTCCCCAAGCCGCCGCTGCCGTTGAATTTACCCATCAAGTAATGGATACTTTGGGGCTAGACCGAGTCTATCGCCAGGAAGTCATGGTGCCTCATTGGGTTCGGGGTCGGGCCGAAGTGGGAAGGGCCATTTCGGCGCGTTTTGGAACTACCGATTTTCGCGTATGCGCCCTGGGCAACTCCGTAGGAACCGGGCCGGGGGGTTTGCTGGCCCCGATAATAGAAGTACATCATTTTGAGCAATTAAAATCTTTGGGAACGGCCAAAGTGCAGGGGCGAATCGTCTTTTTCAATACCCCAATGAACCCCACTTACCTGCGCACCTTCCAGGCCTATGGAGAAACGGCCCAATATCGTTTTAATGGCCCCTCAGAAGCGGCCAAATTGGGGGCGGTGGGGGTTATTGTGCGTTCTTTGGGCTCTAGCCTCGACCCGCATCCCCATACCGGAAGCCTGGGCTATCAGCTGAATGTGCCCAAAATTCCGGCCCTGGCCATCAGCACACTGGATGCTGAGGAGCTACACCAGCTTTTGCAAAAAGACCCTGGCTTGAAGTTCTATATGGAAAGCCATTGCGAAATGCGACCCGACAAGCTTTCCTACAATGTGGTGGGCGAAATTAGAGGAAGCCAGTATCCCGATGAAATTATTGTGGTTGGAGGTCATCTCGACTCCTGGGACCTGGGAGAGGGTGCCCACGACGACGGGGCCGGCTGTATGCAGGCCATTGAGGTCTTGCGGCTCTTCAAAAGGCTCAATCTTCAGCCCAAGCGCACCCTCCGGGCCGTGATGTACATGAATGAAGAAAATGGCCTGCGGGGTGGCAAGCGCTATGCCGAGCTGGCCGAAGAAACCCAGGAAAAACATATCGCCGCCCTGGAATCAGACGCGGGTGGTTTTTCGCCCCGAAGCATTGGCATTTCGGACGATGCCCGGGGCTTTGACCCTTACCGCGCCTGGGAAACCCTCTTTGCCCCGTACGAAATACGTCTAGAGAATGGGGGCGGTGGGGCCGACATCAGCCCCCTGCGCAATCAGGGCACGGTCTTGATGGGCCTAAGACCGGATTCACAACGTTATTTTGATTACCATCATACCGCCATCGATACTTTCGACAAGGTAAATTGGCGCGAACTTCAACTGGGGGCGGCAACCATGGCGGCCATGATTTATCTCCTGAGCGAATATGGTACTCCTTAAAAATTATGTCCTGAAAAGACTTTCCTTTTAAGATGATGCTTGAGCCTCGTTTTGGGTTACAGAACCAGAACCAGTATCAATATCCTCAAGGCCTGTTCTTCTTGATTGCTTTTCTGCGCGGAATAGCGCCACCGTGGCAAGCGCAAGGCCGCTTTTTAAAAATACATTTTTCCAGCCAGTCTAAACAATTTAACTCAATTCACTTCTTTCTCCTCCCAAAAATCGACTGGTTTCTTTTATAGTTATCCCCGTGCTTCTTCTTTAAAGAAAGGAAATAAAATTGATTTTGAAGAAAATTTTTTCCTAAAAAGAGATAGCCTCCTAAAAAGAGAAAAAAATTTCTAATAAAAATTCAGAAAATCTGATAATCAATCACTTAATTTAAAATTTGTTTTTGGCATATTGATTGGCTATTGATGAAACAGGAATCATTCAAAAGGGAGTAAGCATCAAATTATGAAAAATTTTTGGAAAATTATCTTTTTACTATTGGCCTGCGCTGTGTCGGCAAACGCCCAAATTAGCGGCATCATCAATAGTTATGGACGGGTAACTGCGCAAACAGGCTCAGTTATCACTTTTGACAATCTCAGTCTTGCCCCCGCCATTAGCCTCAGCGACGCTTTTGGCGTGGGAAAAAAAGTCCTGCTTATACAAATGAAGGGGGCCACCATCAATACCAGTAATACGAGCAGTTTTGGAGAAATCACGAGCTTCAACCAAGCTGGTAATTATGAATTTACTGAAGTTACGGCCCTGACAGGGTCGGGACCCGCTTATAGCCTTACCCTGCAAGCCCTGAGCCGAAGCTATGATATTGGCAGGGCGGTTCAGTTGGTAAGTGTGCCGCAATATGACGAAGTGGAAGTAGTGGGAACCCTCACGGCCCAAGCCTGGAATCCTGCACTGGGAACAGGCGGCATTTTGGTCCTGGAAGCCACCGGGGTACTGACGATTTCCGGAAATATCGATGTAAGTGGCTTGGGTTTTCGTGGCGGACAGCCCAATGCGACCAATCAGGCCAGTTGTAACAATAACACCACCTTTGTTTCCCCAGATTTAGATACGATTTCCGGACGCAACCAAAGACACGCCCAAAAAGGCGAAGGCATTGCCGACTATGCCCAAAACGGGATTGTAGGGCAAAACTTTGGCCGGGGGGCCATAGCCAATGGCGGCGGGGGCGGCAACTCCCACAATGGCGGCGGGGGCGGCGGGAGCAACCTGGGCCACGGAGGCAGTGGTGGTGTAGGCTGGCTGGGCAGCGGAGCCTGTAGTGGCTTAAATTCGGCAAGTGGTATTGGGGCCTATCCTTTATTCTATGATATCTTAGAAAATAGACTTTTCCTGGGCGGCGGTGGCGGCGGCGGTCAACAAAACAACTCTAATGGCTCACGCGGCGGCCATGGTGGCGGAATTCTCCTGATTAGAGCCAGTACCCTCCGTACCCTGGCGGCTGCTCCGGTCTATAGCCTCTTGGCCAATGGCGAAAACGCGCCCGACAATACCGGAAATGACGGGGCTGGTGGCGGTGGGGCTGGTGGAGTGATATTTCTGGAAGTTAATAATTTTGAACTAAACACTGTCCTACAAGCCCGTGCCAATGGCGGACTTGGGGGCGATGCCAATGTTAGCGAACAGCACGGCGGCGGCGGGGGTGGCGGCATAGGGGCCATTTTGGTGAGAAACGCTCCTTTGCCCGGCAACGCTGATTTTACCAGCACGCCTGGCCTGAATGGCAAGGATTGCTTTACTTGCACCGACACAGGACTGCCCGGCGGAAACAACGGTGGGGTAGCTGTTTTGAGTGGCTGGCAGGCAGCAGGTCTTACCACTACCTTGCCTATCCGGCTTATCTCTTTTGAAGCGCAACTCAATGAAGCAGATGTACTCCTAAGCTGGGCAACGCTCACCGAGTCCAATACCGATTATTATGTGATAGAACGTACCCAGGATTTTCTCAATTTTCAAACACTGGGCCCAGTTGCCGCTGCGGGAGAGAGTGCCACCCGTCAGGATTATGCTTACACCGATGGAGAGCCTGCTCCTGGCCTTACTTATTACCGCCTTAAAGCAATAGACAAAGACGGCACTTTTAGTTATTCGGAATGGGCCAGCGTGCACGTTGTGGGCACCTTGCAAATTTATCCCAACCCCGCCCGCGAGGTACTCAAAATCAGGATGGAAGGCGAAAATATAAGCAGGAAAATCACCCTCTATGGCGCAGACGGGCGAATTTATTTCACGCAGCAAGCGGCCCAAGCCCTGGACATTCCAGTAGAATACTTGCCTCGCGGCCTTTACATCCTGCGCTTGCAGGCCAATGGCTTTGACCAAAGCGTAAAAGTTGTGTTGCAATAAGTGCTAAGATCTCCGGTGATTACTTGTTCCCCGCATCGGTATTTTTGAAAAAATTGCCCGGGGATTTACACTTGTCTTTATAAAATGATTTGCTCATCCGGCAGCAAATCATTTTTTTAAATTATGATGATGTGGCAGGCAAAGATTGCGCCTGAGCAATGAAATCCCGGCAGGCCTCTCCCGGATGGTTTTGTTTCATAAAGAACTCTCCCATCAAAAATCCTTGGTAGCCTGCGGCGCGAAGCCTCTGCACACTTTCGGGCTGGCTGAGGCCACTCTCTGAGATTTTTACTATCCCATCCGGGATTTTATCGGCCAGGACCAGGGAAGTCTCCAGGCGCACTTCAAAGGTCTTAAGATTCCGGTTATTGACCCCAACCAAATCGATGTATTCATTGAGGCTTTCTTCCAGTTCTTGGGCCTGATGGACTTCAAGCAAGACTTCTAAGCCGAGTTGCCGGGCCAATCGGGCCATTTCCCGAATCTGATGCGGGGGGAGGCAGGCCGCGATTAATAAAATCACATCAGCACCCATCGCCTTGGCTTCCAGAACTTGGTACTCACTAACCATAAAATCCTTGCGCAGAAGGGGCAGCCCTACTGTCTGGCGTACCTGGGCAAAATCATCGGCTTGGGCCCCAAAGAAGGTGGCATCGGTTAATACCGACATTCCGCTGGCCCCGGCTTGGGCATAGCCCCGAGCAATGTCCTCGGCTTGGGCGGTTTTGTGAAGCCAGCCTTTGGAAGGGGAACGCCTTTTAAATTCAGCAATAATCCCCGAAGCCCCTTCGGCCCGCAGGGCCTCTTTGAGAGAAGACCCATTATGCCCAAAAAAAGGCGATTTTTCCAGCTCGGCTCGCGAAAGGGCGACTTCCTGTGCTTCTACTTCGTTTTTTATGGGCAATGATTTTTCGAGTATGTCCATGAGATACCTATGTTTTGCTTTTTGCAAGTTCAAAAATACACAAATATTCCGTAGAGAGGTCTGTTTCGGCGAGGGGCTCACTTGCCTGATGAGGGCAGACAATATAGAAGTATTGCAAGCTGATTACAAATTTAACCCTGCACTTTTAAAATTAATAATATTCTAATAGATTTGTGGACTTTTTAATATAATTGTATTACTACTATTCCATCCTAATTCTTTTACCTTATGACTGACCAAAAAGTACCCATCACCGTAGCCCACGGCGATGGCATTGGCCCCGAAATAATGGCGGCAACCTTGCGTATCCTCGAGGCTGCTGGTGCGCAGCTAGAAATTGAGGAAATTGAAATCGGCGAGCAAGTATATCTCAAAGGCAATTCAGCCGGGATAGCTCCGGAGGCCTGGGATTCATTGCGCCGCACCAAGGTTTTTCTCAAATCCCCAATTACCACGCCGCAGGGCGGCGGTTTTAAAAGCCTCAATGTTACGACCCGCAAAACCCTGGGCTTATTTGCCAATATCCGGCCTTGCGTGTCTTACCACCCTTATGTTGCCACCAAACACCCGGTGATGGATGTGGTCATCATCCGTGAAAACGAGGAAGATTTATATGCGGGCATCGAGCACCAGCAGACGGATGAAGTAACCCAGTGTTTGAAGCTCATTTCAAGGCCTGGCTCGGAAAAAATTGTGCGCTACGCATTTGAATATGCCCGGGCCTATGGTCGCAAAAAAGTTACCTGCTTTACCAAAGATAATATCATGAAACTGACCGATGGTCTTTTTCACAAGGTATTTGATGAAGTAGCCACCGAATACCCGGACATAGAAAACGAACACTGGATTATCGACATTGGGGCCGCCAAGATGGCCGACAGCCCCGAAAATTTTGATGTCATTGTGATGCCTAATCTCTATGGCGATGTGCTTTCGGATGTGGCCGCCCAAATTACGGGTTCGGTCGGCTTGGCCGGTTCGGCCAATATTGGGGAAGGCTACGCAATGTTTGAAGCCATTCACGGCTCAGCCCCGCGCCGGGCGGGACAAAACCTGGCCAATCCTTCGGGCTTGTTTTTAGGGGCTGTACAAATGCTGGTGTATATTGGCCAGGGCGATGTAGCCACCCGCGCCCACAATGCCTGGCTCAAAACGATGGAGGATGGCATTCATACCTATGACATCTATGAACCCACCGTCAGCAAAGAAAAAGTAGGTACTCGCGAATTTGCCGACGCGGTAATCGCCCGATTGGGGCAGGAACCCCGCACCCTCAAGCCCGTGAAGTATGGCAAAGGCAGCAATATTCATGTAAAAGCCTCGCCTACCCAGAAAAAGAAAAAAGAGGTGATGGGAGTAGATATCTTTTTGCACTGGACCCAGCCCAACGGCGAAAAAGACCCCGACGTACTGGGCGATGCCCTGGTAAAATGCGAAGCCCAGGGACTGAAGCTCAACATGATTACTAACCGGGGCCTGAAAGTGTATCCCCAGGGATTTCCCGAAACCTTTTGTACAGACCACTGGCGCTGCCGTTTTTACAAAGAAGACGAAAGCCCAACCCACCAAAGCGAAATCATTCAATTGATGCAGGTTATAAACGAGGCCGGATTTGACATTATCAAGACCGAAACCCTCTGCACTTTTGACGGAGAACGGTCTTATTCGCTTGGTCAAGGACAATAAGGTAAACTTACTCATTAATAGTAGGCAGAAAGGCGGCTTCTTTTGGAGGCCGTTTTTTTTTCAGACAGCCGGCCTTTACTCTTTATACTTTTCTTGAATAGCATCAAATATGCACTGTTTCGGCTGTTGAGGTCTATCTGCCAGTGAAGGCTGGCCCGTTGGTAGCCATTGGCATTGCGCCATTCCAGCAGGTATAGAATCACATCGCCCACGTAAAAATTATCTTTTCGGTGCTCATCGTACCAGACCTGATATTTTGCCAGAAGGGTTTCGGCTTTGGCACTATCCCGAATAAGCACGATGCCCTCCAAACTATTTTTTTGAACAGCGCGAAGTCCCCTAGCAAGGTTTTTGGGAATGTTTTCCTTCAATCCTTTTATATATTTGCTAGAAGCTTTAAAATATGATTGTGATGCAAAACCTGAGTGAGTACATCAGCGAACTTCGGAATCAGCCCGAAATCTGGGCCAAAGTAGCCCCCCTGGTAGAGCACATCACCTACCTGGAGGCCGAGCTACGGCTCGCCAAACTGAATTTAGACGAGAAAAAAAACGCCCCAAAAGCACAAGAAGAAATGAACCGGCGTAAGTTTAGTACGGTTCGCGCCACCCCCCGCAACAAAGACCTGAGCCTGGAAGAACGCAATCTTTACCGGGCGGTAGGTGAACTGGCCTTTGTCATTGCCCGGGCCGATAATATCTTAGAGCAGGAAGAACGCAAAGCCTTTCATGAGGTAGTATTGGAAGAGTTGGGCGAACATAGCTGGATTGCCGAAGACCGTTTTCAGCTCATTGCCGAAACACCCGCTTCGGACGTAGAAAGCACTTACCATCACGTGATGTATCTTATTTGGCAAAACCAAAGAGGGCTTACCAAAGAACTGGTTCACAAATTTATCAGTGTCATCTGTCGGGTAGCGGAGGTGGCGAATATCCATAAAAATCAACAGGGGTATATCGATCGTTTTCGTCATGATTTGCACCAAATTTTTCCCGAAGCGGAGGATGCATAAGCCTGGGCGATTTTTAACAATTCAGAAGCACGGACTTGGGACAATTTACAATTTATAAATGGGGCAAGTTGAGGCCCCATATTCTTTATCACTTCTAATTTTTTACTAAAAATGCCTACTTGTGCGCTATGTGAGCGGGAAGTATGCCGCACCACCCGCCATCATCTCATTCCCAAGCAAAAAGGGGGGAAAGATGGCCCAATTGCCGATTTATGCCAGCCTTGCCATAAAACCCTGCATCATACCTTCAGCAATAGCCATCTGGCCCGGCATTATAATACGGTTGAGAAACTCCAAAAAGCCGAAGAACTGGCTACGTATTTGGCCTGGATTCGCAAGCGCGACATTGAAAGGCTCAGTTTCAAATAAGCCTTAGCCAACTACGGCTTTGTATTGCATTCGGTGCAGGTTGGCATAATAACCGTCATGCTCCAGCAAGGTTGTGTGGGTGCCCTGCTCTACGATTTCGCCTTTGTGCAATACCAAGATTTTATCGGCTTTTTGGATGGTAGAAAGGCGGTGGGCAATCACGATGGAAGTACGCCCTTTCATCAGTTTTTCAATCGCAGTTTGGATAAGTTCTTCGGTTTCTGAATCCACCGAAGAGGTGGCTTCATCCAACACTATCACTTTGGGGTCATAGACCAAGGCGCGAACAAAGGAGATAAGTTGCCGCTGACCTACCGACAGGCTCGCCCCTCTTTCCTGCACATTGTGGTCAAAGCCCTCATCCAATCGCTCGATAAATTTGCGTGCTCCCACCAGTTCAGCCGCTTCCAGTATTTTTTCACGGGAGATATCTGGGTTGCCCAGCGTGATATTATTGGCAATGGTATCCGAAAATAAAAAAACATCTTGCAGCACTACCCCGATATGGGAGCGAAGGTTTTGCAGGTCATAATCTCGTAAATCTTGCCCATCGAGGTAGATATGCCCTTGGTTGATTTCATAAAACCGGCTCAGAAGGTTAATAATCGAAGTCTTGCCGGCCCCGGTAGCCCCTACAAGGGCCACTGTTTCGCCTTCTTTCACTTCAAAAGAGATATTTTTGAGCACTGGGTCTCCTTCTTTATAGGCAAACCAGACATTTTCGAATTGAATGTCCCCTTTGATATGGGCCGGGGCCAGATGCCCATTATCGGGAATGCTTTCGGTGTTGTCCAACAGCTTCATAATTCGGTTGGTACTCACCACTCCGAGCTGGATAGTATTGAAGCGGTCGGCAATCATCCGAATGGGTCGGAAGAAAAGCGAAATATACATAATAAAGGCAATGAGTGTACCCAGGGCTACTTCTTCGCCCAAGACCTGACGCGCTCCGTACCAGACCAACAAACCCGTGGCCCCGGCCGAGATAATCTCGGCCACCGGAAAATAAATAGAGTAATAAAGCACAGCTCTGAGGTTGGCCCGCCGATGCTCCCGATTGATTTCGCGAAACTTTTCGTATTCTGTTTTTTCACTTCCAAAAATCTGGACAATGTTCATCCCCGTGATGTGTTCCTGCACAAAAGAATTGAGATTCGAGACCGCCACCCGGGTTTCATCAAATGCTTGCTTCACTCTTTCCTTGAAAACATAGGTGCTCAACAAAAGAAAGGGCAGCAAAGCCAGGCTCACCAGGGTCAAATCCCAATGTGTGTAAAACATCAGCACCAGGATAAAAATAATCTGGAGAATATCGCCAATTAAATCAGCAATGCCCTGTGTAAATACATTAGAGAGGGTCTCGATATCGGAGATATTGCGGGTTACGAGGCGGCCAATGGGGGTACGGTCATAAAAAGCCAGGCGAAGGCGCAGAATATGTTTATACAAGGCAATGCGAATGTCGCGAATAATGGTTTGGCCCAGCCAGCCCGAAAAATAAGTGTGGAGGTATTGGGCGATGGCCTGAAAAACTAATAAGCCTACCATAATCAGGGTCATTGTCAGGAGACCTTCATAATTACTGGTGGCTACATACTGATTGATGGTAAATTCTATCAGAAATGGGCGCAAGGGTCCTAAAAAGCCCACTAGTAAAGTCAAAAATACGAGCCCCGTAAACACCCCACGGTAAGGGCGGGCAAACTGCACCAGCCGGCGCATAACCCGCCATTCAAATATTTTTTCTTCGGCTCTTTCTTTATCTTGTTCATTCATGCGCGCAAGGCTTTTCGATGCAATTTTCAGGCAATGGGTGTTAAAATATAGGGATACTGAACCTCCGTCAGGAAAAGGCCTTCGGGTGGAGCGGCGGGTCCGGCTTTTCTTCGGTCTCCGCTTTGGATAACGGCCTCAAACCCGGGAAGGTTTAAACGCCCACGGCCTACCTCGAGCAAAGTCCCCACAATGGCCCTGACCATGCCCCTCAAAAAACGGTTGGCCACAATCCGAAAAACAAGCAAATCAGGGGCTAGTTCCCAGGTGGCACTTTTTATCTGGCAGCGGAAGTGCTCAACATCGGTTTTTACCCGACTAAATGCCTGGAAATCCTCGTACTGGCACAGCAGTAGGCTAGCCTGCTGGAGCAAATCCAGATGAAGCGGGTAGCCATACTCATAGCACAATTTAGGCAGAAAAGGTTGCTTATGGGTAGAAATCCGGTACTCGTATGTCCGCCATTGAGCATCAAAACGGGCGTGGGCATCAGGCGAAACTTCATAGATATTTTTTATCCAAATATCACGGGGCAAAAGAAGGTTGAGTTTGTGCCGGTGCGGAAACTGTTGGAGGGGAATATTGGTATCAAAATGGGCAAACTGTTGGAGCGCATGCACGCCCGTATCGGTGCGTCCGCTTGCGGTGAGGGGCGTGGGCAATTGCAAAAGCGTATAAAGGGCCTGCTCTATTTGAGCTTGTACAGTATGGGCATTGGCCTGGATTTGCCAGCCGTGGTAATGAGTTCCCCGATATTGAATTTCCAGAAAATAACGCATTTTGTTTAAAATGGAAGCCTTTTGACCCTGGTTTGCTCGCAAAAAAGCCCTTATGCTCCATCTAAGGAGCCAAGGGCTACGCAAAAATGCCAAAAATTGCCTAATCGGGATTGTCAGTGAAAAACTTATTGTTGCCCAGAAGATGATTATCATCATTAAGGTTAAACCGAGAAATATCATTTTCGGAAGAATGAGGCGGGTCAATCAATTTCACGTTTCGACGAAGGTAAGCCGGAATTTCAATTTTCTCTTTCAGGCCCTCATTGGTTTCTACGCTTTGGCTCAGCTTGCGGAGCTTAAGAATCCGCTCGTCAGCCTCTTGCGAAAGTTGTTCTTTTTTGAGGTCAATTTCTGATTTTGGCTCAAAAACATTGCGAGGCGTTTTGAATCCGTCTTCGTCTTCCTCAATTTCATCATCCAGGTTAAAAACAACCTTATTGGGAGGAAGGGGGTCTTCTTTTTTGATTTTGGGGCTCAGATTGAACACAAAACTGGGGCTGGCCTCCTCTACGGGAGGCTTGGCCGGGGCCTCTTCAATTTTTTTTCTGGCTTAGGCGTATTGTGGTGCACCGAAAAAGGGAGAGAATCCTCAAAGCCCGTGGCAATGATGGTTACCTGAATATGATCGCCGAGGGTCGCGTCCATGCCCGAGCCAAAAATCATATCGGCATCATCCCCTACTTTTTCCTCGATGTAGGTGGTAATGGCATAAAATTCTTCCATCTGAATCTCGGATTTTTCTCCGGACATGATGGAAAGCAAGATTTTTTTGGCTCCTCGGATGCTTTTATCATTGAGCAGGGGAGAGTTGAGCGCATCTTGGGCAGCCCGAAGTGCCCGATTCTCGCCTTCGGCCTTGGCCGAGCCCATCACAGCGGCCCCCGAATTGCGCATCACCGTCTTTACATCTTCAAAATCCACATTTACAATCAAAGGAACCGTAATAATTTCGGCGATGCCTTTGGCGGCCGTAGCCAGGATATTATCGGTTTGGGCAAAGGCTTCGCTCATTTTGAGGTTGCCGTAGAGCTCCAATAACTTATCATTAGAAATCACAAGCAAAGTATCGCAGGTTTCGCGTAATTGCTGGATGCCCTGCTCGGCATATTTGCGTTTGCGTTTGCCTTCAAAAGAAAAAGGGGCGGTAACGATGGCCACAGTCAGGATACCCAGTTCGCGCGCAATTTCGGCAATCACGGGCGCGCCCCCCGTCCCCGTTCCCCCACCCATACCGGCTGTAATAAAAAGCATTTTGGTATTGTGGCTGAGCAACTCCCGGATTTCTTCTTTGCTCTCGAGGGCGGCTTCGCGGCCAATGTCCGGGTTGGCTCCGGCTCCCAGGCCTTCGGTCAGGTTAGCCCCTATTTGCAGTTTGGCCGGTACGGCACTGAGGTTGAGGGCTTGCACATCCGTATTACAGACGATAAATTCTACATCTTTAATGCCTTTGTTATACATATAGTTAACGGCATTACTGCCCCCACCCCCTACACCAATCACTTTGATAATGGATTTGGGATGAGTAGGAACACTGAAATCATATTTTTTATCTCCATACGGCCTTGCCTCAAAAGGTTGGAAAAAATTATTACAAAATTAGTTAATAATTATTTTTATTATCATAATCATCGAGCAATAATCCTTTGGTTCGCTCAATAATTTTTCGGAAAAAATCTCCCCCGCCGCTTTTTCTACCTTTTGCGGACGGACATTGTGCTGAAATTGTATATAACGCTCCTGTCGGTCGTCCAAAGCCCGAAAGCCGGCTAGCACCAGCCCCACGGTGGTGGCATACATAGGACTTTTGGCCACTTCTACCTGGCTTTTGCCGAGATATTCGTTGGGATGGCCTACCCGGGTATCCATTTGGGTCATATACTGAAAAAGTTTCTGGCAATTCTTGAGCTGAGAGCCGCCACCCGTAATGACAATGCCGCCGACCAACTTGTTGACATAGCCCGATTTTATCAGCTCATTGTGCACCAGTTCAATAATCTCCTGCATACGCGCCTCGATGATATGGGCCAGATTGCGCAGCGAAATTTCTTTGGGGGCCCGGTTGCGCAGGCCGGGTATTGATACAAACTCATTGGGATTGGCTTCTTCGGCAATGGCCTTGCCAAACTTGACCTTAAGCCGCTCGGCCTGCTGTTCCATAATTTTGCAACCCTCTTTAATATCCGTGGTGATGATATGGCCGCCAAAAGGAATCACGGCCGTATGCCGGATAATATTTTCATAGAAAACCGCCACATCGGTTGTCCCTCCTCCAATATCTACCAAGGCTACTCCAGCCTCGCGCTCTTCCTCTGTCAGTACGGCCATGCTCGAGGCAATCGGCTCCAGGATGAGGTTTTCAATCTCCAGTTCCGAATTTTGAATACAGCGTTGAATATTTTTTATCGCGCTGGTTTGGGCCGTAATGATGTTAAAATCTGCTTCCAGCCGCACGCCCGACATGCCTACAGGTTCTTTAATGCCTGTTTCAAAATCTACGGTATAGTCTTGGGGCATCACATGAATGATTTGCGTTCCGGGAGGGGTTACGGTGCTATACATCTCATTGGTGAGGCGATTGACATCCTCCACCGTGATTTCGTTATCCGTTTTGCGGTTGATATTGCCTCTTTGGGTAATGCTTTTGATATGCTGCCCTGCAATGCCGACATTGACCACCCGGATGTCGATGCCGGAGGTTTTTTCGGCTTCCTGAATGGAATCCTTAATTGCACTCACGGTTTTGTCAATGTTAATGACTACTCCCCGGGTTACGCCGTGCGATTCCGCCTTGCCCATCCCCAGTATTTCTATTTTTCCGTATTGGTCTTTCCGACCGACCAGGGCGCAGATTTTGGTACTGCCAATGTCCAGCCCAACGACAATTTTTTCTTTTTGCATAAAAAGTATTTTTATTACTGGCAAATAATTTGGTTCCGATATTTCACATTTACCCGCTTATAGGCCTTCCAGCCTTTGAGTGGCAATATTTCCTGATAAAAAATTCTAATCTTTTTGAGCTTTTCGGCAATATCTTGGCTGGGGCCAAACTCAATAAAATGTTCCCCGAGTTGCACCTCTATGCGGATGTCGCCGTTTTGCTGGATATGCAAACGAGAGACCTGTGCCCGAAAAAAAGGGTCTTGATGAAGTGCTTGCATCAAACGGAGTAAACCTTGGTCTTTTTTGGCAAAATCTGGCAGTTGATTATTGCCATCGCGCGAGATAAGGGGCACCCGAGCCGTAAATCTGCTTGAGACAGGCATAATTTTGCCCAGGCTGTCAATGTAAAAATCAGGCCGCCCCTGCCGCAGAAAACGGGCCATTGGCCGGGAAAGGCGAACATCAATAAAAAGGTCGCCGCGGAGATTACGGGCAATTTCACAATCTTCCACAAACAAATTGGCCCGAATGCGCGACTCAATGGCCTTGACCGAGAGGTCGCGGAAATTGGCCACTTTCTTGTTTTTATCCGCGCTAACATCCAGCAACCTTTGTATTTCGGTAGAATCCAAAAAATAATTTTCCGATTGATTCACAATGCGGATATGCAAGTCCCCCAGCGATTGGTTACGCTGATGCGCTTCTACGAAGGCAATCAGAACAAAAAGTGCCAATATGCCTAAAAAGATTTTTACGCCTTTTTTGAGACGGATTTTTTTGACAAGGGCCATTTAATCTTACTTAATCCCGTATTCGGTCATCATTTCTTTGAGGGGCAAAACCCACTCGCTAATGTCGCCCGCCCCGATGGTTAATAAAACCTCCGGTTTTTGATAATTTTCTTGCAGGCAAGCCAGCAAATCTGCTTTTGGGCAAACTCTTTTGGCCTTATTTTTCATTTTATTTAAAATCATTCCACTGTCCACTCCTGGAATAGGCTGTTCGCGGGCCGGATAGATCTCGAGCAAAATTATCTCATCGGCTAAATCCAGGCTTTGGGCAAATCCCTCGGCCAGGTCTTGGGTACGGGAATAAAGATGGGGCTGAAAAACGGCCGTTATCTTTTTGGCCGGATAAAGTGCCCTCACCGAACGTAACAAAGCTTCAATCTCGCGAGGATGATGCGCATAGTCATCAATCAGGACGCGGTCTTTTTGCTTGATGATGTACTCAAAGCGCCGCTTTACGCCTTTGAAAGTAGCCAGACTGGTACGGATAATGTCTTCCTCGATTCCCAATACTTGCGCCAGGGCGATGGCAACGGTGGCATTTTCTACATTATGAAAGCCCGGCATGCCCAATCTCAAATTTTTTATATTTTTTTGAGGCCCGAACCAGTCAAAACCAAAACCATCCTCCTGACTTTGTATGCCTAAGGCGTAGTAATCGCTTTTTTCGCTAATGCTATATTCGGCGAAAGTTACGTTTTTTTTTATTTAAAAATTCAACAATGGGCAAGTCTTTTTTAATAAAAATATGCCCCCCTTCTTTAATTTTTTTGGGCAAACTCCTGAAAAGTTGCAATTAAGTGGCTTTCATTGCCGTAAATGTCCAAATGGTCGGCATCTATGGCCGTAATAACCGCCAGGTTGGGTTGCAAATGCAAAAAAGATTTATCGTATTCATCGGCTTCTACCAGCATCACTTCGTGGCCTTCGGGGGCTGGCCGGTGGAGAAAGTTTTGCTCATAGCCTTGCATAATGCCCCCCGCAAAAGCGGTAAAGGCAATATTAGAATTATACAAAATATGCGCGAGCAAAGAAGTGGTCGTAGTTTTGCCATGCGTGCCAGCAATGGCAATCGTGAAGTGATTGTGGGTGAGCTGGGCCAGCACCTCGGCCCGCTTGCGAATGGTGAAGCCATGTGCTTGCAAAAACTGCCACTCCCGGTGCTCAGCCGGAATGGCCGGTGTATATACCACGAGGGTTTCGTGAAGGGGCGATTGGGTAAAAACCGAAGGAATGAGTGCCGGATTGTCTTCAAAATGAATGTGCATACCTTCAACCTCGAGCTGGCGGGTCAGGTCTGTGGGGGTGCGGTCATAGCCCGCCACAAAGCAACCCTTTTGGGCAAACCAGCGCGCCAATGCGCTCATGCCTATTCCGCCTATGCCGATAAAATAACATTTGTCTATTTGTGTAAACATTTGTTTCTTGGGATTTGGGCGAAATTAGGAAAAAAGCCCCAAATAATTGCCGGATAAAAAGCTGGCTATTTTTTCCGAACTTTGAAAAATGAATCGCTTACTACTCATGGGTACTCTTTCTCTACATCGGCTGCTTTGCTATTTTGGCCTAAATTTATTGCTGGGCCTGGGCCTGGCCGGGGCCCAAGTGCCTAATAATCCTTTGGGCGTGAATCCTTTTGGTTTGCGCTGGCAACAAATTAACAATGACAAGGTACAGGTTATTTTTCCGAAAGGCCTGGAAGCCTCTGGCCAGCGGGTGGCCAATCTGGTGCATTGGCTTTGGGATTCTACGGGCAATTCGGTGGGAAACCGGAAGGAAAAGGTTACCATTCTGCTACAAAACCAAACCACGGTGCCCAATGGCTTCGTAACCGTTGGCCCTTTTCGCTCCGAGTTTTTCCTGACCCCGCCTCAGTTTGGCCTCAACGGTGCCACCAACTGGCTCGACATCCTGGCCATCCACGAATATCGCCACGTCCAGCAGTTTGCAAACAGCGACCGGGGTATTACCAAGCTGGCCCGCCGGGTGCTGGGTTCCTGGGCCTGGGGAGGGCTGGCCGGCACCGCATTGCCGCGCTGGTATTGGGAAGGGGATGCCGTAGGCACCGAAACTTCTCTCACCCAAGGGGGGCGGGGGCGGCTGCCTGAATTTGACATGGAATACAAGTCGCTTATAATCAACAACATAAACTATGGCTACGAAAAAGCCGGGGCGGGTTCTTTACGCAACTTTGTGCCCAGCCACTACGAACTGGGCTATTACCTGACTACCCAGGCGCGCCAACATTTTGGAGAGAAAATATGGGCTGAGGTCGTGGCCGATGCGGTGCGTTATAAAGGGCTCTTTTTTCCTTTTAGCCGGGCTCTGAACAGGCATACGGGCTGGCGGACTCCCCATCTCTATCGAGCTACCCGAGCCACCCTTGACACTATGTGGAAAGCCGAAACCCAAAGGCTTACTTACCGCGAAGGAAGGCGCATCAATCAGCAAGCAAAACCTACTTATACTGATTACCGCAATCCGCAATACTTGCCCAACGGAGAACTGATAGTAGAAAAAAGCAGCTTTGCCCAAATTCCGACTTTCTACCAACTTTTTGAAAACGGAAAAGAAAAACGATTAAGGGCCCCGGGTATTTATGCTTCCAGAAATCGAACCCTTTCCGTAGTTGGGAATCAGCTTTGCTGGGCCGAGCAGGGCACCGACCCCCGCTGGGGCTACCAAAACTTCTCCAATATCAAAATGTATAACTTCCAAACGAAAAGGAAAGAAAAAATCACCCACCGGGGGCGCTATTTTGCCCCGGCCCTCTCCCCGGATGCCCGCCAGATAGCAGCGGTGGAGATAAGCCCGGAGATGCAATACCAAATCGTAGTATTTCAAACCGGAACTAAACAAAAAATTGCCGAAATCCCCATTCCGGACAATGCTTTCCCTACTTACCCTCGCTGGACCGACGACGGGAAGGCCCTTGTGATGGTGCTGCTATCCGGCGAGCAAAACTGGTTGGCCCGGCTGGAGCTGGATTCACGGATATTTACCCCCCTCACCACCCCCAGTTCGCATCAAATCACCTTCCCCTGCGTGAAGGGGGAATGGGTGTATTTTGCCGGAGCCCATACGGGCATCAACAATATTTTTGCGCTCAAAATGGGGCAGCCCGACATTTATCAGGTTACCTCGGCCAAGCTGGGGGCTTTTCAACCGGCTGTTTCGCCCGATGGTCTTCGATTGACTTATAGTGATTTTACCCCAATGGGCTATGACCTGCGGGAAGTGGAAATCACGCCCGAGGCCTGGCCCCTCTGGTCGGAAGAACTTCCCTCGCCCAGCGAAATCACCTTCTATAAAACGCTGGTGGCCCAAGAAAAAGGTAAAAGCATCTTGAATGAACTGCCCCCAGCGGCTTTTCCGGTGCGAAAATTCAATAAATGGCAGGGCCTGTTGAATCCGCACAGCATCTTGCCGACTTTGTTTCCGCCCGTATTTGGGGCCCGAATCTTATCCGATAATAAGTTTAGCACCCTCTCGGCGGAGGTAGGGGCTTTTTATAATGCCAATGAAAAGGAAATGTCTTATTCGGCTTCGCTTAGTTATGCGGAGCTATATCCTATTCTCAATGTAGGATTTGAAAGAGCCGAACGCGCGCGTTCTTTTTCCAATTTCCAGCCTACTACCGATACCACCATCGTTCTGACACTCTACAATGAAGAATGGCGCGAAAATGATTTTTTTGTGGGCCTGGCCTTGCCCGTAGATTTTTCGCAGGGGACTTTTGTGAGCCGGATGAATCTACAGGCCAATTATCACTGGCTCAATCTGGAAAGTCGAAATCAGTTTAATAACCCGGAAAACTTTCGTCTCGATATTTCCCCCGTCCCTGTGGGCCGTTTCCGTGATTTGTATGAGGTCCCTTTACAAAGTGATGTCTTGCAAGCCATTGAACTGCGAAAGCGGACTTTTATCTTACAAACCACGGCCCGGCAGAATATCTTGCCCCGTTGGGGCCTGGTGCTGGATTTGCGCTACCGCCGCACCTTGGGCAGTAATCAGCTCCGAGGGGAGGTTTTCAATGGCAGCCTGGATGTGTACATGCCGGGCTTGTTCCGCAATCATCATTTTTATGTGAGCACCGCTTTCCAGGCCGAAGATTTCAACGATAATTACAAATTTCGGAATTTATTTTTTTACCCCCGGGGCTATCAAAGTACCCCCATCAGCGATAGAATCAACAAAATATCTTTTAATTATAGCCTGCCGCTTTTCTATCCCGATTGGGCGGTGGCGGGCCCCCTGGCTTTCCTCAAGCGCATCAAGGCCAATTTCTTTTTTGACTATGCCCGCACAAGGTCCGAGTTGGCTCCCGGCTTGCTTCTTACGATTGAAAACAATCTTCAGTCGCTGGGGGTAGAGCTAACCTTTGATGTGCGCCTGCTTCGGCTCTTAGAGGTGGATTTAGGACTTCGTTATAGCTTTTTGCCGCAGCCCTTTTCGGGCCAGGGCCAGCACATTTTTGATTTTTTGTTGTTTAGTATTGGCATTTAGCCATCGCTCCCTATGCAAAAATACACCTTAGCCCCAGAATATGAGTTGGAAGCGGCCCTTCCTGCGGATGCCGAAGCCCTGGCCCGCCTTCAGGAAGCCATGGCCCTGGAAACGGAGCATCTCCGGCTGGAGGCAGCCACCCTCCGGGCGGGCGTGGCCGCTTTGTTGGCCGACCCGCACAAGGGCATTTATTACAAAATCACCCACCAAAACCAAGTGGTGGGCTGTGTGCTGACCACCTTTGAATGGAGCGACTGGCGCAACGGGCAAATCCTTTGGATACAATCGCTGTATATTCTGCCCGCGCATCGGGGCAAAAAACTTTACTCGGCTACCTACCGCTATTTTCAGGCCCTGGTGCTGCAAAGACCAGACTGGTGTGGCATCCGGCTCTATGTAGATAAGACCAATCAGGCGGCCCGGGCCGTGTATCAGGCCCTGGGTATGGACAATGGGCATTATGAGATGTTTGAGTGGATTGCATTGCCTGATAAGCCAGTACATTAGAAAAACCGCCTCCATTTTGTTTTTAAAAAATGGTTTCACCGTGTAGGCAACATTTTTCGTGACTAAGCAAGATTTTAATATCCTTCTTCATTCCACCCGCCTAAAAAACTTCAGGTAATGGGAATATTTCCCCAAATCATCCCGGTAAATGCCGGTCGCGTCCAGGCGGTTGATGCGCACCAGGCCGTCGGCATGAATAAGTTGGCCTTGGCCCAGATAAATGCCCACATGCACTACCTTTCCATCGCCTTCGGCTTTGCGCTGAAAAAAAGCCAAATCTCCCGGGCGGGCTTCGGCCAGGGAGATTTTTTGCCCCAATTCAGCCTGCTGGTATGAGTCGCGGGGCAGCACCCGCCCGTTTTGACGCAGCACCATTTGGGTAAAGCCAGAACAATCCAAGCCCTCTTCGGTCTTGCCCCCCCACTGATAGGGAACCCCGAGGTAAGTACGGGCGGTCTGAATCCAGGCGGCGGGCTTGGGTCGGTTTTGAGAAGGGATGATCTTGCCTTCAAAACGATATTTTTGGCTCCCTACCCGAATACGCCCCGCTTCGTAAAAGGGCAAGACACTGCCTTGCGGAAGCGAGAGAGGGAGATTGCCTATCCAAACCCGCCCCTGGCGGTCGGCGCTCAGTGGATGGGGCTGCACTTTGTACTCCTGGTAATAGGCCTCGGAAATGGGCGCAAATTCGGTCTGGGGAATCCAACCTTCATAGCCATCAAAATGATTTTTAATCCATACCCAGCCTGTGGCCGAATCTGTTTTCAAGACCTGAAAGGCTTCGCCAAATATCAACTGGGTTACTTGTTCACTCTGGGCATTGGTTTCCGCCCGGACGGGCAAAAAAGCCCGGTGGCACAGCCCGTATTGGGCATAAGAGGGGCTATGGCCCAAGGCCAGCAAGCCCCCAAGGAGGGCGAGAACACCCGACCAGTATTTTTTTTTCATAAGGCGTATGCGTTTGATTTATTTGAACAGATGCCCTCGTTTACGGCAAACTTTTTGCCTGTTTAGGGAAATTTTGAGATAAAATTGTAAATTTAAAGTTCCGTTTTGGGACAAGCAATTTTTTGTGAGGCATGACAACTACATTCAGTAAATATTATGACCAGGGTTTGGAGTATCAGAAAATGGGCGACTACCCTGCGGCGGCGGAGGCTTTTAAAAAAGCCACCTTGCACGATAAAAACCATCCTGAGGCTTGGTATCAAGCCGGGTTTGTATTGATGCGACTCTCAAGACACGCTGAGGCCGGGATGTATCTGCGCCGGGCCCTGGCCGAATACGAACAGAAAATTGCCCAGGAATATCAAAAAGATTATCACCTCTACCGCAAAGCCTGCATTTTGGCTCTCTTGGGCGACTGGTCGCCAGCCCTTTCGGCACTTGCCGCTTCGGTGAATTACAACCCCCTTTATGCCGAATATGCCCAACAGGCCGCTGAGTTTGAAAAATGCCCCGACCCCACGACCTGGCAAGACATCCTGGCCCTCCCCCTTGAGAAGCTCAAAAGCCTGCGCTACCGGGGGCAAAAACTTCAACGCCACGAATTGCCAACCCACACCTGGCTCCATCGGGCCTATTTTCTTGATTTCCTGGCTTTGCAAGGCTGGCAGACCGAAGCCTACGCCTCTCTTTGGGAAAATGACCTGGCCCTCACACCCCAAGCCTCGGCGCTTTATCTTCATAATCCGGCCCTGGACATTCGCCTGAGCTACTACCTGGATGAACAACTGCTTTTTATGGAACTACTCCACCGTCAGGAGCCTGACAATGCCCAGGCCTATCGCATTTATTTGCAAAATGGCCCGGAGGCTACCTTGGCCATCATCCGCGACTTTCAAGACCAGGTCAATTACCACAATTGGGAAGACTTTATGGAAGCCCTCATTGAGGTATGCCGCTCCCTGCTCTTTGAAATGCCCGACGGACGCAAAGTGAAAGTAGCCTGAGCGAAAGCTATTTAGGGGCTGACTTTTCTTTTTGGGCCCGGAGTTGCTGAAATCGGTCGGGATAATCCGTAATGAGCCCATCCACCCCCATCCGAATCAGCTTGCGCATACTCTCGAGGTCGTTTACTGTCCAGGGAATCACTTTCATGCCTTTTTCGTGGGCCTTGCGCACGATGCCCTCTGTAAGGCCAATATAATAAGGACTATAAACCGAGGGCGTAAAGCCCAGGCTTCGCAAACTTGTTTCCAGGGCCTGTGGATTTTGCACCAGCAAGACCAGCCGTACTTCCTCATCCAGCTTTTTGAAAACCTGCAGGGTGCGTACATCAAAAGATTGAATCAGTACCTTATCCAGAATGGAAAGGCTTTTCAATTCCTGGTAGAGCAGTTGGGCAAATTCCTCCGGCTTGGGATGAAAGATACTGTCATCTTCCGGGCGCGACTTGGTTTCTATATTGTAATACACCGGGGGAAGTTGTTTGCGACGGATATAGCGCTCCACACTGTCCACCACTTCAGCCAGGGTAGGTTTATAAACGGCCATTTTTTTCTGTTCGGGAAAGCGGGCATTGCCCCAGCGTCCACAATCAAAATCCCGGATTTCCTCGACAGTATAGTTATAAATATTGAACTGACGCTCCTGACCAGGGGAGATGCTATCGCCTTGGGGGCTACGGCAGATGTCGGGCGAAAAGAAAGGTTCGTGCGACAAGACAATTTTTTTGTCTTTGCTCACTACCACATCCAGCTCCAGGGTTTGCACCCCCAGGTCAATGGCTTTTATAAAACCAGGCAGGCTGTTTTCGGGCAAAAGGCCCCTGGCCCCACGATGGCCTTGCAAATCAAAAACCGAATCGGGCACGGCCGTTATTTCTTCGGGCGGGGTGCCCAAATCCTGCACCTCAGGTTTTTGGCGGCGGGCCTCACAAGCCCCCAGTATCCAAAGCAAGGCACTCAGTACCCAGACAAACAGCGCAACATGACGCAAAATGAAGCTTTGAGCGGTGTTCATAATTAAGCTAATTATACCCACAAATCTAGGCCAAAGCCTCCAAACAGAAGGGCCTGGCATGAGAAGAAATTGCGAATTTATCGGCCTGTTTTGCCAGGCAAAAAGGCTTTTCACTTGCGCCTTCGCCACCAAACCAAGCCCCAAAGCCCCAGGATAATGACAAAAGAAAGCACCATCAGGCGGGTGAAAGTATGGGCAGGGTGTAGTCCCCCCCGTTTTTTTTGCCCAGGCCAGGCCTGCTGAGGCCACCCAAAGGATAATCGTAGCGTAATGTTTTTTTAACATAGTCTGCTTTTTGGCTTTTTCCATTAAACACTTAAAAAAGGGAAATGGCGGGTTTTCTAACATGAAAATTTTTGTAATTAAATTCAGTAGAAAAAAATTAACAATTTAGAAAATTTGGCAAACAATTCTACTGGTAAAAGATTTAAACCTTTGATTTATGAAAGAAAAAGATACTCGTAATTATCTCTTTTAGAATTTAATTTGGATTCATTTCATACGAGAAAACTTATTCTTTGCTTCCTTATCAAAAAAAAGAGGGGTTTGACTTTCAAATTAAGCATCCAATCTGTTATTTTGTTTTGTCAAAGTAGTATCTTGCAAAAGGATTATCCAAATGCGGTAAAAATTAAAGGGCTTGCCAATTTTTTTGAGCCCTTACTCCTTTACCAAGTTTGTAATCATATCTAAAAC
Organism: Microscillaceae bacterium; assembly: GCA_012031215.1. Taxonomy (GTDB): domain Bacteria; phylum Bacteroidota; class Bacteroidia; order Cytophagales; family Microscillaceae; genus JAAUUB01. Next base: position 1,508 of record JAAUUB010000054.1, on the reverse strand, counting down.
AGTAACCTTAAAATTTAAACAAAGTATGAAGCAAAAATTACTGCTGAGTATGCTGCTGTCTTTGTGCCTGGCTTTTGCCGCCTTTGCACAAGACAGAATCGTGAAGGGCCGGGTAACTGATCCTGCTACAGGTGAAGGATTACCTGGTGTGAGTGTATTTGTCAAAGGTACGACCATTGGAGTGGTAACAAACCTAGATGGTACGTACGAGATCAAAGTCCCTGAAAATGCGGTCCTCGTTTTTCAGGCGGTAGGCTTAAAAAGCCAGGAGATGAGCGTTGGCACTCAGAGTGCTATAAGTGTTGCTATGGTGCCCGACATCAAAGAGCTCGGCGAGGTCGTTATCACAGGTTATCGTGAAGAAAGTCGAGAAACGGTAACCGGGGCTATTACCACAGTTCGCTCAAAAGAGATAGAACAGGTGCCAATTTCTTCTTTTGATCAGATTCTTCAAGGCCGCGCACCTGGGTTACTTATCACTGTTGGTAGTGGTCAGCCTGGTACGCTGGGCAATGTTCGTATTCGTGGTATTGGCTCTATCAATGCTTCTACACAGCCGCTGTATATCGTGGATGGCGTTCCAATTAACAACAGTGGTGCCACTGCAGGCAACACTTTTAATGCTTCTAACGTCGCTTCAACAGATTTTGCCGCTCTCAATCCAAATGATTTTGAGACAGTTACTGTTTTGAAGGACGCTTCGGCAGCAGCTATCTATGGCTCGAGAGCTGCTAACGGGGTCATTGTAATTACGACTAAGAGAGGCAAGGCGGGCAAAACCCAGTTTAATTATCGTTTTCAACAGGGATTTGCTACACGTACAACAGAGAATTTTGAGGTTATGAATACCCAGGAGAAAATCCAGTATGAGCAACTTTTATTCGATCAAGGAATTGCCTTGACTGGCACTCCAATTGTGAGAGGACAGGCTGGTTCTATTCTTAACCAGGTAAGAACAGGCACTATCAGTGAAGCCGAAGGAGATGAACTCCTTGCGGAACTTTCTCAAATCAATACTGATTGGCGGGATGTTTACTTTCGCACTGCTCCTCAGCAAACGCACGAGTTTAATGCCAGTGGTGGTAATGATAAATCCCGCTTTTTTGTATCGGCCAGCTATAGAACAGAAAAAGGGGTATTAATCCGAACAGGTCTTGAGCGATACACCCTCCGGTTTAACTTTGACCATTCGGCCTCGGATAAAGTACGTTTAGGATTTAACACCACACTCGGATTTGTCGACCAAGACTTTCTTAATACTGAAACAGGAAACAACGGCAATAATCCGGTTTTAGATGCATTTCTCGCCAATCCATACACACAACTACGCGACCCAGAGAGCGGAGAATATATCCCAGGTCCTTTGGGATTTAATCTTTTTGAGCAAATGGAAAATAGTACTAATGAGCAAAGAGACATCAAGATTTTGTCTAATGCTTATGTAGAATATGACATTATTGAAGGTTTAACTGTCAAAACCAACTGGGGAGTTGATTACAGTGGTAGTC
>JAAUUB010000272.1 GCA_012031215.1 Microscillaceae bacterium | reverse complement strand
GATTCGCTCTCCTTTGAAATGGCCGCCCGAGTTGGGCTTCCGGGAACGCCGCCCAGCAAGCCGACCCCAAATTTGAACCTGTCATGGCCGTAGAAGTGCTCACCCCCGATGAATTTACCGGGCCTATCACTGGTGATTTGAACCGCCGCCGGGGAATTATGAAAGGGATGGATTCACGTGGTGGCGCGCAGGTCATTAAAGCCGATGTGCCTTTGTCGGAACTCTTTGGCTACGTAACCGACCTAAGGACTTTGTCTTCGGGACGGGCCTCGGCCACCCTTACTTTTTCGCATTACGCGGAGTTGCCCAATAACCTGGCCGATGAAGTCATCAAGGCTAAAGGGGCCAGTGCTCGTATTACCAATTAATTAAAAAAACAATGAAGCCGCTCTTTTTGGAGTGGCTCCTTGCTGATATTTTAATCTTATGACGCAAAAAATTCGCATTAAACTCAAATCTTACGATCATAACCTGGTGGATAAATCTGCGGAGAAGATTGTAAAGGCCGTAAAAGCTACCAAAGCCATCGTGAACGGGCCTATTCCGCTGCCTACCAAAAAGGAAATCTTTACGGTATTGCGCTCGCCCCACGTCAATAAAAAATCGCGGGAGCAGTTTCAACTCAATACTTATAAGCGATTGGTAGATATTTACTCAAGTAGCCCTAAGACGGTAGATGCTTTGATGAAGCTAGAACTGCCCAGTGGGGTTGATGTAGAAATCAAGGTTTGAGTTAAACTACTGATTAGCAGCAGCTTTCTGGCACTCACTTGCAAAGGTGAGTGCTTTCTTTGTTGTTCCACCGCGAGTTTTGGGGCCTATAATTAATAGGCCAGATTGATTTTTATATTTTCCCGGGTACAAGAACGGAGTAAGTTTTTGTTAAATTATTTTTTTTTCATCATCCTCACTCAGCTCCTCCACTTGCCAATATGGCTCAAAGCCTTAGAAGTGTTTGCCAAAAGGCTCTATTTCCACTGCTTACTCTTTTATCCATTGTGTAAGTTCTTCTCGATTTATGAAGGTGTTCTTAGCCGTTTGGCTGATTTCGCCTTAAAAAACATACCCTTTGCCGTACTTTTCTTTATACTTACCGATAAATATCCTTATATTTACATACGCATTGCCAAACATCGACACCACCCGGACAATAAATTATTCTTCAATTCAACACAAAACTGCCTATGTTTTTGCTTGGTCGTGTTCCAAAAAAGGCTTGTGCCGAAATCTCCCAGAAATTTTCCCAACTCCAGACTGAGCTCCAGCAAGCCACTGCTTTTATTGAAGCCATTACCCGCGGTGAACTTGCACAAGAGATAGACTACAAGGCATTTGAGGAGGCGAAGGCCCTCGCCGAAGCACTTCAGGCCATGCGAGCGCAAATGCAATCTTTCAATCAGACTGAAAGGCAGCGCAACTGGGTCATTGAAGGACAAGCCCAGTTTAGCGAACTGTTACGCCACTATAACCAGGACATCCAGGAACTCAGCGACCAATTGCTCAAGTTTTTGGTGCATTATACCGGGGCCATCCAGGGCGGGGTTTTTATCCTTAATGATGAAAAGCCCAACGAAAGCTACTTGGAAATGAAGGCCTGTTATGCCTACGACCGCAAAAAATATATCCGTCGCATTGTGCCGATTGAGGAAGGTTTTGCCGAAGGACTGGTAGGCCAAGTATTTTTAGAAGGACACCTTACTTATTTGCGCGAAGTTCCTCAGGACTATACCCGCATCACTTCCGGGCTGGGCGAAGCTACTGCCAGCCATTTGGTGATTGTTCCGCTCAAAACCAATGAAGCTACTTTAGGCGTGCTTGAACTGGCGGCTTTTCAAGCCTTTGAAAAATACCAACTCGAGTTTTGGAAAAAGTAAGCGAAAGTATTGCTACTTCCCTGGCCTCGGTTAAAAATAATGAAATCACGCACCGCCTCTTACTGGCTTCACAAGAACAGGCCGACACCCTCCGCGCCCAGGAAGAAGAACTGCGCCAAAACAATGAAGAACTCTTGGCCACCCAGGAAGAAATGCAGCGCCGAGGCAATGAACTCAGCAGTCAGTTGGAAACCATCAACCGAAGCGGAATTCTACTCATCGAGTTTAACTGCGAAGGCCTGATTCAGGAGGCCAATGAAGCTTTTTATAAGAGATTTGCCTACCCAGCCGACCAGCTCTTGGGCAAAGCCCATCTTTTACTGGCCGCCACCAGCGACCACCCTGCTCGGAAAGAGGAAAATTTTTGGCTTCATTTGCAAGAGGGCTTCTCAAAAAGTGGGGAATACCCTTTTCTTACCCAAAACCAGGATAAATGCTGGATAAAAGGTGCTTACAGTCCCATACTAGATGCGCAGCAAAAAGTACATAAAATTATTTTTATCGGCTTTGACATCACCGAGGCCAAGGCCCAACTGGAAGAAATCCATCAGCAGGCTCTCAAATTGCGAACCCAAGAAAGCACCCTGAGGCAAAACAATGAAGAACTGGAACAAGCCCGCCTCGAACTGGAGAAAAAAATAGAAGAGTTAAATCGCTTTAAAGCAGAAGAAGAAAAACGGCTCAAAGAACGCGATGCCAAGGCCCAGGTATGGGTCAATAAACTAATGGAAAAATCAAAGCAGCAAGAATCTTTGCTAAAAGCGCAATTGGCGGAGAAAGACCAGCGCATTGCCGAATTGGAAAATCAATTAATCAAACTGAATTAGTCCATTTTTTATCTTTTTCATTTAAAACTATCAAATTTATGGAAGTAGATTTTTTTCACGTAGGCGACCACTACGTACGCTTTGATGCCGAAGTGCCTGTGTGGTGATTGAAAACAACAAGTACACCTCTGGCGAAGATTTCCGGGCCGCCCTGACCCAAACCCTCGTGTGTTTTCAGGAAAATGCGAACAAGTATCCCAAACTGGGCTGGCTGGCCGATACTGGCAATGCGGAAGTGTTCCCGGATGAGGACATCGCCTGGGTAAACAATGTGCTCAACCCCCAGATGTATGCCGCTGGCGTGCGCTATATTTCTTTTGTCGTGCACAGGGATGTCTTTGCGGGAATGGGCGTACAGGAATACTCCGAAAATACGGACCCCAATGCCATCACTGTCCGCCATTTTGACAATAAGGCCGATGCCCGCGCCTGGCTCACAGAAATTATGCAATAATCCTTTGCCCCCCTTGGGTATTTTCTTATGGCCCGGGGGCAATTTTACCATTTTCATTCTTCAATTTATAAAAGCTACGTCAAGATGAACAAATTGGAATTGGCCTCGGCGGCCCGCGACTACATGCAACACGAATCCTTTGGCACTTTTAACTTCCGGGGCCAGGAGATTGTGATTTTGCCAACAGTGTTTATGCCCGACTCCAACACGCCTCTCCTGAGCGAATTGGTGGAGCAATTAGTGGCCGAACACCTTCATACCCACAAGACCTGCCGGGTATATGAAATGGGGGCCGGCTCCGGCGCGGCCATTGTAGCCGTAGCCCGCCATCCCCAGGTAGAAGCCTTTGCCTCCGACATTGCGCCGATGGCCGTGCTCAACATCCGGGCCAATGCCCTTTGGTGGAAAGTGAATGTCCAGGTGTTTGAAGGCAGCCTCTATGACCAAAGCCCGGAAGGGCAATTTGACCTGATTTTTTGGAATATTCCTTTCTTTCGAGAAGACCCCGGAGGCATAGAGGAGATTAAGTTTCGGGCTGGTTTTGACCCGGAATACCGGTATTTGCGGGCTTTTCTGGCCGCTACCCAGGCAGAGCGTCTGGCTCCTGGTGGCAAAGTGCTGCTGGCTGTTGATGAGGATATGTGCGACCGCCCCCCTCATTCACCAACTCATCGAGGAAAATGGCTTTCAATGGCAGGTCTATGAAAGCCGCCTGATTCACTGGGGTCAGATGCCCGTGCAATTTGCGTATCTACTGTTGGAAAGGGCCAAAGCCTAGCAAAGTTCGCTATTTCACCCTCTCAGAGCTTTACAACAAAACCACCTTCTTTGCCGGAGGTGGTTTTGAGGCTTAATGCAATACGTCTCTCAAGCGAGCAATCTCCACATCCGGGGGGCTGCGCTCATATAAGATGCGATACACCGCCTCGGCAATGGGCAAGTTTACCTGGAAGTTTTTATTTATTTCGTGGATGCTACGCACAGCATAATAGCCCTCCGCCACCATGTTCATTTCCATTTGGGCTGATTTTACACTATAACCCCGCCCAATCATATTGCCAAAGGTACGGTTGCGGCTAAACTGTGAGTAGGCCGTTACGAGTAAGTCGCCTAAATATGCCGAAGCATTTAGGTTGCGCTGGGGGTGAGGTGCCACTTTTTCCAGAAAATGATGGATTTCCTGAGCAGCATTAGACACCAGGACAGCCTGGAAATTGTCGCCATAATTGAGGCCATGCGTGATGCCACAGGCGAGGGCGGTGATATTTTTCATCACTGCGGCATACTCAATGCCATAAAGGTCGGTACTGATGCTGGTGCGGATGTAGCGGCAATTGAGCAATTGCGAAAAGCGCGTGGCCAGCGCAGCATTGGGAGAAGAAATGGTCAGATAAGATTGTTTCTCGAGGGCCACCTCTTCGGCATGGCAAGGGCCAGCAATCACACACATCGTCTCAGGGGCTACCCCATATTCCTGGGCAATCATCTCGGTAACCAATTGGTGGGCATCGGGCACAATGCCTTTGACGGCCGAAACAATGGTTTTTTGCTGAAAATCGCTGCTTTTTAAATCCCGAAGGGCATCTTTGACAAAGGCGGCGGGCACTACAATCAGCACATACTCCGAATCGGCAATGGCTTCGCTCAGGTTAGAAAAAGTCTTCACCCGGCGCCGGGGAATTTGTACACCGCTCAGGTAATCAGGATTATGGCGATGCTTGCGAATATGGCGCACCGCATTTTTATCCCGTAGCCACCAGCGAATGCGCACGTGGTTTTCCGAGAGGATTTTGACCAGGGCCGTGGCCCAGCTTCCCCCCCCAATAATGCTTACCGTAGCCGGCGAAGGTTCGGCCCAGCGCCGTTTTTTGAGATTTTTAAAGCTTAAATTTTTTATCAATGATCTCCTTTTGTATTTAAAAAAAGCTGACGAAAGG
>JAAUUB010000053.1 GCA_012031215.1 Microscillaceae bacterium | reverse complement strand
TGTATCCCGCTACGAACAAGGCATAGTATGGCATTCAACACCTCTCGTAAGTCTAATTTTCTTTTTTCTTTTCGTAAAAATGTGCGATATTATCTTCCACTGAGAATCGGTCAATTTTTCAAGTTGTTTGGTCATTATTTTTGAGGTTTGCTTACTACAAGAATAAGCACGAGGCTCTTTTTTATTTTTGATAATTCCCAGACATGTTCAAAAGGAAGCAATCTTCAATCAACTGCATCAATTGGAGTACTTATGCAGTCCTTTTTCCAAAGTTTATGATGATATTCGGCAAGTACTTCGCAGAGAAAGTAAGTCTCACTTATTCTTTGAGGGCTATATGAATCTTTGTGGTGAGAATGATTTTACTCAGGCTAAAATAATGCAAGAGGATAGTCAAATACAAACTCTGACCTATTTTTTGCAAGAAACGGGGGCAATTATTTGCTATCACTATCGACAAGATATAGCTGCTGAATTACGACAATATGTATTTCTAAAACCGCAGTAGGTTACAGATTACATTTACAAAATTCTTTCAAAGGATTTGCAAGATAAAGGAGCGTTTGATTTGGCACATATTTAAGAAAAAACAAAAGATTCAGCCATTAAAGCAGTGGTTTGGGGGGCTTTGATGAAAGAGTTTAAGTCTCTTTTTAAGAATAAAACCACCCAAAATTTCATAGCCCCACAATACCTACCCAAAGAATGTAAAGAACAAAAAGCATTTAACTGGGCTTTAAAAGTAAATCCTGCGTTGGTATTTACGCTCCATTTCCCTAAGTTTTTAGCAAAGCATTTATTTTTACAGTTTATTGCAGATTACGGCACAAAAAGTATAGTTGATTTGTATTGGAAAAATGGTTTGGTTTTCTCTCTACACGATAAAACAGTCTATGCCACCTGTGGCTATAACCAACGCAAAATCACTATTCAGGTACAAGACAAAGATGACACGGAAATATCAGTGGGCGGAGATTTTGAGGCACTCTCTCAAATCAAAAATTCTAAATTTAGAAAAGTTTATGAAAATGATTTTTGGTTTGTGTTTCCAAAAAGCCCTAAATTAGTTCATCAAAATCCTAAAAATATGCACCCCAACATCCAACAAGCACTCAAAAACCTTGAAAATGCCAACATCGCAGGCTATTTTGAGGAGATGGACAGGGTAGAGATGCCCACAATACAAATTAAATCTACTTATGCTCGATTTAAAGGTGTATTTATGGCGGGGCAAGCTCCTTGGAATTTTTCTCAGCAACTAGAAACTTTTGCCAAAGAAGTAGCCAACAACTTCTTATCAGGCTCAGGCGACACCATAGGCAGAGACAAAATAGACAGACAAATCAATATGGGGCAAGGAAGCAACTATATTGAAAATCAAACCCTTCAAGGGGGAAACCAAACAAGCCAGCCACAAAACCGACAAAAAATCCTTTTCCTTGCTGCCAATCCTACCAATGAAGCACGCTTACAAACAGATGCTGAATACAGAATCATACAGCAACGCCTGCAAGCTGCCCAAGAGCGGGATAGTTTTGAACTGCTGAACCCTGCCTTGAGTGTACAAATCGAGGATTTGATAAAGGCTATGAATCAAAAGCCCGAAATTGTGCATTTCTCCGGACATGGCTCTATGGACGGCATCCTCATCAGCAATGCCCAAAACGAAGCCCAAGTAATGCCCACCGCAGCCATTAAGCGGCTTTTTAAGCAACATAAAGACAGCACCAAACTCGTAGTCTTGAATGCCTGCTATTCGGCAGAGCAAGCCAAAGTCATCTCCGAATTTGGGATTCATGTAATCGGCATGCACCTAGAAATTGCCGATGAAGCCGCTATTGGTTTTGCGGGCGGTTTGTATATTGGTTTGGGAGCAGGCAAAAACATCGAAACTGCTTTTGATGATGCCATGATTGTGATAAGCACCACCCACCCCGACTCAGAACTTATCCCGGAAATCTGGAAAAATGGAGAAAAATTAGACCTTTAAACCCCTATCAACATGAAACAACCCACTATCATCCACAAACTCGGCTACACATGGGTAGCTTTGCCCAAGCCCGACCTTTTGCCTTTGAGCATTTTAGAAAGAACCGAAAAAGGCTTTTTCAAAAAAATATTTGGCGGTCAGGACAGTGCTGAATCGCTCAGTGCGGGCATTTTTGATTTGTTTCCGAAGAAAACCGAAAGAGGCACTTATCCCAAAATCAACCCCGCTCAGGAAATCCCCGGCTTCAAAGGACACGATATTTTAGAAAGTGGTACAGGTTTAAAACTCGATGCCTTCAAAAAAACAGGAACTGCCGAAGCCAAATTGAGCCAAGCCAAAAAGCTCCTCTATTCTTTTGAGCAACCCAAGCGCATAGATACCAATGCCGTCCTATTAGAAGAATACCTCAACCTGCACAAAAAACCCGAAAACCTGAGCGGTTTTATGGAGAAAGTACATCAGGGCAGTATCTATGTCGTTACCGAAGTCTTGCAAACTACCGCCTTCACCCTACAAGCCATCCACGATACTGATGCTTCGCTTGAGCTAAGTGCCGAAAAAATCGCCGAACTCAGCCAAAGCCTCAAAAAAGAGCAAGACAATCAGCTCACCTACGAAAGCGAAATCCCAGTTACTTTTGCCCTCAAAGCCTATAAAATCATCTATCAAGCCGAAAAAGACCGCTATTCTTTGAGCAAAGCAATACTCAAACAAGTACGCAATACTGCCGACTTGGAAAGCATGGGAGAAATGATGGAAACAGAAATGATGGATTTGGAGGACTAAAGCACTGATAGCCAGCATTTACACTCCCGACTACGGAGCAAAAGATTTTCATCTGCGGCGAGACCGTGCCGCAGAGGCTAGGGCAGAACTGGCAAGCTTTATAGAAAGCGCACAAGACAGGCTATGGCCCTTTGGGATGGCCCACTATTTTTCGGGAGCTTTCAGATGGCTCCCCCGCCGCAATCTTTTCCGGTGGGGGAGCCGTCTTGAAGAGGGGAGGAGGCTTAGCGCAGAAAAACCTGCACCTCTACCCGGCGCTTGGCCAGCGATTGGAGGTTGGCTCCATAAAACTCCGCTTCTATCTTTTCCATAGGCACACCCATTTGCAGCAAGACATTGCGCACGGCATCGGTTCGCATTTTGGAGAGCAGCAGGTTTTTTTCTGGGTCGCCCACGGCATCGGCATAACCCCGCAGGCGGTAGCGATAGCCTGCGCTACTCTTTTGGCCCACCCAGGCTTTTAGTTGGGCCTGCTGGGCTGCGCTAAGTTGCGAAACCCCCAGCCCAAAGTCGAGTTGAAAGCTGTCCAGAGGGTCTTGTTCCTGCTGGCTTTGGGTTTGCAAGGCTTGCAGTTCGGCCATTCTTTTCTCGAGGGCCGCCACTCCCTGTTTTAGCAGGGCCACTTCCTGGGCATTGGCCACCGGGCGCTGGTCGTCGGGGCGCAGGGGCAGAGGGTCCGTCGGCAGGGGCAGTGTATCCCGCCGCAGGGGCGGCTGCGCAAAGGGGGTGGGCAGGCTGTCGGTTTTGGGTGTGGGGGCTGCTTTCCTGGTTTTTTTGCATACGGAGTAAGTGCCAGGCAATCAAGTCCAGTTTTTCGTCCATTAGATTCAGCTTTTGGTCAGTGCTGAGGGGCGGGAGTTGGGTGCTGTCGGCGGGCGAAGGCCGGGGAGTAGTGCCAAAGCCGACAAAGGCATTGGTGGAGGAAAGTGCCGGATTGCTGGTGCGGTTGCTTCGGGTAGCCGCGTAGGGGTCATAAGCATAAGGGCGGCTATTGCTGGTATAAGGCGAATAAGCATAGGCATTGCGCAGCGAATCGGCGTAGGGACGGGCCCGATAGGCATTGCTAACCAGGGGGCGGGGCGGGGCTATCTGCACCAGGGTATCGCGCCAGAAGCGTTCCACATAAACCGTGTCGCGGGGTAGGGGCCTATAGACCTGCTCCCGGATCAGGTAGCGGCGCTGCACCGTATCCAGTTGGAAATAAGTAGTGTCGCGGCGGAGGACGCGGCTCTCCCGCAATTGGGCCTCTACTGAGGTCAGCGGGGCGTAGCTAGAGTCTTGCACGCTGAACATACTGCCTTTTTGCACAGGTTGGAGGCGGTTGGCATCTTTGTAAATGGTCACACTGTCCTGGCGGAGGTATATCTGGAAGTTTTGCACGATGGTTGGTGGGGGTGGGGTAGGGCTGGCCACCAGTCCGGCGGCCACCGGGTCAAAAGGGGCGCGGAGCTCGCCATAGCGCGAAACCAGTCCGGGCGAATCGGTTTCGGATTGGCGGGCAAAGGGATCGGCATAGATTTTTGGCCCCCGGAAGCTGTTGGCTCGGCGCGCAAAATTATAGTGCAGCGAAACCGAAGTAAAGCCATAAAGGTCGTACCAGTCCTCCTCCTCGGAGTTGTCCAGGTTATCCGTAAAAGTCTGCACCCCGCGCATTTCCAGGTTGAGATTGAGTCGGCTGCCCAGCCGGAATTTAAGGCCCAGAGCGGCCTGTAGGTTTAGGGTGGTAGTGGCGTAATTGCTGCCGCTTTCTCCACTGAGGCGGGTTTCATAGACCTGGTCCTGGCTTATTATCGAGGCCCCCGGATTGCCTTCGGGGGCATTGCGGATGGTCTGGTCCGACCAATAATAATATTGCTCTCCATTGGCGGTGAAGAGATCGGCAAAATTGTCGAACATCGTCAGGCCCAGGCCCAGCGAAAAGTAAGGGCTGATGAAGGCGGTGCGTCCCAGGAAGCGGTCATTGTCGGTAAAATACGTCAAGGCCAGGCTCCATTCGTTGATTTCAGCCATAAAGTTGAGGCCCCGGGCAAAATTGCCTTCGTTTCGCTGGATTTGGCCATCCCAACCCCGGCGCAAGTCATTGGCCTCGAGCCGGCCCCGGTGGTAGGCCACCTTCCAGCTCCAGGCCCGGGCAAAAGTATTTTCAATAGAGAGGCCATAGCCGAGGAAATCCGTTTCTCCCTCGGTCAGCAGGCGGTTGGGCGGAAAAATCCGGTTTTCCAGCTCTCCGCGATAGTGGTGCACCCCGCCATAGACCCCCACGCGCCAGCGAAACTGGTCTTGTTGGGCCGGAAGGCAGGCCGGGCCGAGCAGCAAAAAACAGAAAAAGAGCCGGGTAAGGTATAATCGCATCGCCTTATATTATTTTCTAAGGTTAAACCACAGGTCAATGTCGAGCACCAGGCCCACAAAAGGCCGCACAAAAACATCCTCATCCAGGCCGTTGCCGTCGCCATCATATTTGAGGAGAGTGCCGCCGGCCATCAGGCGCACATAGGGAAAAATCTTGTAGCCCACCCCGAGATAAGAGGGCAGATTGATGAAAACCCCCGTAATTTTGCGGTCATTGTCGAGGGTAAAGTCTTGCAGAAAAATACCCGCCACCAGTGCGGAGCGGCTCCAGAAAGGTTTGGCCACATCGCGCTTGCCAAAAGGAATGGTAAGGCCTACTGTAAAGCCTGATTCATATTCGCTATTGCCTTCATTGAGAATCAAGCCACTGTAGCCCCCGTGCAGGGTCAGGACGTTGCGGGTCTTTTCAGTTTCTACATTGTCGATGGTGCGGCTTTCGGCCCTCACCACCAGGCCCGCATTAAACAAAAAGCCGACCTCCTGGCGAATCATGGCCGTGAGCTCGTCCAGGTTTTTCTGGCGGTTGAGGTTCATGGCTTCCCTTTTTGATTTCTTCACAAAAAGTCTTTGGGCCTTGCCGATTTGGTCTTTTTCGATGCGGCGGAGCTTGTCTTGCACCAGGTCCGAAAAGCCGATAAAAGGCGTGGCGGCCAGGCTGCGGTAGTAGAGCAGGGCTTGGCGCACAATGGCATTGAGGTTGGCCAGGATTTCGCCCGATTGTCCGGCCAGGGAGAGTTTTTTCTTTTCCGGCACCAGGTTTTGGCTCAGATACGCGGTGATGGCGGCCATGAGGTCATCTTTGGCGTTTTGGACTTCCTCGGGCGATGTGGGGCGAAAATAATCCAGCACAAAGTCGTATTCTGTACTGCCTTTGAGCTTATAGCCAATGGGCACATAAAACACCGTCTGGTTATAGGCCAGCCCCCTTTGCCAGTTGGCCTCATAGAGAGGGCGGGGATTTTTCTTGCTCAGGCTGTTTTTGTCATAGATGCGGACCTCAACCAGGGCCACTTCGGGCGGGGCTTCGCCACTAAGGGCAAATTGCTTTTCGGCAGGCAGGGCTTGTTGGTTGTTAAAAATATTTTTGGCGTAGTCGTAGGAACGTTTTTCTTGTGCGACCACCGGGTAATACCCGCAAAACAAGAAAAAAATGCAATAGATGATAGGTAAGAAGTGTCTCATGTTCATTCCGAAGGGTTTGAGTTTGATGGCTTACAAAATTAAAGATAATCGGGGGGCTGTAAAGTCACCCCAAAAAACCGAATATTGCCAAAAATGCCGAAAAAAAACCGAATATTGCCAAAAATGCCGAAAAAAAAGCGATTATTCCCAAAAATTGCGCACGAATCGCGCCAATTTTCGGCTCCGAGGACAAAAACCCCGGCCTTCATTTGCCTACCTGAGGCTTTATGGCTAATATTGTTGTAGCAAAAGGCGAAGTGGCCCCGGCCGGGCATTGGAGTGGTAAAATTCTTGATTTGCCCGAAAAGTCCGGCTTTTTCAAAAATGAACCCGAAGAGCGGATGATTTCAGTGAAGGCGAACCTTCGCCTGCTGCCCGAGAAATATTTAAAATGTTTAAGAGCGACTTTACCGTTTTTTGCCACAAAAAATTGTCTTTAAATCAAGAATAAATCAAAAGAAGTCTTAATTATCAAGCCGTATGAAGGTATTTGTTGCTGAAATAGAAGTGATGCCCCGCAAAGAAATTCTTGACCCTCAGGGCAAGGCCATTGCCCTGGGGCTGGCCAACCTGGGATTGGAAGGGGTGCAGGAGGTGCGGATGGGCAAGCACATTCAACTACAATTGCAAGCTACCGATGAAGCCGAAGCGGTGCAGAAAACCGAAGCCGCCTGCCGCCAGCTTTTGGTCAATGCCATTATGGAAGATTTTACTTTTCAGCTACATCCCCAGCAAGGCTAGCCAGTGCTGGCTGGGAGCATTGGCCCGGAGAGACTATGCATCTGGCCAGTTTTCAAATGCGTTTTTGTGTGGGAGTTCGTGTTCTCGTTTTTGGCAAGCCTTGCCCCTAGCAAACAAACCCGAAAAATGTTTTTTTGATTGATTCTCTAAGCACACCTGGATGGAGGAAAGCCCCAGAATAATTGCTTTCGAGGCCCTCAGCCTTGAACATCCGCCCTTAGGACAAGGGGGGGGAGGGCAATGTGTATCGCCTTGCCGCTCCCCGGCAATACCAGTCGTATGTGCTTAAGCGCTACCATCCTGAGCAGCAAACGGCGGCCCGCGAAGCCAAGCTCCGGCAAATGATGGCCTTTCCGCCCGAAATAAGCGACCCCCGCACCGTGATGTGGCCCGAAGTATTGGTGTATGAAAACGAGGCTTTTGTTGGGTTTTTGATGAAAAAAGCCCGGGGTGAATACGACCTCACCGTCTTGACGAGCCTGCGGATGTCGGAGCGCCTGGGCCCCGAATGGTTGGCGGCCTACGACCGTCAAAGTCCGGAGGGCCTGGCCCAGCGGGGCCGGATTTGCCTCAACCTGGCCTATGCCGTATCCCAAATCCACACTTCCGGCCTTTATCTGCTGGCCGACCTCAAGCCCGAAAACATCAAAGTAAGCCTCGATGCCCAAGTTTCGCTCATTGACATGGACTCGGTCGTCTTGCGCCAAAACGAGCAGTGGGTCTTTCAGGCCGAAAAATTTAGCCCCGAATATGCCCCCCCCGAAATCAAGGACCTCTCGCGGCAGGCAGGCCTGATGCACGAAAACTGGGATGCTTTCTCTATGGCCATCGTCTTGTATAAAATCCTGCTGGGCTTGCATCCCTTTGCCGGAACCGGAAGGGGCGAGCTTTCCCGGCTGGTTACCCTGCCCGAAAAGATTCAAGCGGGCTTGTTTCCACACGGAAGCCGCGCCCGCGACTTGCAGGTAGTGCCCGCACCCCATCAAAACTTCCGACATTTGCCCTCGCATTTGCAAAAGCTCTTTATCCAAACCTTTGATGAAGCCCTCTACCATCCTTCGGCCCGGCCTACCGCGCACGACTGGTACCGAGGATTGCAAAACTTTTCGGCCCTGCCCCTCCGTTACAAAATCAGTCCCCCCGCCGAAAAGCCAGAACAGGTAGCCTATAACCTCACCCGGCCCGTGCGCCAATTGGGTAAATTTTCTGATTATTTGGTGTGGATATTTAGCCTCAATTTTTTGGAAGATGTGTTCTTAGGCACTTCTCAAAGTTATTTTTTATACGTGGGCATTGGTTCGGCTTTGTTGCTTTTCAACCGACTGCTGACGGGCTTCAGCATAGACAAAAAGGCCCGCAAAATCATCCTGCACCAAAAACATTTTCTGGGCTACTCTTATGACGAAGAAGTGCCTTTCGACAAGCTCTACTGTGATACCCTGACCTCGAGGCGCAAAATCAGGATTCGGTTTTATAAAAAAACCAGTGCTTCGGGGCGCAAACTAATGTTTCAGATGCGCTTTGCCCAAAGCCCCGAGGAGCAGCAAAAGTTTGGCAAAATGGCCCTTGAGCTTCAGCACCTGGGTCTTCTCAGCCGCGAAGTTACGGTTTGAGAGGCAAACAGACCTCAAACACAGTGGGCTGGGCCGGAGATTTCAGGCTTAGTCGGCCCCGGTGGTGGTTCATAATCTGCAAGACTGTATCCAGGCCCAGCCCCGTGCCTTTGCCTACGGCTTTGGTGGTAAAGAAAGGCTCAAATATCCTTTCCTGGATTTCGGCGGGAACGCCCGTGCCTGAGTCAATAAAATGTACCTTGACGAAATTATCTTCTACCAGCCCTTTGATGAGCAGTTTTTTTTGTGCTTGCCCGGCCATGGCATCTATGGCATTGTCAATAAGATTGGTCCAGACCTGATTTAGCTCACTGACAAAAACAGGTACGTCGGGGAAATCTTCCTCAAAGGCCTCGACTACTTCAATGCCTGCTTCCCGGATTTTGTGCTGTAAGATGGTGAGGGTATTGCGAATGCCCACACGCACATCCACGGCTTCGCGCTCCGGATTGCGGTCCATATGGGTATAAATTTTAACCGAGTTGACAAGTTTAGCAATCCGGTCGGCGGCTTCTTGTATTTCAATCACCATACGATCAGTGTTATGGTTGTTTTCCATCCAGAGCAGGACACTCTCGAGGTCTTCGGGGCGGATGACTTCGGCCAGGGCTTCCAGGTCGCTTTCGGTATAGCCAAATTCGGTAAAGGTCTCGGCCAGTTCGGAGGCACATTCCCCGATGCCGTGGTCCTCGAGCCAATCCAGGAGCTGGTCTTCGCGCTCGGTGCGTGCCAACAGGCTCATTTGCAGGGAAGGGCTGTGCTGAATCTTGTCGTAAATCATTTGGTTGACAAAATCCACGATGGCTTCATTGGTCTGAATCTGAATGACTTTTTTAAACTTTTGGGGTACATGGCCAAGATGTTTTTTGAGGGCCTGGGCGCTGCGCACAATGGCCGCAGCGGGGTTATTGAGTTCGTGGGCCAGGCCCGCCGATAGCTTGCCGAGGGCCGCCATTTTTTCGTTTTGTCGCTCCTGTGCCGTAAAAATGCGCACCCGATTCATCATTTGGTGGACTAGATTTTCGGTCAGGGCAAAATGGTCTTGAATCATCTCGGCAAAATGTGAGCGATGCAAGGTAAACAGATGGGCATCTTCCAATACCTCACCCTGCCCCCGGGCCTCCTTCATGCGCGAAAAAGGCAAAACCCCGGTAATCTCTCCGGGCGAAAAAATGGCATATTCCATGTTTTGGCCATTGAAATTGACATCCAGGCGCACCCGCCCAGCCAGCAGGAGCAGCATATCGTTGATGGCATCCCCTTTAGAGAAGAGCATTTCCCCTTTTTGAATCACCCGACACTGCCCCTTTTCCAGGAGCCAGTCCAGGGTCGCTTCGGGAATATTTTTTAGCACCTCGCTTTGGCGAAGGAGAGCTTTGAGCGATTCGTTTGTATTTTCCAACTTATTCATTCATTTAATTGAGCATTAGAAGGAAGCAACATTTTTGAAGCTTGCTTCCTAAGTAAAGAGGCCCAAGCCGGGAAAAAAGTTCAAAACAGTTTTTTTGTTCAGCGAAACATAACGTTCTTATGTGCCAAAACAGGCTGCCAGCCGCGCCGAAATCAAACCAGTGCCATTGTGTAGGGCCTGAACCCTTTGTTCAGGAGCAGGGGCAAATCGGCAATCGCTTGAATCGCGAACGCTAATGATTTGAAAAATATCTTCCTCTTCTGGATGGCTCATCTAAATTGATTTGTACAGCGATTTCTTGTTTAATTGCTTTTTGTGCAAAAAAACAATTGTACAAGCCTTAGGGATAGTTACTGCTTCCCTTCTTCAGTACGCCCGGCCCATCATCCCCTAAACGGGCGGAGGTCTTTTGCCAGGCATCATTTTTCCTTCCCATAGGCATAACTTTGGCTATTGATGCGGGTATGTTTCCACATCTTTATTTTATATTTGAAAGCAATCGGCTTGATGATTTTATTTTTCGTGGGTGGCTAGGACTGGGGTGCGAGTGGGCAAAAAAGATGTAAAGAGCAGAGGGACTATTATGTTGACGATATATGCCCTTATGGCGTTCAAAGTAGGAGTGGCGTGGTGTTATTTAGCCGGCTCTCACAAAAACAGCTAGTTTCGCCTGTAAGCCTCGGCTTTTAGACTAAAAACCAATAGCATTATGCTTCTTGCTAATGAACCAAGACGTAATAGTGCCGGATAAAATTGAGATTTTGAAACGTATAAACCAAATTAAATTTTAAATTAAACATTTACATGAAGAAAATATTTCTTTTAATGCTGTTTTTCTGCGCTAGTCTCTCTCTTAGAGCCCAAGAAAATATACATTTGTGTATTCCTTATGATAAGGTAGATAACGATATTTTAAAAGATACCTTCAATTTTGCTTTTCCAAAAAAAACCCCGGATGGATTGGTGTTTCGTGCAGTTGGGGCAAAAGGGAAGTTTTGGCCGAACGGTTCCATTTTGCGGGTGCGTTTTATGGGCGGTTCAGCGTATGTGCGCAATAAGGTAAGACAATATGTGAAAGTGTGGAGTGAACACGCGAATATTCGCTTTCAGTTTGTAGAAAGTGGCACAGCCGAAATTCGTGTAGCCTTTATTTTGGGCGCAGGCAGCTATTCGTATGTAGGCACCGATGCATTGGATATTCCACAAAACCAGCAAACTATGAATTTTGGATGGTTTTATGAAGAATCTACCCAAGAATCGGACTACAAAAGTACCATTTTGCACGAGTTTGGTCACGCTTTGGGGCTTATGCACGAACATCAACACCCAGAAGGGGGCATTCGTTGGAACCGGGAGGCTTTGTACAGACATTTCGGGGGGCCACCCAACAACTGGCCAAGGTCACAAGTAGATCGTCAGATTTTGAACCGCTTTACCCGCTCCGAAACACAATATACGCGCTATGATAGGAATTCTATTATGCACTATTCATATCCTGCACAGGTACTTTTAGACGGAAAAGCCATAAATCCCAACCTAGATTTATCACCTACGGATATTGCCTTTATTAAGCAAATCTATCCTAAGAGCAATGGTGGCGGGGGCATCACGCCTGTTGAACCTAATCCACCCGCTCCGCCAGTTGCATATTCTCAAATACGCATCAATAGTGTTTTAGGCGATTGGCAACGTGCTGAAGATGTGTATGTTGAAATTGGGGAATACAAGAAACATTTTGTTTTGGATTATTACAGCCGGAAAAACGGTGCTGCTGTATTCAACCTGCCAGTTGGCAAATACCCATATAAAATAGTTACAACTACGATTTTTTATGGGTATCGCCTTGTACAAAATCGCGAGCAATATTATGAGTTTACCTTATATGGATATGACTATGGTACCATATCAATAAGTAATGATGCTTGTTTTGATTTGTATGGCGACCCAAACAAACGGAATCCTCAGGACGATAGATGGTTTTTTTTAAGTTTACAGCGCTGTAAGTAAACTCTTCTTTATTATGAGCGTTTCGGCCCGCAAACACCAAAAAATTGACAAGGGCTATTTGCGGACTTCCGGCGGGCAGTTTTTTGTGTACTTTTGGTTTGCCAAATTTTGGCATTTTCCGGCTGTTTGTTGCAAATAAGCAAGGCCTGTGCTCAGGCCGCAAACCAACGCTGGGCCAGCCGAAAGGTATAGGCCACAAAATCGCGCAAGCCTTTGTTATACAGTTCATTGCTGAGCAACTGCCCTTGCTCGTCCAGGTTTTGTGGGGTTTCGTGCGATTCAAATATCCGTGGCGATACAATGGATTGCTTGTTCAGAAAGCTTATCATTTTGTTGAGCAGGGTAGTCATTTCCAGACAGGGGATTCGACCGCCCCGCCCTGAAGAAACACCCACCAGGGCAAATAATTTATTGTCGAAAACGTGTCCAAAATCGGGGTTACCCAATTGGTGGATGGCATTGATAAGCTGCCCGCTGGTAGTCCAGTTATATTCGGGCACAGCCAGTAAAATGACCTGGGCTTGCGTCAGACTTTCTATCAATTTGGCCTGAAAATCGCTGAGTTGGTCTTTTTTCAGGCCTCCCTGGCCCACCAGGGGTAGGTCGTAGGCTTCAAAATCTAAGCTTTTAACTTCCCCGCCCGCTTCCTGGCTGAGGTGCGCCAAGGCATTGGCTACCCGCAATGAATTGCTTCCTTTGCGGGGTGAAGTGGAAATGACCAGTGTTTGCATATTCAGTTATTGGTTAACAGAAACATAAGTGCAAGGCTTACTCGCTCAGGGTATCTTCGGCCTGGAGCTGTTTTTCGTACAATTCACGGTAGGCCCCATTCTGAGCGAGCAGGCTTTCGTGTGTACCTTCTTCCACCACTACACCATCATCTAGGACCATAATTTTATCGGCGAGCTTGGCCGAGGAAACCCGGTGCGAAATAATGATAGAAGTTCGGTGGCGCATAATCTCACTCAGATTATTCAGAATGGCGTTTTCGGTTTTGGTATCTACCGCCGAAAGGCTATCATCTAATATTAAAATCCGGGGGTCGCGCACCACGGCCCGGGCAATGGAAAGTCTTTGCTTTTGCCCCCCGGAAAGGGAGATGCCTCTTTCGCCAATACGGGTATCGAACTGATGCGGAAAATCCATTACATTGTCGTAGAGGTCGGCATCTTTGGCCGCTTGCAGGATTTTTTCCTCACCCACGCCCGCCAGGCCAAAACTGATATTGTTACGGATGGTATCCGAAAAGAGAAAAACATCCTGGGGCACATAGCCTATCTGGGTGCGCAGGGTGTGGAGGTCATAGTCGCGGATGTCGCGCCCGTCAATCCAAATCTTGCCTTCGGTGGCATCATAGAGGCGGGTCAGGAGGTTGGCAATGGTGCTCTTGCCCGAGCCCGTAGTGCCGAGAATGGCCAAAGTCTGCCCCGATTTTACTTCCAGGTTTATCTTTTTGAGGGCCTGGATGCCCGTATCGGGATACAGAAAACTCACCTGCTCAAACACCACGTGGCCTTGAAAATGCCCGGGAATATACGAACCCGACACAATTTCGCTCTTGGTCTCCAAAAACTCATTGATGCGGGTTTGGGAGGCCGCCGCCCGCTGGACAATGCTGGTAACCCAGCCAATGGATGTAACAGGCCAGGTAAGCATATTGACATAGATGATGAATTCGGCAATCACCCCATTGGTGATTTTGCCCCGAATGACTTCATAGCCTCCCACATAGACCACCAAAATGGTGCTCAGGCCAATTAAACTAAAAATCAGGGGATAAAACAGGGCATCTACCCGGGCCAGTTGGATGGTTTTCTGGCGGTAGTGCTCGCTCTCGCGAGCAAAATTCCGGGCCGAATCCTCTTCGCGGGCAAATGCCTTGATGACCCGAATCCCCGAAAAAGCCTCCTGCACAAAGGTAGATAAGCCAGATAAACTTCTTTGGATTTGGGTAGATTGCCGATTGATGATTTCACTCACAAAATATATGCTCAGCGAGAGAAAGGGCAAAGGCAAAAGGGCAAATAAAGAGAGCCGAGCATCAATCATCAGCATATAGCCTATCACCATCACGCAAAGGGTAATCAGGTTGATGCCATACATAATGGCCGGCCCCAGATACATTCGTACCTGGCTCACATCTTCCGAAATGCGGGCCATCAAGTCGCCTGTGTTATGGCGGCGATAAAAGCTCAGGGGTAATTCCTGATAATGCTGATAAATCTCATTTTTGAGGTCAAACTCAATATGCCGCGACATCACAATCAAGGTCTGGCGCACAAAAAACAAAAATACACCCCGCAAGAGGGCCAGCAAAATAATCAACAGGCCATAAAGCAGCACATTGGTCGCAAAGACCGTGTAAAACCGGGCCTGGGTCGACTGGCCTTCGTGCAGGCGATAGATACTCAGGGCCTCTTCTATCAAATCAAAAGAGTGGCGCACGATGGGGGCGGGCGCAATGCTGAAAATATTGGAGATGATAGTAAAAAAAACACCCAGCAAGAACAGGCCCCGGTATTTGTAAAGGTATTTGTTGAGGTAAGAAAGGGATTTCATAAAGTAAAAAAAGCCTGCTTTTGGGCTTTTTGCGCATTATTTTTGTAAAAAATACCCACTATTTGGACAACACAAAGGTAAAACATCTTTAGGGGTATTTGGTTCCCAAATAAAATTTCTGTCGGGAGACAAAACCTGCCGCTAAGGGCAGGCTTTGAAAAATAATATTCACATTCGCTCAAGAGCCGAAGCGAAGCCGGATGCCCCAGTGCGC
Source organism: Microscillaceae bacterium (assembly GCA_012031215.1). Classification (GTDB taxonomy): domain Bacteria; phylum Bacteroidota; class Bacteroidia; order Cytophagales; family Microscillaceae; genus JAAUUB01. Next base: position 10,555 of record JAAUUB010000053.1, on the reverse strand, counting down.
ATTTTCGGCCCGATTGAGGGAGTAATAATAATCGATGCGCAGGAGGCTAAATATTTTTTCTATGCCAATACCCAGCTCCAGATAGTGAGGCAGGGCCTCGGTGTAGAGGTAGTTGGCTTCCAGCAGCATTGCCCAGCCCAGGTTGCGGAGACCCGGTATTTTACCCAGGAGCAAGCCATCAAAGCGGTGCGAAAAATGCCCTTGCAGGTATTCATTGGCGCTGGAATAGCGATAATAGTCCATTAGTTGAAAGGCCCCCGGCAGTGCTTCCTGCAAAATTAGTGTTTGGTTGGCTGCAAAGTGATGAAAATCGGGAAAAAACAGGGTGTTGCGGTTCAAAAAAACGCCCCGCCTCGGCAGCCAGCCGGGTTCGGCCCAGCACCCCGAGCCGGAATTGGTCAGACAGGTAGGCCCGCACAAAATCATAGTCCAAATCGGCCAGGCCCCGGCGATAGCCCAGTTCCAGTTCGGGTCCCCGCACTCTTTCTACTTGTTTGCCATTGGGGCGCATAATATATTCCTGACGAAAGGCAATTTTCACGCTGGCACTCAGCACCAGGGCCTCATGGGCTTCAAAGGCGGTATTGGCTTGCTCGGCATTGAAGGGGGCATTGGGGGTATATTCCTTTTCCTCCCGGTCGGCCCAGGTTTGGGTGCTGTTGTTTTGCAGGGGGCGGCGCCGGGCAAACGTTGCTCCCAGGGTGGTGCGGAAGCCATTGAACCATTCTTGCTCAAACTGCAGCGCGGCAAAGGTTTTTTCGTAGAGTTTCAGGTAATTGTCCTCACGTAGCAGGCTGTAGAGCGTATTGATATTTTCGTCTATTAACTTATAGCCTGCCAGTTGGGCCACAAATTGGCCGCCTTCCAGCATCAAACGCCCCGGGCGATTACGCCACTGGTATTCGCCCCTGAGCTTGGCCTGAAACCGCGCATTGGCAAAACCATAGCGAAAAAAAGGCGTGAGGCTAAGACTTTTGGTAGGGCCAAAATCTCGGATAAACTGAAACTGATAGGCCAGCCGCCAGCCTTCTACGGTATTAAAATTAATGGTATTGAGCAAAGGGTCAAAACGCAAACGGGTATTTTGGCCCATTCGGAGGGTGTAATTGCCAAAAAGCAAAGCCCCCAGCCTAAATTTTGGTTTTGTCGGCGTTTGTGCCAGCGTATCCAGGTCATCCTCCACACTAAATTCCTCCTTAGGAGGAGCCGGAGGGGCATCTTTGGCGGCATAATCGGCCACTTCTTCCTCCGTCAGGGGAATGGGGCGTAGATTTTCCCAGAAATCCAGGTTTTGCCTGCCCGCTTCGGGCGTGTAGCTCAGCACTTCACTGCCAAACAAGGTCTCGGGCAGTTCGGGATTGAGGGCATAATCTGTGGCAATGGCATGGTAATAAGCCTGCACCTCGCCATTAAACAATTGGAAATAGCCCGTAAATGAAAAAGGCACCCAGACCTGCTTGTTTTCAAGCGGTACATAAATCTGCCGAATGGCCGTTGAATCAAAAGGAGCGGCCACTCCCGGTCCTATGTGGGCATCTAGGCTGTGGATGCGCCAGCTTCCTTCCAAAATATAAACGTGGCCCGTGAAAACAGGGGCATTTTTAAATTTGGGAAACATCGCAATCTTATGGATTTTTTGCCCGGATTCGGTTTCGGTGCCTTCCAAACGAAAATCATAATATTGAAAGGCCTGCTCAGCAATGGGGGAATAGATGCTCTGGTCATTCATACGCAGGCTTTGGTTATTATAGAAATTGAGCCAGTTGGCCCGGTTATAACTATAGCCGGTGGTGTCGCCGCTCACTTTGGCGGCCAGTACTTTTTCGTGAAAGCGGTTTTTTTGGCGAAAGCTAAGCTCCGACAAGGTTTCGGAGAGATAAAACACTCCTTTTTGTATGGGTCGGGAAGCCCCAAAGAGATTGAAATTGCCCCCTTCGCGCTGAGAGCGCTCAAAAATCTTGGTATAAATCTGGCATTGATAGCTTTGGTACTCTTCCTCGCGGTAATACCTTCGTTTGGCCTGGGCCTGGCGGATGATTTCGTAGGCGGGGTTTTCTTGCCCGGGCAATACGGTGATGGTCTGCAATTGCAGGAGGGCTTCGGGCATCGGCAAGTTGAGTTCTTGGTCTTCATTGCCCAGCATGATTTCACGCCTTTGGGTTTGATAGCCAACGTACTGAAAGACCAGGGTATAGCGACCCGGCTCCAGGCTCAGGGCATAATAGCCGTCTAGGTTTGAACTGGTGCCCCGGCTCGTGCCCTCTACCACTACATTGGCAAAAGACAAACCCTGGCCCTGGGTATCCGTGATGCGTCCATATATTTTGGACTGCGCGCATAAAGAACCCGCCACGAATATGCTGAGCATACAAATAAGACCGCTTGTTTTCATCCTGGGATTGGTTTGGAAGTGAAATTTTTGGGCTATTGGTAAAGCTTTTTGAACAAGGATTACAGGGCCAAGAGGCAAAATAACCTCTCAGGGTTGTGAAGGGCTTGTTAATGAACTAGACACCGGAGAAAGAGGAGCGGCCCATCTCACAAAAAACCTGGCCAAGGCCAGGTTTTGAGTGTTCTGATATAACCAGCGGCCAAAGTACCTATCGGTGGTTTTTGTTATTGTTCCGGGTCTGGTTTTGCTTTTGCTTCTTCTTGGCTTCTTGCTTTTCCAACTGTTTGCGCTGTACTTCCTCCAGGCGTTGCACCCAGGTAGTCTTGGTGTTGGTTTTACCTTTGTTTTTTTCCTTGTATTCTTCAAACTTGGCCCGGATTTTTGATTCATCAATAAAGAATTGCTTGATGAGGGCTTGCTGGCCGATGGTTACTACGTTTTGCACGAGGTAATAAAAGCTAAGGCCAGCCGGGTAAGAGTTGAGCACAAACATAAAAATCACCGGCATAAAATAGCCCATATATTTCATTGGCCCCTGCAAATTGGCCTGCGATTGATTGTTGAAATAGGTAAGGGCAATGGTAGAAATCGTCATCAGCAGCGTAAAAAGGCTCACGTGTGCGCCATAGCCCGGAATGGTAAAAGGCAGGTTAAAGATAGAATCGAAGGTGCTGAGGTCGTGGGCCCACAGGAAGCCTTCCTGGCGTAGCTCAATGGCGTTGGGAAAGAAGATGAACAAGGCCAGCAAAATCGGCATTTGCAAGAGCAGAGGAATACAACCACTCATCGCCGCAAAAGGGCTGCTGCCCAGTTCGCTGTAGAGCTCCATTTGCTTTTGATTGACCAGGCGCTGGTCCTCGGCACTCATCGCCATCATACTTTTGCCCTGAATGCCTTTTTCGGCCTTAAATTTTTCCAGTTCGGGCTGAAGCAGTTCATTCATTACCCGCATTTTGGCCATAGACTGATACGACTTATAGGTCAGGGGCAGCAAAACGGTTTTGATAATCAGCACCATCAGGATAATCAGCACGCCATAATTGCTGATGAACCCTCGAGGGCAATGAAAAGCGGGATAATCACAAACTTGGAGACCCAGCCAAAAATAGCCCAGCCCAGGTGCACATTTTTGTCAAAATTGCTCACTTTGAGGCTTCTCAGGGTCGGATAATGATTGGGCCCGAAAAAAAACTGAAACTGGGCTTTGCCATTCTTTAAGTCCAGGGCCGGAATATCGGCATAGGCCTGAGCCACTTTCACCACCTGAGGGTCCTGGCTTGGGGTAGAGCATATCAACCGCACATTTTGCAGATTGCGGTGGGGGGCAATGATAGAAGCATTAAAAAAGCGGTGCTTAAAGCTGAACCAATGCAGCTTTTCCTGCTCAAAATTTATTTTTTCTTCGGCTTCGGAAGGCCAGTTGAGATAATTGTATTCTTCCTGGGCCGTAGAGTAATTGATGGTGGCGTAGTAGCGGGCATAATACATATCCGATTCCAGCTTTTGCATCTGGTCTATCCAGTAAAAGCGGGCTGGGGCCTGGCTCGATACCAGCTTTTCAAGTCCTTTGAGCTTTACCTGGTAGTCAATGGCATAGCTTTGGCCCGAAAGCTTGTAAATATGCTCTATGGTTTGGCCCGGCTTAAGCGTGGCGGTAAAGCGAATTTCGGTTGTTTCCCCTTTTTTAAGCACTTTGGGCTGGGCCGGGGTAGTATAATAGAGGGTGTAAAGGTCAATCCAGCCTCCTTTTTGGGCTTTCACTTCCATTTGCATCCCGCTCTGGCGCGGGGCCAGAAGCACCAGTGGCTTTTGGTCGTGGGTGCGATATTTTTTAAGCACTACCTTTTCAATGCGTCCGCCACGGGTATTGAAGTGGGCTTCCATCACCTCATTTTCTATTTTGAAGCTTTGGGCCTTGCCTTGGGCCAGGGCCGCAAAAGCGCCATAATTCTTTTGCCGGGTGGCCGAGTCCATCTCGAGAGGGGCTTCTCCGGTGGCTTTCAGCACCGCCTCTTGTTTTTCAAATACCTCTTTTGCAGGGTCATCCGTCTTTTTCGAGGCCGGAGTTTCGGGAGCCGAATACTGAAAATAGATGGCCAGCAATAAAAAGATGAGCATCAATCCGGTCAGATAGTTTCTATCCATATCTTGTGGTTTTTACCCCATTTTTATTGTGTAGGGGTAGTATGGGTCTCGGTCTTTGGGTTATGATTACTTTTCAATGAGCAAAAATAGTTTTTTTTTATGACAATGCCTTTTCGTGTGCCAAAGAATGGTGGCGGGCCGCCTCAATAAAACTCACAAACAGCGGGTGGGGATTTTCGACCGTGCTTTTGAGTTCGGGGTGAAACTGTGTGCCCACAAACCAGGGATGCTCTTTGAGTTCAATAATTTCGACCAATCGGGACTCGGGATTGATGCCCGAGCAAATCATCCCGGCTTCTTCAAACTGATGCAGGTAAGCATTGTTGAACTCGTAGCGGTGTCGGTGGCGTTCCTGCACTTCGGGTTTTTGATACGCTTTATAGACCTTAGTGCCGCCTTTGAGGCGGCAGGCATAGGCCCCCAGGCGCATGGTGCCGCCCATTTGGGTCAGGTTTTTCTGGTCTTCCATCAGGCCAATAACCGGATGAGGGGTTTGGGCGTCCATCTCGGTAGAGGCAGCATTGAGCCCCAGCACATGGCGGGCAAACTCCACGGTGGCGCATTGCATTCCCAGGCAAATCCCCAAAAAGGAATCTGGTTTTCGCGGGCATAACGCACCGCTTGTATCTTGCCCTCTATGCCCCGGTCGCCAAAGCCCGGCGCCACCAATATGCCCTGAAGACCACCCAGTTTTTCGGCGATATTATCAGCCAGAAGATACTCAGATTGAATCCAACGCACCTGCACCCGACAGCTATGCACCGCCCCGGCGTGGATAAAAGCCTCGGCGATGGACTTATAAGCATCGTGCAGCTCTACATACTTTCCCACCAGCCCCACCTGAACAGTTTCACGGGGATTTTTGACCTTGTGCACAAATTGGCTCCAGCGTTGCAGGTTGGGCGGGGTGTCCAGGGGCAGGTGTAGTTTTTCCAATACCCGCTCATCCAGCTTTTCGGCTTGCATAAGCAAGGGCACATCATAGATGGTGGCGGCATCCAGGGCCTCAATCACAGAATCGTCATCCACATTGCAAAACAAGGCCAGCTTGCGACGTACCTCGGCTGGAATGGAATATTCTGAACGGCAGATCAAAATGTCGGGCTGAATGCCAGCCTCCGAAAGCTGCTTGACCGAATGTTGGGAAGGCTTGGTTTTCAATTCCCCGGCAGATTTGAGGTAGGGAACCAGGGTGAGGTGTATCACAATGGCATTGTGCGCGCCCAGGTCCCACTTCACCTGCCGAACCGCTTCAATAAAAGGCAAGGATTCAATATCGCCCACACAGCCGCCTATCTCTGTGATGACCATATCGTATTTGCCCGTTTCGTCCAGCAGCAAAAATTTCGCTTGATTTCGTCGGTGATGTGGGGAATCACCTGTACCGTTTTGCCTAGATAAGCCCCCTCTCTTTCTTTGGTAATGACATTATAATAAATCCTGCCAGTGGTGATATTATTGGCTTGTGAAGTAGGTATATTCAAAAAACGCTCATAATGGCCCAGGTCCAGGTCGGTTTCGGCCCCATCATCGGTTACATAACATTCGCCGTGCTCATAGGGGTTGAGCGTGCCGGGGTCAATATTGATGTAAGGGTCAAACTTTTGAATGGTTACCGAAAAACCCCGTGCCTGCAAAAGCTTGGCCAGCGAGGAAGCAATAATGCCTTTACCGAGCGATGATGTAACGCCGCCCGTTACGAAGATGTGTTTAGCCTCTGCCATAAGTAAGATTGTATGGGTACTTATGGGATACAAAGCTACAAAGAATGCGTGAAGATAGCACGCGCGAATCAGAATTGCCCCGGAGCTGAGGCAATTATTCATATAATTACTTGTAAACCAGTGGCTTACTGTGGATGAATAAAATCGGTGGCAATCTTGGCCGAAAGCAAACTGAGCGGAATGCCCCCGCCCGGATGCACACTGCCGCCGCAAAAATACAAGCCCTTCACCCGGCTGGAGTAATTGGCATGGCGCAAAAAGGCCGCGAAGCGATTGTTGGAGCTATTGCCATACAAGGCCCCCTGCACACTGGATGTTTTTTGCTCTATGCGCCGGGGGTCTAGTATCTGTTCCACTTCTATCAAGGCTTCCAGGTCGGTTTGCAACAAACGGCTCAGTTTTTGAGCACGCTCCGGCGTACCTGGGCAATGAGCTTGTCCCAATCCTGGCCCGCATTATTGGGCGCATTGACCATCACAAACCAGTTTTCGCAGCCCGGTGGCGCATCTTCGGGCGCTTCTTTGGCGCTGATGTTCAGATAGACCGTTGGGTCGGGGTGTATCCACTGGCTTTCAAACATACTGGCAAACTCCGCCTGATAGTCCTGGCTAAAAAAGATATTGTGCAAGGCTAATGCAGGAAATGACTGCCGCACGCCCCAGTAAAAGATGATGGCCGAGCTGGATTTGGGCTGGGATACCAAGCGCCGCGGAGCCTTGAGCCGAGGCAGGAGATGCCGGTAGGTGCCCACAATGTCCATATTGCTCACCACACAGTCGGCCCGGAGGATATTTTCCTGCCCATCAGACTGGCGATAGCGCACTCCCTCCACCTTTGGACCTTGGTGTATTATTTCTTCGGCCCGGCAGCCCAACTGGAACACCACCCCCAGGTCTTGGGCCAAACGCACCAGGCTTTGGGTAATTTGGTACATCCCCCCTTTGGGAAAATAGGCCCCAATGCCAAACTCCAGGTGCGGAATGATGTTCATCGTGCCCGGCGTTTGATAGGGATTAGAGCCATTGTAAGTGGCATAGCGATTGAAGAACTGCACCAGGCGCGGGTCACGAAAACTACGCTGATTGACCGCGTGCATGGTTTCAAAGGCATCCAGTTTATGAAAATTGATCAAGCCCCACCCCGTCGCTTTGCTGAAGTAGTTTTGCAGGCGATGCAGGGAATTTTCCAAGAAGACCTCATTGGTAAGCTGGTATTTTTCCGCACTTTTTGTCAAAAAACGCAAAATATTTTCAGCAGGCTCACCCATTTTCTCCTCTACTTCCCGGGCAAATTTTTCGGGCTCGGCGTGGGCTTCCAGCACCAGGCCATCTTCATAAAAATATTTGCACAGCAGGGGCAGGCGATGGTAATGAAAATAATCCCGCGGATTTTTTCCCGCCAGGGCAAATAACTCATCCACGTATTGCGGCATCGTAAACAATGAAGGCCCGGCATCAAAGCGATAGCCTTTTTCTTCTATTTCCGAAAGTTTGCCTCCCGGATAGGCATTGGCTTCCAGCACCAGCACCGAAAAGCCTTTGAGAGCCAGACGAATAGAAGCGGCCAGTCCCGCAATGCCGGCCCCAATCACAATGGCCGAGGATTGATTTTTGGTCATCATTATTGAAAAAGATAAAATTTTGGATGCGCTTGCCAACCAAGGGCAAAACTAAAGATAGACCCAAAAGTTTGGCGATATTTTAGCCAGATTTTGCCGGATGGAGGGCGGCCAAAACCTTTTATTCTTAATTTTGAAAGCTTTTATCACATTTATTTCAAAACCCAAACTTTTATTTTTATGACAAGAAAAGACGGTTCTTATTTGCTATTTTTCCTTCTTTTGCTGTTAGCCGCTTGTCAGCCAAAAAGCACCGAAACAAGCAACAATGCGGACTCGACCAAAGAAACCGCTTCTGCTTCGGAGAAAGAAGCGGCTGAAAACGAAGAAAAAAGCCCGGAAGTAGAACAAGACACCGCCGAGCCGGTCGGACTTATTTATCGCTCGGATGGATTTCGGCCCGGTGTGGCCAGCGAATGGCTACAAGTCGATACCGACCCGGAAAAAAATGTCATCCGGGGGATTTGGTATTGGAGCACGGCGGATGAAAATCCTATCCGTTTGAAGATTATCAAGCAGGAATTTTCGGGTGGGGAAATTTCGGGCTACACCGCCGATATTTCTTTTCCAGACAGCCCCGAAGTAATAAAACTGGGCATAGTGGAAGACAAAGTCAACCTGACCTGGTCTGATGAGCAGTTTCAGGAATTTACCTACCAGCCCGGCGAATAAGCCCTGGGCAGGACAAAGGAAAAAACCCGGCTAAACTTTGGGGAAACGAAGAAAGGGCTAATCGTTTTCCTTTAAAGTGGTTTTGCAAGGATAGGGAAGGCTTACATAGTCCTTTTTATGTCCTTGCGAAACCAATACCGTGCATTTGAAGTTTTCGGGGATTTTTTTCAAAGTGGTGGGCAAGGCATACACCACCCGCGAATCACTTGCCTGGCCATAGCCAAGGCTTGCCTTGTTTAATTGTACTAAAAATACAATCAAAGTGAAGACTGCAAGGCTTCCGGCTTACTCTTCACCCGCACCCCATCCTGATAGGCTGCCACCCAGGCCTGGGGAAGACCTTTGGCGAGCAACTGCTGGCCGGCCAACAGGGCGGCTTCCAGTGGGCTAAACTCTCCGATGAGGTATATCGCGACTGGCCCTGCAAACGAAAATAAAAATTCATTCCTTGCGAAGGCCTTTTTGCCATTCGTAAAGCTTGGTATATTTTATCACCGGGTAGGTGGCCGAAACAAAGGCCCAGACAAAGCCCGGAAAGCCATCCAGGATAAGGCCCCGCAGGATATACAATTGAAAAAAGTGAAGGGAAAGCGCAGGTAAATCTTCCAGGGGGCGGTTTTTTTGCCTTTTTGGTGCAGGTCGCGGGCAGCCAGGCTGGTGTAGTGGTTGTACTTTTGAAAATAATCCTCCAGGTGCCGGTAGCTGTAGTGCATCAGCCGGCCTTTTAAACGGCCAATTTTTCCTTCAATAATGGCGCTTTCGTGAATTTTCTTGTCGTTGAAGTTGCCAAACTTTCGGTTGAAAAGCCTGAGATACATTTCGCCGTGCAAACCGCCGTAGCGCATCACCCGGCCCATAAACACAAAATCGCGGGGCAGGCGAAAGCCCTGAAAAGCAATGGTTTCGTTTTTCATCATAGCCTGGATTTCCTGGGCCAGGCCTGGGCTGACCTCTTCGTCGGCATCTACAATCAGCACCCAGTCGTGGCAGGCCTGACTTACGGCAAAGTGTTTTTGCGGACCATAGCCCTCAAATTTATTGTAAAATGTTTTGGCCCCCAGTGACTGGGCCAGGGCAAGGGTGTTGTCGGTACTGCCCGAATCTACCACCACCATTTCGTCGCACCATTGTACCGAAGCCAGCACCCGGGGCAGATTGAGGGCTTCGTTGAGGGTAATGAGCACGGCACTGATTTTAGGCATGGGCCAATCTTGATTTTATCCTGGGCCAAAAATACAAAGGAAGCCCTAATCACAAAGCCCTTTGGAGGCAAAGACGCGGATGAATTAAGGGTAAAAGGAAAGCAAGCCCGTTTTGTAGTCTGGGGGCTTACAAGCGTCTGCACAAGGCATCAGAAAACCGGTTTTTATTTTTTCCAAGAAGAAAACCCTCAGAAAGCGGGGTAAAAGTTTGCGTGCTCCAAGAGGCGCACACAAACCTTCCAGAAGGGCTTATTCGGTTTTCCCGGCCAGCATCAGCATAAAGGCATATTCAAAGGCGGCATCATAAAATGGCTTAAAGCGCCCGGTTTTTCCGCCGTGTCCGGCTTCCATATCTGTTTTGAGCAGGAGTAGGTTTTGGTCCGTCTTGCGCTCACGAAGCCGGGCCACCCACTTGGCCGGTTCCCAATACTGCACCTGCGAATCGTGGAAGCCCGTAGTTACCAGCAGATTAGGATAAGCCTGGGCCTTTACATTGTCATAGGGCGAGTAGGAGAGCATATAATCGTAGGCGGCTTTTTCGTTCGGATTGCCCCATTCGTCATATTCGCCGGTGGTGAGGGGAATGCTTTCATCGAGCATCGTCGTTACCACATCTACAAAAGGCACATCGGCAATCATTCCCTTAAACAAATCGGGGCGCATATTCATCACAGCACCCATGAGCAGTCGCCGGCACTGCCTCCCTGGGCAAAGAGGTGTTCGGGCGAAGTAAATTTTTCGGCAATCAGGTGTTCGGCACAGGCAATAAAGTCAGTGAAGGTATTCTTTTTCTGCATCATCT
>JAAUUB010000052.1 GCA_012031215.1 Microscillaceae bacterium | reverse complement strand
ACCACGACAATGCCGAAAATATATACAGAAAGCCATCAGGATTTTGAAGAATTGAACGACCGGCAAGGCATTGCCTATGGCTACCTGCGGCTGGGTGAAGTAGAAGAAGCCCGGAGCAACTATGAGGAAGCCTTGCGGTACTTTAGTGAGTGTGCCGAACTTCGCCTCAGCCTGGACGACCGCCGGGGCCTGGCCACCGTCTATGCCAGTATGAGTAACATTTACCTAAAAAAAATGGATGGGGAAGAGTCGCTCCGCTTTGCGCAAAAATCCCTCCAACTGCTTCCCGAGGAAGATATGAGCGGCAAGGCCCAAGGCCTGCGCAACCTGGCGGAGGCCTATTTTTGCGTGGGCAGCTCTCCGAATCTGAAAAATATGCCCGGCAAAGTTTGCAGATGGGCCAGCAATTTCAATCCAGGAAAATTGCCCAGGAAGCCAGTGCCCTCCTGGCCCGTATCTATGCCCGCCAGTTGGATTATCCCCGCGCATTTCAATACCAAACCCAAAATATGCTTTGGCGCGATTCTTTGTTTACCGAAGAAAACAGCCGAAGCATCAATAACCTCCGCGAAAGCTATGAATCGGAGAAGCAAACGCTGGAAATTGAAAATCTGAAAAATATCCAAAAAATTCAGGCCGAAGAAAACCGCCTGCAAGCCATTTTGCTCTATGGCTCCGGGGTTGCCCTGGTCCTGATTAGCACTATCCTCCTTTTGCTCTATCGCAACTACCGCTATAACCAAAAAATTACCCGCCAGATAGAAGCCCAAAAAGAAGAAATCACCCAAATCGCAGAAAATCTCCAACACGCCAATGGCGAAATCTCGGAGCAGAAAAAAGTGATTGAAAAGAAGAACTTCGACCTCACTTCCAGCATTACCTATGCCAAACGCATCCAGGAAGCGCTCCTCCCCCCGCACGAAGAACTCACAGAGGCTTTGCAAAATTATTTCGTGATGTATCGTCCCCGCGATATTGTGTCCGGCGATTTTTATTGGGTGGCCCAGAAAAAGTATAAGACTATTTTGGCCGTGGCCGACTGCACCGGGCACGGCATTCCGGGGGCCTTTATGAGTATGATTGGCAATGATTTGCTCAACGAAATCGTCGTAGGACGCAACATCACGGAGCCCGATAAAATTCTGGAAGAGCTGCGCCGCCGGGTGCGCAAGGTATTGCGTCAGCAAAAAACAAAAAACCACGACGGAATGGACATTGCCATCTGCACCATAGAGCAATATCCCCCCGGTTATGAGGAAATCCTGGGCACTCCTAAGCTGGAATATGCCGGCGCCGAAAACTCACTTTTTTATATTGAAAACGAAAACCCCCAGCTTCTGGAGCTCAAAGGCAGCAAAGCCATCATCGGGGGATTCAATGTCTTGCAGCAAGACCGCCCCTTTATAAAGCATACCCTGCTTCTGGAACCCCATCGCCTGCCGCTCACATTTTACCTCTACACTGATGGCTACCAGGACCAGTTTGGCCCTAAGGGCAAATTTATGCGCCGCCGCTTTCGTGAATTGCTCTCCCGCATCCATCCTTTTGATTTGCCTACCCAAAAAGAAATGGTGGAGCAAACCATTAATGACTGGCTCGGCGACCACGCCCAGATAGATGATATGTTGGTGATGGGGGTGAAAATCAAAGGCCAAGCGCATTAAGTGTCTCAATAAATCTTGTTCATACCTTGAGATAAAACAAATCCGGGTATTCTTCCAAAGAATATTTGCGTATAAAAAAAAGGACTTGGTTTTATAATTCAAGTTTTTCTTTTTTTTTGTTTAAATCCCAAAAAAAATGCGGCCCGGTTCTCCGCTGGCTTGTTGGTTTCAAAACAATATTCCGAAATAAATCTCTAACTTTGCAAAGCTAAGGTGTGCCGATTACCAAAATGTTGTAAGCCTCCCACCTGAATTTTTAACATCATTTCATGAAAACGATTCCTTTCCTTTCGCTTCCTCTCTCCGAAGAAGTCCAAAATGCCATTGCTGAGATGGGTTTTACCGAAGCCACGCCCATCCAAACGGCGGCCATTCCTTTGCTACTCGAGGGCCGCGATGTCATTGGACAAGCCCAAACCGGCACAGGCAAGACCGCCGCTTTTGCCATTCCGGCTCTTGAGCGCCTTCAGCCCCAAGCCAAGTATCCACAAGCCCTGATTGTATGCCCTACCCGCGAGCTGGCCATCCAGGTGGCCAAAGAGTTTGAGAAACTGTCTAAGTTTATGCCCGCTATCCAAACGGCCATTATCTATGGCGGTGATTCTATTACCCGCCAAATGTCGGTTTTGAAACGCGGAGCTCAAATCGTGGTGGGCACTCCCGGCCGCCTCATTGACCACCTCCAAAGGGGCACGCTTGACCTGAGCCGCCTCCAAACCGTGATTTTGGATGAAGCCGACGAAATGCTCAACATGGGCTTCAAAGAAGACATTGAGCGGATTCTGAGCGAAATGCCCGAATCACGCCAAACGGTGTTTTTCTCGGCCACCATGCCCAAGCCCATCATGGACCTCACCCGCAAATACCAGCGCAATCCTGAACTGGTAAAAGTAGTGAGCCAGGAACTCACCGGCCAATCCATAGAGCAGTCTTTCTTCGCTATCAAAATCGCCCAGAAAATCCCTTTGCTCATCCGGCTCATCACGCATTATAATTTTAAATCTATGCTGGTGTTTTGCAACACCAAGCTACGTGCAGACGAAGTATGTGAAGCCTTGCGCGAACACCAGTACCTGGCCGAAAGCCTGCACGGCGACCTGAGTCAGGCCCAGCGCAATACCGTGATGCAGAAATTTCGCAAGGGTCAGATTGCGGTCTTGGTGGCAACAGATGTGGCGGCCCGGGGGCTTGACATTCCCGAAGTAGAGGCCGTCTTTAACTTTGATACCCCGCTTGACCCCGAATACTATGTGCACCGCATAGGACGCACTGGCCGGGCCGGCAAAAGTGGGATGGCTTTTACCTTTGCCATTGGCCGCGACCTGCAAAAACTCCGGGATATAGAGCGCTATGCCAAAACCCAGATTAAGAAGGGACACATCCCTACCCAAAAAGAAATGGTGGCCTCGCGCCAGCAAGACTTCTTGCAAAAATGCGCGAAGCCCTGGCCCTGACCCAACCCGATGCTTACCTTGAAATGGCCGGACAACTCCTCAATGAGGGCTATGAAGCCCAGGATTTGATTGCCGTTCTTATCCAGCAATATGCCCAGGTGCCCGTCTATCAAGGCGAAACCGAAAACCTGGAATCCTATGAAGAAAAACGCCCAGCCCGCCACGAACAGGAAAGTCGTAACGGCGAACGGCGCGAACGACGGAGTTTTACCGATTCAAATGGCGAAATGAAGCGCCTCTTTATGAATGCCGGAAAAAAACAAAAAATCAACAAGGGCGATATCGTCGGAGCCATCACGGGCGAACTGGGCATCAAAGGCTCGCAAATTGGCCAGATTGACTTGTATGAGCAACACGCCTATGTGGAGCTTCGCCCCAAAGATGCTGAAAAAGTAATGCGCGAGATGAAAAATCGTAAAATCAAAGGCCTGAAAATTAATTTTGAGGTCGCTGAGCCGCGCTAAAACGGATTGCTTCGGCCACCAAAAACCTCGCTATTTTTCTTTTGAAAATCCTAATTGTCCTTATCCAAGCAAAAACACGGCACCGTCCGTGTTTTTCTTCATAAGTGCCATCTCTTTCTCTTTGCTTCCCGAGCACCTAAACAGACCCAAGAAAGCCATGTGCCTCAAAATAAAGCCTACAATCCCGCTTATCTTCGCTAAATTTCTGATTTAAGCCCTTAGCAACTTGTGAAGACCGCTATCCCTCGAAAAAAAGACCCCTCCGGTTGCATTAAAAAAACAAGCCGCCCAATCAAAGTTTTACTTTTTTTTTAGAATATTTGTGGCCTAAACCCAATCTATTCTATTAAGAATTAAGACTTTCCTCAATATGGAACAAAGCACGAACCGACATATCGCCCCTTATTCAAGCCTGGAAGAAAAATTCGGGATTCTCGAGCAAAAGAATCAGGAAGCACTCCTGGGCGGGGGTGCGGCCCGCATTGAGGGCCAGCACAAAAAAGGCAAACTCACTGCCCGCGAGCGCATTGATTTATTACTGGATGAAGGCTCTTTTGAAGAAATTGGCAAGTTTGTCACTCATCGGGGCAAAGATTTTGGCCTCGATAAGGAACATTACCTCGGCGACGGGGTCATCACGGGCTACGGAACGGTGCAGGGCCGTTTGGTGTATGTATTTTCTCAGGATTTTACGGTGTTTGGTGGCTCACTCTCAGAAACTTTTGCCGAAAAAATCTGCAAAATTATGGACCTGGCGATGCGCAATGGCGCACCTGTCATCGGGCTGAATGATTCGGGTGGGGCCAGGATTCAGGAAGGGGTGGTTTCGCTGGCCGGATATGCCGATATTTTTTACCGCAATACAATGGCCTCAGGGGTGATTCCCCAAATTTCGGCCATTATGGGCCCCTGCGCGGGCGGCGCGGTCTATTCGCCAGCCATCACTGATTTTATCCTCATGGTCGAAAACACTTCCTATATGTTCGTTACGGGGCCTAAGGTAGTCAAAACCGTTACCAACGAAGAAGTCTCGTCCGAAGAACTCGGGGGGGCCAGTACCCACAGCAGCAAAAGCGGCGTAACTCACTTTGCTAGTGCCAACGAAGCCCGATGCATTGACGACATCAAACACCTGCTCAGCTATATCCCCCAAAACTGCGAAGAAACGGCCCCCCTTCTGCCCTATGCCCAGGGCCAGGACGAAGCCCGGCCTAAACTTAATGCACTGATACCCGCCAACCCCAACCAACCCTATGATATGCGCGAGGTGATTGAGGGGGTGATTGATGAAGGCAGCTTTTTGAAGTCCATAAAAACTACGCCGAAAACATCGTGGTCGGTTTTGCCCGCATTGCCGGACGCAGCATTGGCATTGTAGGCAACCAACCTGCCGTGCTGGCTGGAGTGCTCGACATCAAAGCCAGCAATAAAGCCGCCCGTTTTGTCCGTTTTTGTGATTCTTTCAATGTGCCTTTGCTGGTGTTTGAAGATGTGCCTGGCTTTCTGCCCGGCACCGACCAAGAATGGAACGGCATCATCACCAATGGCGCCAAGCTCCTCTATGCTTTTTGCGAAGCAACCGTGCCCCGCGTAACGGTCATCACCCGCAAAGCCTATGGTGGGGCCTATGATGTGATGAACTCTAAACACATTGGCGCCGATATGAACTATGCCTGGCCCACTGCCGAAATCGCGGTGATGGGAGCCAAAGGAGCCGCCGAAATCATCTTTAAACACGAAATAGAAGCCGCCGAAGACCCCGAAGCCAAGCTCAACGAAAAGGTGGATGAATACACGCGCAATTGCTACCCCTACCGGCGCGCCGGGCTACTATTGACGAGGTCATCCGGCCCGAAGAAACCCGCCAAAAACTTATCCGGGCCTTTGCCATGCTGGAAAACAAAGCCGCTACCCTGCCCCGCAAAAAACACGGCAACATTCCTTTATAAACGAATTTTTTCCTCACCTTCCCCACCTACGCGTCGGGGAAGGTTTTTTTGTGTCCAGAGACAGTTTCATCAAACTCGCCCAGATTTTTTCACAAAAAATTAGGATAACCTGCCATTAAACCTCAGCCTAGCCAAAAATGATATGTGATTATTTCAAAACAAAAATTTGCACAGATGCAAGACGGGGAAAAAAATCAGGCAAGGTCAAAAAGAAACACGTAAATTCAGCAAATGATTACGCAAACTTTTTTATACCTTGCCTGACTGAGAAAAAGCGTGGGGAAGGTCCCCTCAAGCAAAAATATTGTTTTAGTCTAGCTTAGTCCAGTACACGGTTTTGCTCATAGCGCCTTTTTTGGCGACTATTTTCAACTTATTGCCATTTTCCAAAAGAAGTTCACAGTTGGCCGTTACCCCTTTTTTAGGATTATTGATTTTGCCTTTCCATTTGCTTTCTTTGAATTGTATGTCTTCTAAAATCACGACTTTTTTCCATTTTTACTAGCTGTGCCCAAAAAAACACCCTCATTTTTAGTGATTTCGATGATTTGCCCATCCTCGCTTTTCCACTTTCCTTCAAAATTATCGGTCGATTTTTGTGCAAAAGCGACCTGCACACACAAAAATAAGCCCATTAATACAAATAAATTTTTCATAAATAAATGAATTTTAAAATTGTGAATTGTGAAAAGATTTAAAAAAAATGAAAATACATTGCACCTGCTCCCACTGAGAAGGTGAAAAACATGCTTTACCTAATCAGAGCACCATCTGACATCTCGATAATCCTGTCGCAGTTGGCGGCAAAATCATCATCGTGGGTTACGGCAATGATGGTCTGTCCGCGTTCTTTTGCCAATTCTTTGAAAATGCCAAAGACCACATCCGTATTTTTGGAATCCAGATTCCCCGTAGGCTCATCGCCCATAATGACGGCGGGGTCATTGATTAAAGCCCTTGCGATGGCAACCCTTTGTTGTTGACCACCCGAAAGTTGGCTCGCTTTTTTGAGGGCTTGTGGTTTTAGCCCAAGCAAATCCAAGTTGTTGTAGGCTTTTGCCTCTATTTCTTCTTTGGTACACCTGCCCAGTTTCAAAGCGGGCAGCATCACGTTTTGCAAGGCGGAAAATTCGGGCAGGAGGTAATGAAATTGGAACACAAAGCCGATGTGTTCGTTGCGAAAAGCGGCGAGTTCGTTTTGGCTTTTGCCAGTAAGTTTTTCGCCTTTTATTTCCAAAGCCCCCTCATAATCGGTATCCATCGTAGATAAGACATACAACAAAGTAGATTTTCCTGAGCCAGATTTGCCAATCAATGCCAAAAATTCGCCCTCTTTCACCTCAAAAGTCAATTCTTTCAAGACCTGAAATGTCTGCGGTTGGTGAAAATATTTGCTGAGTTTTTCTGTTTTTAAAATCGTTTTCATCGCATTTAACATTAAATATCTTTGTTAGAATCTGCTTTTATCCCCGAATAATTGACACCGGATCTACTTTTGAGGCTTTACGCGCGGGTAGGTAACCCGCAAAACCAGTAATAAGCATTCCAAAGGCAAAACCCAGCAGATAATCCTTTGCACGATAAGCCATTGGCAAGGTATTGAAACTTGCCAATTTGAATGGAATCTGGTCAATGACATTTGCCAAACCAAAACCCAAAAGCAAACCCGTCAAACCCCCAATGAAGCCAATGGCGATTGCCTGCAAGAGAAATATTTGCACAATGTCATTTCCTCCGAAGCCCATCGCTTTGAGAATGGCAATTTCCTTGATTTTTTCATTGACAGTCATATTCATGATGTTGTAAATGCCAAAGCCGGCCACTATCAATATCGTAAGGGAAACGGCCAAAGCCAAAATTCCCCGAATCGTGTTTGCCGCATCTAACTGCTCGTTGGCGGCCTGCCACTTCTCGACTTGAAAAGGGAGCAAGGCCGTCAGTTTGTTGCTAAACAGACTAGTGGCATCAAAATTTTTGATATTCACCTGTATATCCGTAGCATAGCCTCTGTTTTTGGAAATCAGTTGCCGGACACTTGCGATATTGAGGTAGGCCTTGGTACGGTCTATGGTTTTGGTGTAGGTTTGAAAAATCCCGATGATGGTGTAATTCCGCGAAATACCGTCAAAAGTCTGTACCGTCAGATTATCCCCCACTTTCAGATTCATTTCTTCTGCCATTACATTGCCAATGATTAAGCCATTTGCCTGATACTTCAACTGACTCCATTTTCCTTCCCGCATGTTGTTGGTCATATTGAAAAGCCGGTCTTCGCCCTCCGCCTCTACGCCCGAAAGAATGCCGTTGATATTGTTGGAGCCGCTTCTGAACGACACACTCACATTCACCTGTGGCGTAGTGGCTATCACTTCGGGTTGTTTCTCGAGGAAATCCGTGATTTCATTCGCATTTTTAATGCCCTCCTGGTAAAGAATTTGTTTTTCGTTGCGGATATGGATGGCTTTTGCTTCTTGAAAATTTTTTTTCAATATATTTTCTTTCTGGCGAGGCACATCATTATAGATTCTGACATGCGAGATTGTTGTAAAAACCAAGTCGGATTGCAGGTCATTTACTCCAGTCATAAAACTATTCATAAAGACATACATAGAGATACCAAATGTAACACCAAGAATCGCCACAAAAGTCTGTCGGAGGCGCGATGTAAGATGTACCCAAGCGATTTGTTGATTGGTGTGTGAAATCATTGTTATTTTGTTCAAATATTTTTTCGTGAAAAGAAACAGCAGTCTTTATCCATCAGCAAGTAATTTTACAAAGTCAGCTATGCTGATTACTTGTACTTTTGGAAAAACGACCATTTTCAAGACTTGAAAATGCCTATCTTCGCTTACCAAATAATCTGCACCTGCTCCAATAGCGCAATCCACATATTTATTATCATCTTTATCTAAGGTGATGAACTCCCATTGATAATATACATTTATCTGATGTACATTGGGTGCTTCATGTATCAAATCAAGAAAAATCTGTGTAATTACATTTCCATACTTTTGCGAGATGATTTCTTCATACTCCAGCAAAATATCGCTTGTAAGATACAGGTCATATTTACCTTCAACCAAAGCCTGATAGATAGCATGATACTTTGAGCGACTCGAAAGGCTGCTCACCAAGATATTTGTATCCAATACTATTTTCATTCTTGGTTATCTTCATTGAGCCATTCATCCATTAACTCATTGCTAAATTCTTCTTTATCCCAAACTTTATCCGCTTCTTGTACCAGCTTTTGAGATAAATAGGCTGTGAGTAGCTTTTTGATGGCTTGTAGGTCTTGTTCGTCAAGACTTTGAAAGCTAAATAGCTTAATCAGCTCTAATTGGACAGGGTTTAATTGCATTTTTTTAAAATTTTATGCACCAATTTACTATTTTTATCACAAACCTACGGACAAGGGACCAAGTATCAATTCTTGATAAGGTCATTTTCCGAAATTCCCGAAAGTATTTCTACCCACTCGAGGGTACGAATTCCGATTTTTACCGCCGTTTTTTGCCGCTGCCTTTGATTTGCACCGAATCCCCACGTTGCAGCAGTTGGGCAGGCATCAGCAAAGCATTTTTCTTTTCGGCAATGATGATATTTGCCTGTAGTTGTGTGCCAGATTTTAGGTTTTTGGGGCTATCTACAAACAATGCTTCCACAACAAAGGCCTGTTCTTTGTTATCAAATGCCGGATAAATCCGGCTGATTTTGGCTTTGTGTGTGGCGTTTTTGTCGGTGTTGAGGGCTACAAAGGCGATTTGACCTAATTGTATCCGGTTGATGTCTTCTTCGGCCACCAACAGCCTGATGATGAGTTTGCCTGCGCCTATTTCGGATAAGGTTTCGCCTTTACGCACCAGTTCGCCATTGTTTTTCATGATTTGCAAGACTTGCCCGTCTAATTCACTTGTTAAGGTGTAATATTGATTGTTTTGGGACTCGATGCTGACTTGTGCCTGTGTATTCGCGACCTGCAAAGCTGCATTTCGTTGCAAATCGGCGAGGTTTTTTTGCAAGATACGTACCTGATTTTGAGAATTTTGATAAGCCAAAGCCGCTTTTTCGTAATCGGCCCGCGCAACGGCATTGGTCTTGACAAGATTGGCATATCGGGCATAATTCACCGAATCAACCCGTGCAACTTCCTGGGCCTGAGCAATTTGCAATAGAATTTGCTGAATGGCGGGCGCACTCGAATTGCTGTTTTCCAAAGCAAAGCGATAATTTTCCTGGGCATTTTGCACCTGTGTCTGGGAGATTTCATTTGCCAAAGTGAACAAAATCTGCCCTTTGTGAACGGTATCTCCTTCTTTGACAAAAGATTTCTGTAAATAACCTTCGGAAGTGGAAGTTACAAAATACTGCTCGTCCGCTATGAGGTAGCCACTGGCAAAGATGGCATCGACAATGTCTTTGCGAAAGGCTTTGGTTTCTTCTCCTGATTGACAGGCACTCAGGCAGAACAAGACAAATAAAAGAAGGTGATATTTTTTCATTTTTTTTAAATTTTTAAAAAGTAGGAATATGAGACTTTTATAAGTCAATCCAATGCTACATTTGAGGCCCAGAACTTTATCTCCTTGCTTTGATGAAAGCCCTCGCCGTTAATAAATTGAGCATTTGGCTCATATAAGCATTTTCGGCACGCAAGTAATCCTCAAATACTTTCAAATATGACTCCATCGAAGTCAGCCCTTGTTCATATTTCTGTTTGGTGAGGGTTAAATTTTGGTTATACAAATCAAACATTGTTTTTTTGTTCTCTGCCAAATCATAATTGTAGTAAAAATTACGCATCAATTCCTGGGTTTCGGTCTCCGATTTTCGGGCTTCGGTTTGGTAACTTAGCTCGGAAATCTGCCTTTTGATAAGGCTGTTTTTGTACTCACCTTCTCTGGCGCGGTTGGTTATCGGCAGATTAAAGTTGAGCGTGATGAACTGATTGGGTTGCCAGTCATCGCCGGAAAAAGAAATGCCAAAATCATTGCGAAACTGCTGTATGAGCAAAGAAGAAGAAAGCGAAACTTTGGGAAAATAATTTGATTTGGCATTTTTGATTTCCCACTCCGAAAGTAAGGTTTGGGCTTTGTAAACATCCAGCGCCCTGTCTTTGTATCCCCCCAAATCAATGCCTTCGTAGCTTATCAAATCGGCAATTTCTTCTCTCAGAATGAGCGAATCTTGTAAAGACAATCCCAACATAAGCTTCAAATTCTCGTGGCTTTCTTGCAAAAGGTTTTGACTTTGCAAAATACTTTCTTGGATGGTTTGACGATTGATTTTGCTTTGGTTCAGTGCTAAAGCGTCTATCAAGCCTTCCGAAAGTTTTTGTGTAGCAAAGAGCACCAACGAGTCTGCCAAGAGCAAATCTCTGCGGCTAATCTCCAGCGAATTTTGCGCAAGCAAGGCTGCATAATAGCTTTGGGCTACTTGCTCCATTAAAGTCTGCTGAAAAGCAAACATTTCTGCCTCCTTGAGGGCTATTTGCTGCTTTGCCAGATTAGATTGTGTTTTTTGTTGCCAATCAAAAAGCGAATAGCTCATTTGAAGACCCGCGTTGTAGGCGAATTGGGTGCCAAATTTGGTAAAAACAAAATCCTCCGTGCTTCCAAAAAGGATTCCCGGAACGGGTGTTTGGGGGATTTGCAAGTTGTTTTGTCCACTGAATACGGTACTGAGCGAGGGATACAAATAACTTTTGGAGGTTTTGTACTCCTGCTTGGCTTGGCTGATTCTGAGCAGATACACTTCTTTGTCAGGATTATGGGCCAATGCCATTTCCCACGCTTCATCTACCGAAGAAAGTGAAGTCTGTGAAGCACAAGGAAAAGCTACAAAACAGCAAAATAGAAAAACAATATTTTTCATCTACGCGCTTTTATGATTTGACCACGCAAAGATGGGCGACGCACTTCAGGTAGAAAATTAAAAAAAATGAAATGTAAAGATTTCGATTTGAGATGTAGCAAACCGTCCTCGAAGTGTCAAGGAGTTGGGGCTAACCAATTTTTGAATTGTGTAACTTTTTCGCGACTGATTTCCACTTCCTGCTGAGCGGGTGATTTGAGCAAGACCGTCAAGCCTTTGTGCGTGGCTTTGAGGATGTGGATGTTGTCTAAGTGAATCAAAAACTGGCGATTGGCACGATAAAACTCGGCGGGGTTGAGCAGTTCTTCCAACTCGTCCATGGTATCGGCATCACAGACAAATTTCTTGCCCTCGAAAGTGTGAATAAAAATCAATTCGTTTTTTTGAAAACAAGCGATTTCACGGACGGAGAGCGGCACAAGTGCGTTTTTGAATTGTACCAGAAATCGCTCCTTGTATTTTTTTTGGATTTCAACCTCCGTCAGTTCCTTTAAGACCGATTGCAAATCAATATGATGGATTTTCCATTTTTTAAATTTATCCAAAGCCTGCAAAAGTTCTGACTTCTCTATGGGCTTCAGCAAATAGTCGATGCTATTGAGTTTAAAGGCACGAATGGCGTATTCACTGTATGCCGTGGTGAAAATAATCGGGCAAGTCAAAGGCACACTTTTGAATAAATCTAAACTTACTCCATCCGAAAGTTGAATATCCAAAAATACCAAATCCGGGGTTTGATTGTTTTTGAACCATTTGATGGCTTGAGCAAGGCTTTGCAAAATGGCGACAATGTCAATTGCAGTATCTATTTCAAACAATGTTTTTTGAAGGTCTTTGGCTACCAAAGCCTCGTCTTCGAGGATGACAACTTTCATATTTCAAATAAGGGGTAATTTGATGATAAATGATGCATGATTTTCAATGATTTCTATATTTTCACTTGTCAAAAAGCCATACAAAGACTTCAAATTTTCTAATCCGATTTTGTTGGAAGCGGCAACAATGCTTTTTTTCTGCAAATTATTACGCACTTTCAAGTAATCCTCTTCAGATTTTATTTCTACGCACAAAGGCGATTCAAGGGTCATGACATTGTGCTTGATAGCATTTTCTATCAGTATTTGCAGCGTTACGGGCGGGATTTGCTTTTGAAGGGCGGCATCATCTATGTCAATTTGATATCGAAACGCCTCCCCAAAGCGCGTCTTTAATAAAGATAAATAACTTTGAATAAACGTCAGTTCCGTTTGTAATGCCACCAATTCTTTTTCTTTGTGCTGTAAAACATATCGATACACTTTTGCCAACTGCTTCAAAAAATCAGAAGCCAGTTGTTGATTTTCAAATATCAGACTGTTCAAAGAAGTAATACTATTGAACAAAAAATGAGGATTGAGCTGATTTTGTAAATTAACAAATTGTAATTGTGCCAAATATTTTTGGGTAAGGGCTTTTTCCTTTTCTAGTTTGGCCGCCTGAACGAGGGCAATTTTCCAATGCTGAAAATAATAATACCCCAAAAACAGCGCATTAATCAACAAAACAATCAATACAACAGAGGTGTGCGTAGTTATCCTCAATTTTCGATCGACTTCAAAAAAACTAACTTGATAGCCCGCCAAAAAGAAAATCAAATTGATAATCACAAGCGCAGTGGCCGTTCCGGCAAGCACTTCCAAAACAATTCGCCACACGAATTGAGGCGAATTGTATGGCATTACTTTATCCAGGTAGTGGTGTATATTCCGAATGGCTATCCAGACAAGGCTTAGGGTAATAAAGCTGATGGGATAAATGAGGATAAGGACATAAAATGGCAAATCGTAAAAAAGAATTACGAACCGCAAGAGAAAAACACAGGTTGCCAAGCAAAAAATATAAAGAATTTCAGTTTTATTAAGCTTCATGGATACAAACACGGGCTTAGATTCAGACACCTAATTTATAAATTTAGATGAAAAGCGGGGTGTAAAGCAAAATTTTGATTGAAATGTGAATTTTGCGCTTTGAAGTGTCAGAAACTGCTGTGCAAGCAAAGGTGTGTTTCCGAAAAACCGGACAATGGGCCAAAGCTGTGGTGATGACCGCATACATCGGTTGTGCCAGAAATCAATCTTTTCTTAAAACACAACAAGAAATCAGACTCCCCCAGGTCTAAAAAAATACAATTTCCCTTGCAATTCCCAAATATGATTTGTATTATTGGGGAGATAAGCTAATTTTAGAAGGCTTTTTCAACAAGGGGCGGGCTATGCACCAGTGGGCATCTTATATATTTTTGCGCTTTGTGCTTTTTTGGCATTGGGCATAGTGGCCCAAAAGCTGGGGAACGGGCATTGGGGCTGGGGCCTGGGGCTTTTCCTGGCCGGCGGCGGCGGATATGCACTGGCCTGGGGGCTTATGTCGCCCCGCAAAAAAAAGGCTTTTTCATCCGGTTTTGGGCTTTTTGGCGGCCCTGGTGCTGGCTGGTGCGGGTGCCTTTCGCACTTATCAGTTTGAGGCCCACCACTGGCCCGGCCATTTTCAGGCCATCGAGGGAATAGAAGCCTATCGTTTGCGCCTGGTGAGCGAGGTACAAATCCGCCCTAAAAACTACCGCGCCGAGGGTGAAGTGAGTCATATTCGCCAAAAAGGCCGCTGGCAAAAGGCAACAGGCCTGGTTCGGGTCTATTTACCCAAAACAGACTCCGCCCTCCCCCCAGAATACGGCACCGTTTTGCTTATTCGGGGATGCCCACAAATCGTTCCGCCTCTAAAAAATCCGGCGGGCTTTGACTACCAGAGCTATTTATATTTTCAAAATATTTACCACCAACATTTTGTCCGGGCGGGCCAGTTTGCCATCTTGCCCATCGAGCGGTCGGGGGCTGGCTATCTCTATGGGCTGGCTTTGCACCTGCGGGCTCAAGGCCGGAAAATTTTGCAAAAATACATCCACGACCCTGCGGCCCAGGCAACGGCCCTGGCCCTGTTGCTGGGCGTAAAAGACCAACTGGACGAAGACCTGCGCCAGTCATTTGCGGGTTCGGGCTTGATGCACATCCTGGCGGTTTCGGGCCTGCACGTAGGCATCATGATGTTGATACTCAATTATTTGCTTCAAGGCTTAAAATCCTGGCGTGGTGGACAGTATTGGTTTTTTATGAGTGCCAGCGGGCTTTTGTTTTTGTATGCCTTTGTAACCGGGCTTAGTCCCTCCGTGCTGCGGGCCGTGCTGATGTTTTCGCTGGTGCTGGCCGCCAAAACCTTTCGTCGGCGGGGCCTGATTTACAACAACATTGCCCTTTCGGCTTTTATCTTATTGCTCTACAATCCTTTTCTGCTCTGGTCCATCAGTTTCCAGTTGTCTTATCTGGCCGTGCTGGGGATAGTGTATCTGCAAGGGAAGATTTATCGCCTCTGGGACCTGCGCAACTATTGGCTTGACAAGGCCTGGGAGTTGACCAGTGTGTCGCTGGCGGCCCAGGTAGCCACCACGCCCCTCTCGCTTTATTATTTTCACCAATTTCCTAATTATTTTATACTGGCCAATTTGCTGGTCTTGCCCCTTTTGGGGGTGGTGCTTTGTGGTGGAATGGCTTTCCTCTTTTTGAGCGGTCTGCCTTATGTGGGCGAGGGTCTGGGCTGGATAGTGGGCAAGATGATGGCCTTTATCAATGCCGTTGCGCAGGGCGTACAGCAATTGCCAGGAGCCCTGAGCCAGGGTTGGTGGCTCACGGAGGTAGAATTGCTGGGTCTCTATGCCAGCATTGCTGGCTTCCTGCTCCTGCTGGCCTACCGCCGGTTGATTTATTTGGCACTGAGTTGCATCGCATTGTTGGGCGTATCGGGTTCTATGAGCGCCAGGGCCTATTGGCAAAACCAGCAAAAGGCACTTTATATCTTGCACACCCCCGGCCAGGCCCATCTGGTGGTGCTCAATGGCCGTACAGCCTACTTGCTGGCCGAGGAAAAAATTTGGGAAAATCCCGGATTCTTATCTTTTACATGGCGGCCCTTTCTGACCTCGAGGGGGATTCAGGAGGTGAAATATGGTCTTTTCTCCCAAAACAAACCTGCCCTGGCTTACCGCGTTCGGGGCAATTTTGGGCTGCTGGTTTGGGAAGGCAAAACCCTGCTGATTGTGCGGGCCTATGCCCGCCCGGACGAATGGCAGCCCTGGCAAATACCCGCTGGGATTGTCTGGTGGTGCAAAACGCAGCCTGTATCAATTGGAGGCCTTCCCCGAAGGATTTCGCTTCCAGACCCTAGTGCTCGACCCCAGCTTTTCGCCGTACCGGGCGGCGACCCTGGCCCAGGCAGCCCGCAAAAAAGGACTGAAGGTCCACACCGTCGCCGAAGAAGGCTTTTGGCAATGGAAGGTGAAATGAAACGATTTTTTTTCCGGCCTGGCGGGTATGAATATCAGTATTGTCCGCCATTTTTAAAATTTTGCCCGGCACAGCGCTCAAAATATTTGAAAAATCCTGAAAATCAATTCTTTTCTGCCCCTGCGCTTGGATGATGCAAAAAAATTATGCTTTTTGATGCTCCAAAGTGATTACCTGGATATTAAAATTCAAAGATTTCATGAAAAAGACTGCTTTACTATTTCTGCTTTTTCTGGCTTTTGCTTGTGGAAGTACCGAAAAAGATAAAAAGGAAGTTCAAGATACTGCTTCTCTGAAAGAAATGTACGCCTCTCAATATACTTATACTTACATCCGAATGGCTGGCAAAAAGCTTTATGCGCCTGTATGCCATTCTCCGGGAAAAGACGTTTAACTAAGGCGGGGGAATTTAAGCCCCCTTTTTCCACTTTGTAAGAACCATAAGGCTTGAAATAGCCAGGGTCATCGCCCTTACACAAACCTGGGGGCTATTTTTTTGAAATGTAAGGCAACTCAATAAATTCATCAATGGGAAATTCTCAAAAACGGCTTCATTTTTTTGGAATACTCGCGGCTTTCATTTGTTTCCTGCCCTTTGCGCCCTCGATAAGGGCACAGGGTTGCAGTGATGCCGGGTTTTGCTCTATGGGGGCCATGAAGCCCGACCAGCATTTTTCCCGAAAAACGCCGCTCAATTTGCGTTCCGTTGGACTAAGTTTTTATGCCGGGCGCACCCGTTTTGAGAGCTATGTGTATGCCCTTACCCTGGATGCAACCCTCAGCATCCGGGAAAAAACCGCATTTCAAATCAAAATACCCTATATGTACACCAGTGGCGACGGTTGGTTTTTGCAAGGATTGGGCGATATTTCGCTGGCCATCACTCACCCCCTGGTCGAGCGTGAAAATTATAAAATCAGTTTTACCTGGGGGGGCAAGATTCCTACCAGCAATGGCGACCGGCGCTGGAAAAATGGTCTCCCCTTGCCTATGTATTACCAGCCCAGTTTAGGCTCCTGGGATTTGGTTTTGGGCGCCTCCTACATCAATTCGGGCTGGCTCCTGGCGGTGGGCTATCAACAACCTTTCACCCAAAACCAGAATCAGTTTGCGCACGAAGCCTGGGAAAACACCGGAAGAGAGGCCGATGTGCTGGTTTATCCCGAATCAAGAAACCTGCGCCGGAGGGCCGATGTCATGCTGAGGATAGAAAAAAACATTCGCTTTTCCCGTCTTTCGCTCAATGCGGGGCTGCTGCCCATCTATCGCTTTAAGCAAGACCGGATAGAATCTTCCGAAACGTTGGCGCGTGTAGATGTCCTCAACAGCAGTGGACTGGCCCTTAGCCTCATACTTGGAGCCACCTACCGCTTTTCGGTCAATTCGGAAATGAAAGTTTTGTTTGGCGACCGACTGCTGGAGAGGAAATTTAATCCCGACGGGCTTTCGCGCGAACAGGTCTTTTCAGCCAGTTATTTTTACAATTTTTAGTGTGTCATGCTTTAACATTATTTGCTTGGCCTATGCATTTTGCTACAAAAATTTTTCAAATGTGCCTGGTCGGATGGCTTCTTGCGCTGGGCCTGGTTTTTCCTGCGCCCGGACAAGATAAACTGGCCGAAGCCCGGCAAAGCTATGAGGAAGGGTGGCTTGGGCTCCAAAACGAAAACTATCCCTTTGCGCTTGAAAAGCTGGAAAAAGCCCGAAGCACCTTTGCCGAGGCGGGGCAATGGGCGCAATATCTGGACAGCGGAATCGCCCAATCACTGGCCTTGTCGCGGATGGGCCAGTCCACGGAAGCCCTGACCCTGGCCAAAATGCTGGAAATGGAATACCTTCCCAAGCTGGCTACCCTGAGTTTGCCGGAGGCCGGCCTCGGCAATGCCCTGGGCGAGATTTATCTGAAAAATGGCCGAAATGACCTGGCCCACGACTATTTTCAAAAAGCCCTGGATTTATACACTACTTCTTTTCCTGACCAACACCGGGCCATTGCCGATTGCTATGATAATCTGAGCCTGGTGCTTTGGAATGCCCAGCATCAGGAAAGAGCCCTCGAGTATGCTTTCAAGGCCCTGTATCTCCGGGAAGCGGTTCCGGCCAATGGAGAGGCAAAAATGGCCGCTTCCTACAATAATATTGGCCTGATTTACAGTCAGTCGGGCGATTATCCCAAAGCAAAAGCCTATTACCTCAAAGCCCTGGCCATTTATCAGGTCATTTATGAAGCCAATCACCCCAAGATAGCCAACGCTTTGAATAATTTAGGCATTATTGAATGGCAACAAGCCTTGTTTTCGGAAGCCATTCCTTATTTTGAGAAAGCCTTGGCGATTTATCTTCAAAAATACGGGCCGGAGCACCCCAATATTGCCTTTGTCTATGCCTATTTGGGGCAGGTGTACCTGGGTAAGCAGGATTTTGTGAAGGCCCTGGATTTTGCCCAGCAAGCCCTGCACATTTATCAAAAAAACTACGCAGAAAAGCACCCTGAAGTGGCCAAAACCTATAATTTGCTCGGAAACATTCACCTGCAAAATAAAGCTTACAAAAAGGCACAGGCGTTTTTCAAAAAGCGCTCATCGCCAATCTCCCTGCCTATGATTCCCAGGACATTGAAGCTACGCCCGCCCTCACCGACTATTATGATGCCAATGTATTGCTCAATACCCTGCGCCTGAAAGCCCAGGCCCTCGAAACCGAACACGTAGAAAAGACCCTGCGGATGCGCAACCTCCACCTTGCCCTGGCATCTTTGGCCGCCGCCGATGAATTGGTGGAAGAAATCCGAAAATCAAGAACCCATACCAAGGATAAAATTGAACTGGGCAATACCGCCGCCGAGGTCTATGAAGAAGCCATGCGGATATGCCTGCTCCTGGCCGAAAAATCATTGTTTAAGCAAGCCTATTGGGAGAAAGCCTTCTATTTTTGTGAAAAAAGCAAATCGGCCGTCCTGCTGGCGGCCATTCAGGAAACCAATGCCAAGGCCTATGCCAATATCCCCGCCGACATTCTGGAAAAAGAAAAAGCCCTGAAAGCGGACATTACCCTCATAGAAAGGCAACTGGCCGACCGCCCCCCGGCGGCGATGGAAAAAAATCTTCGCGAGCAGTTATTTGCCCTCAAAAACCGCTACCAGGACTTTGTGAATAAGCTGGAAAAGCAATACGAAAAATATTATAACTTAAAGTTTAACCCCAAAATGGTTTCAGTAGCAGAAATTCAGCAATCGCTGCATGAAGAAACTGCGCTGGTGAGTTATTTTGTGGCCAACCAGACCCAAAGGCTTTATATCTTTTGGATTGAAAAAAATTCTTTTAAGGTATGGGATGTCCCCCAAATCGAGAAATTAACGGGTTATGTGATGGGTTTGCGCAATGCCATTCATTTTCGAAACGACCAGGCCTATTTGAAAACGGCACACCCACTTTTTGCCCAGCTTTTCCCCAAACAAGTTTCTAAAAGGGTTGCGCAACTCATCATTGTCCCCGATGCGATGCTCAACCGGATTCCTTTTGATGCCCTGCTGACCGAAGCGGTTGAAAATGAAAGCCAGGGATATGCACATTTCCCCTATTTGTTGAAAAATGGCGGGTGAGTTATGCTTATTCCGCCACGCTCTATACCCAATTAATCCAAAAGCAAGGCGCAGCCCTGCCTCTGCGGATTTTGCTTTGTGCGCCTGTGAAGTTTGAAGCTGCCACCGAACTGAGGGCCACTCTTGAGGAAGTGAACCTCATTGCCAATTTATGTGCTTCAAAATCCTGGGAGGTCAACAAACTGACCTACCAACAGGCCAATGAATCCCTGATTAAATCCGGGGCCTTGAAAAACATGAAGATTTTGCACTTTGCCACCCACGGCAGAATCGATGAAAACACCCCCGAGCTGTCAAGGATTTACCTGGCCGCTCACACCCCCAGTGGTGAAGACGGCCTGCTCTACAATGGGGAGATTTTTAATCTTGATTTGGGCGAAGCCGGAGCCGAACTGGCCACCCTCTCCGCCTGCCAAACGGGAATGGGGGCTTTCTCGAGGGGGGAAGGCATTATGGGCATCACGAGGGCATTTTTCTATGCCGGGGTAAAAAAACTACTCGTATCGCTATGGTCGGTTCATGACGAAGCCACTGCGGTCATGATGACGGAATTTTACCAGGCCTATTTGAACAGTGAAAAGCCCGACTATGCCACTGCCTTGCACGAAGCCAAACGGCGCACCATTGCCCGGGGTTATGCCCCGCCATATTTTTGGGCCGCTTTTATCCTGATTGGAGAATAGCTCGGGCCGCTTTCTCCCCAGAAACGGTATTCCTGGCCTCTCAAGCGCCCGCTTCCATCACTTCCCGGATGCCATCCAGTACCCAGGGCATCAGCTCCGACACGGTAGGGTGCACCAACACCACCTCTCGGTAATGGCGGCAGGGAATTCCACTGTGCATAATGGTAGCAAACATATTGATGATTTCATCCCCACCCGGCCCCAGGATGGCGGCCCCCAAAATTAAATCGGTGTCTGCATCTACCAGCAATTTGGCAAAGCCTTTGGTTTCGCCCATTTCCTTGGCCCGGCTGATG
This sequence comes from Microscillaceae bacterium, assembly GCA_012031215.1. Taxonomy (GTDB): domain Bacteria; phylum Bacteroidota; class Bacteroidia; order Cytophagales; family Microscillaceae; genus JAAUUB01. Next base: position 5,057 of record JAAUUB010000052.1, on the reverse strand, counting down.
CGGCTCATCTCCCGGGTGGCTTTCAAGACCCGCCGTCCCGAAGCCAGGGCCGCTTTTTCGCTTAATCCTACCCGGCCCAGCGGCGGGTCGGTAAACAAGCCATAGACCGGAATCCGCTTTGACAAACGGCGATGTTCCGCCCCAAGAGGAAGTCCAGCACTATCTCAGCATCATTGACCGAGGTGTGGGTAAAGGCCCCCTGCCCGTTGACATCGCCCAGGGCAAACACGCCCGGCACATTGGTCTGGCAAAAATCATCTACCACAATAAAGCCCCGGGCATCGGTTTGGATGCCTGCCTTTTCCAGTTGCAGCCGGGCCGTATTGGGCCGGCGGCCCGTGGCCAGCAGCAGATGCGAACCTTGCAGCATGTGAAGACCCGCCGGGCTTTTGACCAGAAGTTCAATCTGACCTTGGACCGGGCGGACCGCTTCCACCTGCGACTGGCAGAAAATCTGAATGCCTTCTTCTTCCAAAAACGCCTGAATGGCCTGGGCGACATCGGCATCTTCCTGAGGCATCAGTTGTGCACCTCCCTGCACCAGGCTTACCTTGGCCCCCAGGCGGCGAAAAATCTGGGCAAATTCTACCCCAATATAACCGCCCCCCACAATCAGCAAATGCGCGGGCAGCTCTTTCAACTCCAGCAGGCTGGCATTGTCCAGAAAAGGCACCTGGTCCAAACCTGGGATAGGCGGAGTGAAAGGGTGTGTTCCTACATTGATATAAATATTTTTGGCCTCGACAGGCTGCCCATTCACGGCCAGGGTGTGCGGGCCCAGGAAGGTGCCCCAGCCCCTCAGCAGTTCTACATTCGGGCTGCTTTCCATCCAGCGGGTGAGGCCCTCGCGGCTTCCGTGCCGGACTTTGTTCATCCGGGCCATTACCGCCGGAAAATTGACCTGCACTGGCCCTGTCTCGAAGCCAAAAAAATCACCGCGTTGCGCCTGATGAATGACTTTGGCACTGGCAACCAGGGTTTTGGTGGGTGTACAGCCATTGTTTACACAAAGTGCCCCCCACCTGATGACCTTCTATCACGCCAATAGAAGCCCCGGTGGGGATGAGTCGGCCCAGAAGTGTGCCCGTAGCCTGGCCCGTGCCCAAAATGAGGTGTTCGTAGGTTTTCATAAAGCCTGTTTTTACTAATGCTTAAACTTCGCCCTTTTTGGTCGGCTCCGCAAACCCAGTATTGACAGCCGGGGGACATTCTGGCGATAAACCCTTGCCTCTAAATATTCTCAACCTTTTCATTTGATTAGGCGATTGAATTATGAACCAGGATTTTGTATATTTGAAAGAAATACGCTACCCAAAAAAATGAAAAAGTTTGAATTTATTGTTTCAAATCCTGCCATCCTGAAAGTCAAGCTCTGTATGAAAGGTAGTATTTATCGAGGTTGAAAAAGTGGCTTAAATTTGTGTGTCTAACAAAAAACACCAATAAGATGGAATATAGAATCACCCAAAAAGCCGAAAAATCTATTACGATTGAGATTCCTATTGAATTGCAAGGCAAAGAATTAGAAGTGATTATTAAAGAAATTGATCCTTTAGCTGAAAGAAGGAAACAATTACAAGAAATCTTACTTAAGGGGCCTACCTGGACAGATGAACAGTACAAATCTTATTTGGAGAGTCGCAAACATTTAGAAAAATGGAATCAAAGCTGATTTTGTTGGATACGGGTGTGTTAATCACCTATTTTCGGGCTACCGATAAGCAAAATACTTGGTTTTGGCAATTAGCTGGACAATATGATTTGGCGATTGCTTCTGTTAGTGAATATGAATTTAGAGTCGGATTCAAAAACCAACATGATGCTTTTTTGTAAGAAATGCTCTCTTTGATTCATATTTTACCATTTGATTCTGCTTGCGCGAACATAGCAGTAGAAATTTATCAAAATCTAAAAGCTAGAAATCAGCTTATTTCTGCCAATGATTTATTTATTGCTTCGGTGGCTTTAGTGAACCACCTATCCATTGCTACGCTCAATACCAATCATTTTAGCCGAATTACTGATTTGGAATTTTTAATGCCTTGAGCGTATTAGGACAGATTGTCTATCTATATCTTATGCCGAAACGATACCCAAATGGCCAACTACTACTGTCGCTGCCCTGCGTATATTGCGCGAACCAACCAATTACACCGCCTGGCAATGTGAGTTTTTTGGTGATAAGGAGGTGAAATCTCCGCCAAGAAGCGATGAAACGGAGGGAACACAAATAAACAATGCATAGTTTCTTCCAATAGGGCTTATGTCATCACAGACCAGTTAGTTTTTGGTGGACACAAACTGAGAGGTAGTTACGCTTTTCCTAAACCAGCCGATGGTCATGCCCTAAGCATAAGTTAGACTGTGTAGTGCCTATTCCCCTTTCAAATGCCTAGCCACCCTACTATCTCCACTTCTCGGTGCTGGCGCCGGAAAGCAAAAGCCCTCAGAAAAATATCCCCCCTCTCATCTTTCTTCCACAAAAGAATTGTAACTTTACTGAGTTAGTAAAACTATTTCAAATATTTTTCTACTCACTCATCTATGCGAATTTATCTTGATAATTGTTGTTTCAATCGGCCTTTTGATGACCAAAGTCAAATCAAAATTCATTTGGAAACGCAGGCTAAACTTTACATACAACAACAAATTAAAAAACCAAGCTTTGGATTTAGTTTGGTCGTACATATTGGATTATGAAAATTCCTTCAATCCCTACGAAGAAAGGCAGGAGATAATCTCAGAATGGCGAAATTTTGCTAAGATAGATGTCTCCGAAACAGACAATCTCCTTGAAAATGCGGAAGAATTGGCCAAATTGGGTATAAAGGCTAAAGATGCCTTGCATATAGCCTGTGCTATGGAAGCCAAATGTATATTTTTTTTGACTACGGATGCGATTTTACTGAAGAAAAAACCTAAAATTGCTCAAATTGAGCTTATCAACCCCATAGATTTTGTAAATTTGTAAAAAGAAAAAAATGATGACCGATACAGAAATTAAAAAAATAGCTTTTCAAATATTGACTGAAAGGCTTGGAGAATTGGATACTGAACGGTTTGTGGCCTTGTTGTTGCGCGAACCAAGCAATTACACCGCCTGGCAAGGTGAGTTTTTGGTGATAAGGAGGTAAAAAGTCTTAGCCAAGAAGCAATGAAAATGCGTGAATACAAAAAAACAATGCATAGTTTCTTCCAATAGGGCTTTAAGGACGGGTTCGCTCGGAGCGACCCCGTCCTTGAAATACAATCCCTGAGGGGCATCAAGAGATGCGCCAAGAGCGAATACAACCATACAAAACCAAGCAAGCCAAAACCCTCAACTGGGCAGACTTCGAAAAGCAAATGCAGATAAAATAGACTTCCTTCAAAAAATATTTCCCGCCCTTGTTTTTTTTCTCTCACAAAAGCATTGTATCTTTATTAATATTAACAAATCAAGCAAAAAACGATGACAAAGACCGAACACAATACACCTAAATTAAATACCTTACAATTGAGCTTATTGAGGCTGTTCAACCGAGAAATGACCGAAGAGCAAATCTTATCGCTCAAAAGAGTACTGGTACAACACTTCGACCAACTTCTACAAGTTGAATTAGAGAAAGTAATCACTGAAAAAGCTTATACACAAGATGATTTTGATAAAATGCTAACCAATAAATAAAACCGAATACAATGAACAAACTAAATCCATCAAAACCCTTATCCAATTTGCAAAGCGAGTTATTGAAATTATACAGCACCAATATCTCTGAGCAAACACTCTTAGAAATCAAAGGAATGTTGAGTCAGTATTTTGCCCAACGAGCCGTCAAACAAATGGACGAGCTTTGGGAAAAGAAGCAATGGAATGACGAAACAATGGAAAACTGGCTCAATGACCCCCAACAATAAAAGATGAGAATCGTCATAGACACCAACGCTTTTTAGTAACTATAGGCTCAAAATCCCGTTATCATTGGTTTTTTGAAGATTTATTAGCCGGAAAATTTGATGTATTGTTGAATAATGAAATCCTGACGGAATACGAAGAAATCATCAGCCAAAAGGCAAATGCTTCCATTGCTACCGAAGTATTAGATATGTTGATTACTTTGCCCAATACCATCGAAACGCTCATTTACTATCGATGGCAACTGATTCAGGAGGATGAAGACGATGATAAATTTGTAGATACTGCCATTGCAGGGCAAGCGGATTACCTGATTACACACGATAGGCATTTCAACATCCTCAAAAATATAGACTTCCCCAAAATCCCAGTAGTTTCCTTAGAGGAGTTTAAGGAAATTATAATGCCTTAAAAAAATATCCCCCCTGTCATTTTTCTTCCACAAAAGTATTGTATCTTAGCATTCTCTCACTTTTAAATCTGATTAACGATTGAATTATGAATCAGGATTTTGTATATTTAAAAGAAATACGCTACCCAAAAAAATGAAAAAGTTTGAATCTATTGTTTCAAATCCTGCCATCCTGAAAGGCAAGCCCTGTATGAAAGGTAGTATTTATCGAGGTTGAAAAAGTGGCTTAAATTTGTGTGTCTAACAAAAAATACCAATATGATGGAATATAAAATCACCCAAAAAGCCGAAAAATCTATTACGATTGAGATTCCTATTGAATTACAAGGTAAAGAAGTAGAAGTGATTATCAAGGAAATAAATGATAAGACAGATAGCTCCTTGTTTTTCAGTACGTTTGGAGCTTGGCAATCAGATGAGTCGGCAGAAGAATTGATTGACCTCATCTATCAAGACCGATATTTTGATAATCGCAATATTGAATTATGAAGAAATATTTGTTGGATACGAATATTTGTGTCTATTATTTAAGGGTAAATATGAATTAGACCTAAAAATCAACAAAATAGGTTTAGAAAATTGTCATATTTCTATTATTACTCAGGCTGAACTTCAATTTGGGGTAGAAAACAGTGCCGAAATCAGAAAAGCACAAAATCAATCGTTTTGAATAATTTTTGCCAAACTATTCAAATAATGCCTATTGAGCCTTGTGTTCCTGTTTTTGCTCAGATGAAACCGTTTTAAGGC
>JAAUUB010000271.1 GCA_012031215.1 Microscillaceae bacterium | reverse complement strand
ATCAATGAACCCGCCGAGGGACGCAAGAAATCCCAAATTGAGGAATATCTCGATTATTATCACGGCCCAGGAGTGCAACATATTGCCATTGCCACCCACGACATCGTGCAGACTGTGTCTGAATTGCGCCAGCGCGGCATTGAGTTTTTGGAAGTGCCGGGCAGTTATTATGATGATTTGAGCGAGCGGGTAGGTCAGATAGAAGAAGAAATAGAAGGGCTCAAGACCTTGAATATCCTGGTGGACCGAGATGAGGAAGGCTACCTTTTGCAGATTTTTACCAAGCCTGTAGAAGATCGCCCCACCCTTTTTTTTGAAATTATTCAGCGTAAAGGGGCAAAATCCTTTGGAAAAGGGAACTTTAAGGCACTTTTTGAGGCCATTGAACGCGAGCAAGCCCGACGTGGCAATCTTTAAAAATTATTTAAGGAGGCATTTTTTTTGATAGTTTTTTTTCATCGCTCAAAAAGGGCAAAAAAAGCTCTTTTCATTTTTCTCACTATTTTAAAATACAAAAGCAATGCTGGGCAAATATCAGTGGATTAAAAAGCAGGTCTTGGCAAACTTGAACCAACAAAACCAAACCTTGCGCGAAGAGATTGCCTTGGCCATTGATTTTATCCAGAAAATAGAAGAAGGCCAAAATGAGTACGCGTTGTTGGAGAGCCAACATGCCGACCAGGCCCTCGTAAAGGCATTGCATAAAATGCAAAATCGCCTTTTGCAAATTGCGGAACAGGAGAAAAAGCGGCAGTGGACTACCGAAAGCCTGGCTTCATTTAATGAGATTTTGCGCCAAAATCGGGAGCTTGGCCCGCTTGCAGATGCCTTGCTGTCTCAACTGGTCAGGCATTTGGCGGCTTATCAGGGGGCCATTTTTCTGCTAAATGAAGATAAAGGCCAGGATGTTTTCCTGGAGATGGTGTCCAGCTATGCCCTCGACCGCAAGAAATTTGCCCGAAAACAAATCCAACTAGGGGAGGGCCTCGTGGGGCAGGCTTACCTGGAAGGGCAAACTATTTTGATGACGGAAGTCCCTCAAAATTATATTCAAATTAGTTCTGGCCTGGGCGAAGGCACGCCCCGTTGCCTGCTTGTGATGCCTTTCAAAGCCAATGAGCGGGTTCTGGGGGTATTGGAATTGGCGGCTATGCATCCTTTTGCTTCCCACGAAATTAGCTTTCTCGAGAAGTTGAGTGAGAGTATGGCCATCACTTTTTTTAATGTGCGTAATAATGAGCATACCCGCCGGCTTTTAGAAGATTCGCAAGAGCAAGCCGAAGCCTTGCGGGCTCAGGAAGAGGAAATGCGCCAAAATAATGAGGAGCTAATGGCTACTCAGGAAATGATGCAGCGTAAGCAACAGGAATTGGAACAGGTCTTTGCCCGGGTAGAATCAGAAACTGATAAAAGAAAACTACTGGAAAATAAATATCTCAACCAAAAAAAGGCCTGGCAACAGTTGATAGACCAATGGCCGCAGCCGGTCTTCTGGAAAGATCACGAACTGTACTATATCGGAGCCAACTGGGCCTTTGCTGAGTGGGTAGGGGCCAATCATCCCCGTGAACTGATTGGCAAGACAGACTTTGATGTGTTCAATTTACAAACTGTGGCGGAAAGCCTGCGTGTTCACGACCGCCTCGTACTCAACCAAAAAACCCCCCAAACTACCCAGGAAGAATGGCCCCAGCCCCGCGAGACAGCACTTCTCAACGTGCAGGTCTATCGTATTCCGGTGTTGAATGAAGAAGGGCAACTCGTCAGCTTTATTGGCATTTTATATGCCAGCACGCCCGACACAGAAACCTATCTGAGGCAACAAATCCAGGTTTTGGAGCAACAGCTCTGGCAAAAAGAAGCCGATTTGCAAAAAGTGGTAGAGGAAAATGCACAATTGCGTACTCATTCATTGATTACAGGGTCTCTGCTTTGATGCTAGAGCCTGGCAGAAAGGAGCCCGCTTCCCGTGTTTGCCAACAAAAAAACCCGGACAAGAAAATCCGGGCTTCCTTCTAGAAAGGCACATCCTATAATAGTGGTATAGTTTACAATTAGACCCAAGCTTCTGGAAAACGCCCATTTTAGGGTTTTTCTTCAAAAGGTTTCTGCACCTGAGGCACAAACTTATTTCTTCCGGGGCTTGGGATTGCTAATCATATCCTGTACGTGGCTAATACCTTCGGTAGTAACCTTAAATTTCTTACGTGCCTGTTGCGTAGAGCCTTCTTTTGCCGTCTGAATAATCATGGCAGGCTGTCTTTTCTCCAATTGCTTCATAGAAGTAGTAACATTGGCAATTCCCTGGCCCACATTTTTCAGTTCTTTGTTGATGGCCGCACTGGTGATTTCACCCTGATTTTTCTTTTCTTGGAGATATGCAGCTACCAGCAATATTTTGTCTGGGTTTTGCGGGGCGCCACTTTCCTGAATAAGCTTGAAATATCTTCAAACTCCTGAATGCTTTTGGGCTCGGCAAAGGGGGCTGGTTTTGCGGATTTGCTGACTACTTCCTCGGCAATAACCGTTTCTTTTACCACTACCTCTGGGGTAGTTTCGGGCAAAAGTGCCGGCTCGGATACCTCCACCGAAACAATGGCTTCCGTGCTTACTTCTACTCCGTTGTGGTGCGCAATGGCGGCTGACACTGCCGCTTCGGCTTGGGCGACATTCAGTTTAAACATATCAATCAAATAGTTTATGACCCGGCGTTTTGCATCCTGGTCTAAAACCCCCAGCGCAGAGGCCGACTGCACAATGGCCTGTACTTCTGAATTAATGTTCATAATGGCAATAGTTTAAAGTTTAAGAGTTGATTTTAAAGATGAATCCTCGAGATTTAGTGTTACTTAAGGTGTTGTGAACCAGTGGATTGCTACAACATTTTGCCCACAGTTGCAAATCGTTTTAAATGCTACTTATGATTTCGTTTTTTTACATCGCAAATATCGTCCAAATATTAAAAAAGAATTTTAATTCATCTAATTATTTTTAAAAAAAATATGAAATACAGCGAAAAAATAAATTTGTGGACTCCAGAATTAAGTGAAGTCCTGTCTCAAATTTATGATTTAAGGAAAAACGCTTTGATACAAGGGCTCAGATAAGTTATTTTTACCAATAGCAGTGAGGGGATAAACCTTTTTTGGCTCAGCAAGCAAAAGGGAATGCATAAGTCAAACCTAGTGGAATGCTTATGTTCTTTATTTAAGGGCAAAAACCCAAGGGGATTTTTTTATCAGCTCACAAAAGGCGACTTTGAATCTTCCTCTAACCTGCTTAATTTTAAAAAAAATATAGATTCTATGCCAAATCAACTATTTTCAATTTCAGAATTGCTCCAGCGGTATCGGGACGGAGAAGATTTATATGCGCTTGTGCCGGCAAAAGTAGCCGCCCAAATTGAGGAAATTGCGGGTTTGGAAGCCCTCGATGCCTTTGAAGCCCAGATGCAGGTATTGGTTGAGGGCTTAGACACCACCTCGCACGCTCCCAAGCCTAGTGCAGAAGAACAAGAAAAAGAAATTGAAAAGCACTTCAGGCTTTAAAAGATAAAAGAACCTCCTCCTGATGGAAGACCCACATTTTGCCCAAAAGGTAATTTGGATTACGGGGGCCTCATCGGGCATTGGGGAAGCCCTATCGCTGGCTTTTGCCCAGAAAAAATGCCGACTGGTCTTGTCATCTCGTCGTGAAGAAGAATTGCACCGCGTGGCGAAGGCTTGCCAAGCCCAGGGAGCGGCTGAGGTGATGGTATTGCCGCTTGATTTGGCCCAGCCCACCACTTTTGCCGACAAAGCGCAATCGGTCAAAGGGTATTTTGGCCGCATTGATGTATTGGTCAACAATGGCGGCATTAGCCAACGCAGCCTGGCCCATGAAACCCGCCTGGAAGTGGACCGCCAATTAATGGAAATTAATTTCTTCGGTACTATTGGGCTGACCAAGGCCGTCTTGCCCCAGATGCTTTCTCAAAAATCAGGGCAGTTGGTGGTGGTGAGCAGTGTAGTAGGTAAAATCGGAGTGCCTTTACGCACAGCGTATTCTGCTTCCAAGCACGCCCTGCACGGCTATTTTGATGCCCTTCGTGCCGAACTCTGGAGGGAGGGCATTCGGGTTTGTTGGTTTGTCCGGGATTTGTGCAAACCAGTATTTCGTTAAATGCCCTGCGGGGAGATGGCTCCTTGCACCAGCAAATGGACGAGGCCACCCGTCAGGGATTAAGCCCGGCTTACACCGCGCAAAAGGTACTTCAGGCATTGCGCGCAGGTAAGGAAGAAATTATAATCAGTGGTTTCAGAGAAAAGTATGGCCTCTGGTTGAAAAAATACGCGCCTCGCCTCTTTTCACGCCTCTTGCGAAAAGCTAAAACAACCTAGTTTAAATACTATTCAAATGTAAACCTCTTAGACGAAGGGCGAATGTATTTACGACGAAAATACGATAATCACCTTTATCTCGTTAAAAAGGGTTATAGGTCAAAATAGTCAGCTTTGCATTGACTTGTGATAGACTTCTTTTCTACTTCAAAACCCTCATTTGAGCTTCAGAAGTCATATTTAATCCATTCTTAACAGACTTTCCTCAATACCAGATAGCAAAAGGCTTAAATTTGCCAAGATGTAATTTTTTACCTTTTGATGCCTTTTACAGGTTTTGTCTTGATATTTGAAATGCTCTTGAAAGTCCCTGACGGCTTTTCTGGGGAAAATGTGTTCAAAAAGCAGATGTAAGGAAAGAGGAGGCTCAGGGCAAAAACTTACAAAAGCCTTAAAAATTTACGGCGTGGCCTATTTGGGTGGATTTCAATTTTAGACTGAAAAAAAAAAGCCAACTTGCCGTACACAACAAGCAAAACATTCAGAACATTTTTCAACAATTACTTAATCTCAACAATGATGTTAAAGACACGCCTTTTAGGAATGCTTCTCGGGCTGGGCTTGGCCTTACCCGTGCGAGCAGCCGTTTTCGATATTGCCGACGGGAACGTTACAGCTTTGATTGCGGCAATGGAGCAGGCGCGCGCAAATGCTGACCTTTCTAACACCATAAATCTCGGCGGGGGAACCTATCTGCTTAGTGCTGTGTACGAGTTTGTCAATGAAGGGGGAACTCCCTACGGAAGTGTGGGCTTAC
>JAAUUB010000270.1 GCA_012031215.1 Microscillaceae bacterium | reverse complement strand
GGGATAGAGGCCAAAGGCAGCTTTTATTTTAGAAAAGAGCTTCTTTTCAGAGGTCTTTTGGTATTCAAATAAAAAAGCCCATCTTTTCTTCAAAGATGGGCCATAAAATAAAAAAAAGCCAAGCTTCTAAGGGGCTGTTTTAGGCTTCGGACACCAGATTAAGGGCCGAACCAGCTTTGAACCACTCAATTTGCTGGGCATTGTAGCTGTGCTTTACCTCAAACTCGTCGCGGCTGCCATCGGCGTGATGCAGCACCACGCGCAGGTTTTGGCCAGGGGCAAACGTGGTCAAACCTACAATCTCCACCGTGTCGTCTTCCTGAACTTTGTCATAATCCGCCGGATTGGCAAATGTCAGGGCCAGCATCCCCTGTTTTTTGAGGTTAGTTTCGTGAATCCGGGCAAAAGAGCGCACAATCACCGCCCGCACGCCCAGGTGACGGGGTTGCATGGCGGCGTGCTCACGCGAGGAGCCTTCCCCATAGTTTTCATCACCAAACACCACCGAGCCGATTCCGGCAGCTTTGTAGGCCCGAGCCGTAGCGGGCACTTCACCATACTCACCGCTGAGCTGGTTTTTGACCGAGTTGGCCGTATCATTATAGGCATTGATGGCCCCGATAAAGGTATTGTTGGCAATATTGTCCAGATGACCCCGAAAGCGCAACCAAGGCCCGGCCATAGAAATATGATCGGTCGTACATTTGCCTTTGGCCTTCAGCAAGACCTTCAATCCGCTGAGGTCGGTACCTTCCCAGGCTTTGAAAGGCTCGAGCAGTTGCAGGCGGTCGGAGCTGGGATCTACGGCCACTTCCACGTGGCTTCCATCCTCGGCGGGGGCCTGAAATCCCCGGTCTTCTACGGCATAGCCCAGGGGCGGTGCCATCAGTCCCTGGGGTTCATCCAGGGTTACGGCTTCGCCATTTTCGTTGGTCAGGGTATCGGTCAGGGGGTTAAAGGTCAAATCGCCGGCAATGGCAAAAGCGGTTACAATTTCGGGCGAGGCCACAAAAGAGCGGGTGGCGGTGAGGCCATCGTTTCGCTTGGCAAAATTTCGGTTAAAGGAAGTGATGATGGAGTTGGCCCGGTCGGGGTCGTCCATGTGGCGGGCCCACTGGCCGATGCAGGGTCCACAGGCATTGGCCAACACCACGCCGCCCATTTTGTCAAATATTTGCAGAATGCCATCGCGCTCGGCAGTATAGCGCACCGTCTCGGAGCCGGGGGTGATAGTAAATTCGGCTTTGGCCTTCAGCTTTTTATCCACAGCCTGTTGGGCGATAGAAGCGGCCCGGGTCAGGTCTTCGTAGCTGGAATTGGTACAAGAGCCAATCAAGCCTACTTCCAGTTTTTGGGGATAGCCGTTTTCTTTGACCGCCTGGGCAAATTTTGAAATCGGCCAGGCCAGGTCGGGTGTATAAGGGCCATTGACATAAGGCTCCAGGGTAGAGAGGTCCAGCTCAAGCAATTGCTCATAATAAGGAGCCGGATTGGCATACACTTCGGGGTCGGGGCGAAGGTGTTCGCGATATTGGTCGGCCAGGGCGGCTACCTCGGCGCGGTCCGTTGATTCAAGGTAGGCCTTCATGTGGTCGTCGTAGGCAAACAGGGAGGTAGTGGCCCCGATTTCGGCCCCCATATTACAAACAGTGCCTTTGCCAGTAGCCGACATGGCATCTGCGCCTTCGCCAAAATATTCTACAATGGCTCCGGTGCCGCCTTTCACCGTCAGTTGGCCAGCCACCCAGAGAATCACATCCTTGGCCGAAGTCCAGCCACTGAGCTTGCCCGTGAGTTTTACTCCGATAAGCTTGGGAAACTTCAGCTCCCAGGCCATCCCCGCCATCACATCCACGGCATCGGCACCGCCAACGCCAATGGCAATCATGCCCAGGCCTCCGGCATTGGGGGTATGCGAATCTGTGCCAATCATCATCCCACCAGGAAAGGCATAATTTTCCAATACCACCTGGTGAATGATCCCGGCTCCGGGTTTCCAGAAACCAATGCCATACTTATTAGAAACAGATTGCAGGAAGTCATACACTTCTTTATTGGAGACTTTGGCTGTTTCCAGGTCCTGCTTGGCGCCAATCTTGGCTTGGATAAGGTGGTCGCAGTGTACCGTGCTGGGGACGGCTACCCGGGCTTTGCCTGCCGACATAAATTGTAAGAGGGCCATTTGCGCGGTAGCATCCTGCATCGCCACCCGGTCCGGGGCAAAATCCACATAATCTTTGCCTCTTTCAAAAGCACGACTGGGCATGCCCTCGTAGAGGTGAGCATACAAGATTTTTTCGGCCAGGGTCAGCGGACGGCCCACCAGTTTGCGGGCGGCCTCGATGCGCTCACCCATGCGGGCATACACACCCTTTATCATATCAATATCAAAGGCCATAAGAAATTAGGTTTGAGATGTTTGAAAATTTATTTGAACCGTTCATTTTCTAACAACAAAGATAGGAAAATCTGGGATTTAGCAAAGGAAGCCGCGCTGGGAAATAAAAAATGCTGACCAAAAACACTACTGGTCAGCATTTTGACAAAATCGGCCTCAGTGCTTAGAAGGCATAACCTACCCGAATGAGATTCAGGGCATTGATGTTTAATCTAAACTGATTGCCCCCCTCAAATAAAACAGTAGTAGTGCCTGCATCGGTCTGTTCTACATCTTTAAATGAACGGCCAATTCCGCTAAGGCCCAGTTCGGCACCCATATAAAAGTTTTTGGCCAGATAAAGGTCAAAGCCCAGCAGTAAGGTTGCCCCATATTCCAAAAAACCAACCTGGTTCAAATCAGGAATGCCAAGTGGATCAACTGCGGCTCCGGTTATCTCAATATCCAAAGCATCATTAGTGGCCGTATAACCTTGTGAGGCAAACATCAACTCAAAACCCCAATAAGGAGAGAGCCGCTTTGTGCCTTCAAAATGAAATTCTAAGCCTGCTTTTACCCCGGCGCGAACCGCATTGAGGCTAATGTCGTCGGCAGGTTTGTCGTTTTGGAAATCCAGAATGACTCCAAAGCGCAAGGGCATATCATAATCGATGAAGTAACGCATCCGCAGATTTTCAATAGAAAGCGGGTTTTCGTTCAGCGGTGAGAATTGATACTCTGCCGAAAACATGCCGTAATCTGGCTTGAAATATTCCTCTGCATCTTCTTCTTGGGCCAGAAGGGCAGAAGTGGCCAACATTCCACAAAAAAAATAATAGTAATAGATTTTTGTAATGCATAAAAAGGTAAGGTTTAGGTTGGAAAACATACGGGCTTGAAAGGGCAAAAAAAATGCCAGCCCCACGACAAGTGATTTTAATGCGAATGTTTCGGCTTTTAAAATCGGGCATCAAGCGGCTTTTTCAGCATACAAAAACCATTCACTTCCCTGGCGCGGCGGAATACTATTGTGGCAGGGTTCAAAATATCGAATTTTAAAGGTGTGCTCAAAATAAATCCTGAGCTGGGGGTGGGTTTCGCCAAAAGGAGGCATTTCGCGGTTGAGCAGCACATCGGCAAACAAAACACCCACCAGCCGTCCCCCCGGCTTCAAGAGCTGCTGCATTTTTTGAACATAGGCCGGACGCAAGGCCGGATGCAGGGCGCAAAAAAAGGTTTGCTCCAGGATTAAGTCAAAGTGATTTTCGTAAGGCAAATCAAAAAAATCGCCCAGCAGGAGATGGTCTTCAGGAAAATCAGGGCAACGCTGCCGTAGATTTTCCAAAGGGGCCGGGGCAATGTCCACCACTATAACCTGTTTAAAACCCTGTTGGTGCATATATTCTGCTTCGTAGGCATTGCCCGCTCCCGGCAGCAGGATTCTTTGCTGATGGTCCTTGAGCTGGTCCAGATACGTTTTGAGTGGGGTAGAAGGGCCCCCAATATCCCAACCCAGGTTGTGGGTTTGGTAGCGATTTTGCCAAAAGTGAGCATCAAAAGGATTGTGTGGAAGGGCTCTTTCCATACTTACTGGTTTAAAAATCAAATGAATAAGGGGCATAGTCCGGGGTAGGGCGGTAGGGCAGTTCGGCGGGGAGGTGGGCCCAGTCGGGTCGCCGCACCCTGGCCAAACGGGCCACCAGTCCTTTCATCATTTTGTCTTCATCGTGGGTATTGAGCAGGTGGCGGGGCCGAAGGGCACCCACCAGCTCAAGGGCATTGTCCAGGCCCGGATTGACCTTGCCCCCCATCCAGGCAGGCAGGGCAAACTCCGTGAGCGTGGTCATCAGTACCTGCACCGACCAGTCTTGCAAAAAAATACGATCGGCTTCGGAAAGATGAAAACCATGTGGGGCATAGAAAATGGCTTTTCGGTCAGCATTCGCAATCAAGACGGCATAATATACCGGGTCGCGGCGATGGGGCGGGGCAAAAGCCATCCATTGCAGATTTTGCCATTGGAGCGGAGGCTTTTCTGACCAGTGCGGAATTTGCATCAGGCGGCGGCCCGGAAACAGCCGCATAAGTTTTTTAGCTGCTTTTTCGGTGGCCAGGAGCGGCACATCGTCTCGTAGCTGGGCCAGCGTTTGGGGATGGAGGTGGTCCTGATACGACTGGGAAATCAGAATGCCCGCATAATCGGGCAAGGATTCCGGCGAAAGGGGAGGGGTAGTGTGCCACTGTTCATTGAGCCAGCGAAAACCATCTATTTCGGAGCCAAGCAGCCAGGGGTCGGCCAAAAAATGGGCTTCTTCCCAGGCAAAGTGCCAGCTGGAGTCCATGGTCAGCCTTTGGAATTGGGACATAGCGCTATCAAGAGTAATTAGGTGAAGATTTGTAAAGATAGGCGATTTCTCGCAAAAGCAAGCACCCTGGGAATGCCACCAGAGACTGCGAGTGATTACATCTCCAAGTAACTGGCTATGGGGCGGTTTCAGGCTCAGTAAGTAAAAATAGATTACTTTTTGGGGATGCTTGGGGTGGGCCCTGCACCAGAGTTAAAAAATCCTTCTATCTTGCTAATGGGTTCCCCTCGGTGCTGCCTGCCTCGCCACAACAATCGCCAACTGCTTGGACGGGTAGATGTATTTACACCCACACCGCAAAAATCTCCTTGCCTTCGTGGCGGATGAGTTCTTCTTTCCAAGAGGGTTGTTTTCTATCGTCAAAGATGAGCAAATAGCCCTGGCTTAGGCTGTGTTTTTCCAGGT
>JAAUUB010000269.1 GCA_012031215.1 Microscillaceae bacterium | reverse complement strand
GGGCGGACAGGGTTGGTTTCTATTTCTAGGAGGGTATTTTGAAGATGACGCACCGCCTCGGGTGCCAGCGCCGGGTCAAGCTTTTGAAGAATTTGCTTGAGCAGGTGTACTTTTTGAGCCGAAGACATTTGGGCTGAAAAACAAAGGGTAAATTTTGAAAAATCGAGGTAGAGCTTGTCTAAGGGCGCATTTTCCAGAAACAGAAAGCAGGCCGGACGATGAGAGGGCAAAATGGCATCTTCCAAAAAAAGCCCCTGGCCGTGAATCTCCAGATTGTCTAAACGGAGGGTGTCGGGCAGGACAATGCCGTCCAGCCAGGCCGATTCCTCAAATACCGCTCCCCGCAAATCTAAGCAAAGGCCAAAAGTGCTCCCTTGCCATTGGGCCGTTTTGCGGAAATGCGCCCGGGAAAAAATCGCGGCTTCCGCAAACCGGCACTCCGTGAAATCAGCTTCCCCGGCAAAATGCGCCTCTTCAAACACAGCCTGCTTCTGAAAATTGCTGCCCGAAAAAAAGGCCGCACTGTCAAAATGTATTTGCGAAAAAATGGCGGTATTGGCAAAATGAACCCCGCCAAACAGGGCTGGTGCCTGAAAATGCGCATTTTGGAAGGAAACCAGGCCTTCAAAACGGGCAAGCCAAAAGCTACTTTCGCCCTGCCAGCTTGTTTGGGCAAAATCACTGCTCTGACGAAAACAAGCCCGACTCAAAACCACTTCTTTTTCAAACTGCGCCCCGGCAAACTGCGCCTGGCCTTCAAATTGTGTTCCGCGAAAAAATACCGGAAATTGAAAATGGCTCGCCTTCCAATGCGAAGCCAGCCGAAAAATTGCCTGATTAAAATCAAGGGAAAAAGGGATTTTTTGCGCTTGTATGGCCACTTCATAGCTAAAAACAGTGCCCCGGTACAGGCTATCCAGAGAATAGTCAAGCTTTTGCTGGGTGCCGAGGCGAATCTGTTGGGCCAAGAGCGGCCCGGGTGAAAAAATGCCTCCCATCGGCAAATGCCCCCCCACCAAGGCAAGTATTTGCCCGTACCATTTGAAAGCCCTTAAGACCGAATAAAAGAAACCTTGTCCCTGCTTCACCTTATTTTGCCCACATTTTTGTCCGCACCTTCAAATTTTTCGCTGCAACGAACAAGGCCCGCACAGGTAAGCAGCCCTAAGGCCAATGGTGGACAGGCGCGTTTTTTTTAAACCGCTTTGAGCAAACCCAGTTCCAGCAGTTCGGCATCGCTAAATACCCGCGACTTGGTAACAAACCGCAGGCCGAGGGGAATTTCCAGCGAAAAACTGGCCCCCCGCCCCTCGCTAATGTCAATGATGAGTTGGGTATGCTTCCAGTATTCGTATTGAAAGCCCGACATATAAAAAGGACAGCCCTCGATATTGCCCAGGTGGACATCGTTCTCGCCAATGCGCAACTCCCCCAGGGTGTAACACATAGGTGCTGAACCATCACAACAGCCCCCACTTTGATGAAACATCAGGTCGCCGTGCTCGGACTTCAACTGGCGAATAATGGCGGCGGCTTTTTCGGTGAGGGTAACTTTTTGTACTTCCATTGTTTCTTAGGCTTGATTATTTTGTCCTAAGCTAAGCATAAAAAGTCCTATTTCCAAAACCTGCCCAGCGCCTTAGAGCAAACCGGCCGCTTTTTCCATTACCCGGCTCAGGCCGCTTAGCTCTTTGCCGCCTGCGGTGGCGAAGAAGGGCTGGCCCCCACCCCCGCCTTTGATTTCCTGGGCCAGGGTCTTGACCAGGTTGCCAGCGTGGTAGCCTTTTTCCTGCACCAGTTCTTCGGCAATCATAACCGCAATCTGGGGTTTGCCCGCAATATCGGCTCCCAAGACGGCAAACAAACGGGGAACCTGGGCCTTTAGGTCAAAAGCCAGTTGCTTGAGGGCCTCTGCCGAGGGCACTTTGACCAGGGCGACCAGAAACTGCAGGTCTTTTTGGGCCACCACCTGTTCCAACAGTTCATTTTTGAGGGCTTGCACCTGCTGGAGTGCGAATTGCTCAATTTGCTTTTGCAACTGGCTTCTTTCTTCAAGCAAGTCGTGGATGGCTTTTTTGAGGTCGCGGGGCTGGCGAAGCATTTCCCGGATGTCGTCCAAAATTTGTAGCTGGTCTTGCACATAGACCTGGGCCGCTTCGGAAGCCAGGGCTTCAATACGGCGTACCCCCGCTGAGGAAGATGATTCGGCAAGAATTTTAAACAAACCAATCTGGGCGGTATTGGGCACATGGGTGCCTCCGCAAAGCTCACGCGAAAAACCGGCCTCAAAAGTGATGACCCGCACAAAATCGCCGTATTTCTCCCCAAAGAGGGCGGTCGCTTTCAATTCTTCTACCGCTACGGCCAAGGGTACATTGCGGCGTTCTTCCAGAGGAATGGCGGCCCGGATTTTATCATTCACGATTTGCTCTATGCGGGCCAGTTCCTCCTCCGTGATTTTGGCAAAGTGCGAAAAATCGAAGCGCAGGGCTTTATCGTTTACCAATTGTCCCTTTTGGGCGACATGAGTGCCCAGCACCTCTCGCAGGGCCGCGTGCATGAGATGGGTAGCCGAATGATGGGCCGTGATGAGGGCCCGACGGAAAGCCGCCACCACCGCTCGACCACTCAAATCCGGGTCCGGTAGATTCGCCAGCAAAGTGCCTAGGTCGGCCTCCGTCAGGTGAATGATGAGGTCATTTTCTTTCTTGGTATCTAAAATATCGATGTGCAACTGGCCTTGGTGAAGCAGGAGTTGCCCGGAATCGCCCACTTGCCCGCCCGATTCGGCATAAAAAGGCGTTTTGTCCAGCACAATTTGGTAGAGTGTCTGGTCTTTTTGACGAATACGGCGGTATTTGACTATCTGGGTTTCGCACTCCAGGGCATCATAGCCCACAAATGCTACCGCATCGGCAGGGTAGATTTCTACCCAATCGTCGGTTTCTTTGGCCTGGGCCTGGCGGGCGCGGTCTTTTTGGGCTTGCATTTCGGCCTGAAAACCTGCTTCGTCCACCTGTAGATTATTTTCTTTGGCAATGAGCGCCGTCAAATCCAGCGGAAATCCAAAGGTATCGTAGAGTTTAAACACATCGGCCCCGGCCAGTTCTCCGGTTTTATTTTGTTGCATTGCCTCATCGAGGAGCGCCAGGCCGTTTTCGAGGGTGCGCAAAAAGGCATTTTCTTCCTCCCGCACCACATTTTCTATAAAATCTTTTTGGGCCTCCAGTTCCGGAAAAACGCCCTGGAACTGCCCCGCCAGCCGGGGTACGAGTGTGCAAAGGAAGGGCTCCCGAAAGCCCAGGTAAGAATAGCCGTAGCGCACGGCCCGCCGCAGGATGCGCCGGATGACATAGCCTGCCTTGTTGTTGGAGGGCAATTGACCATCGGCAATGGCAAAGGCCACGGCCCGGATATGGTCGGCCACTACCCGCAGGGCGATGTCGGTTTTGTCGGCCTCGCCGTAGCGCAGCCCTGCTTTTGGGCCACATCTTGGATCAATGGCTGAAAAACATCCGTGTCGTAGTTGGAAGTCTTGCCCTGAATGGCCATACAAAGGCGTTCAAAGCCCATGCCGGTGTCCACGTGTTGGGCGGGCAGGGGGCGCAGCGACTTATCGGCCCGACGCTCAAACTGCATAAATACATTGTTCCAAATCTCAATCACCAGCGGATTATCTTGATTGACCAGTTCACGGCCCGGTTTTACCTGTCTTTCGGCCTCGGGGCGTAGGTCAATGTGGATTTCAGAGCAAGGGCCACAAGGGCCGGTTTCACCCATTTCCCAAAAATTATCCTTTTTATTGCCAAACAAGATTTGGTCTTCTGGCAGGTATTGCTTCCAGAGCTCGAGGGCTTCCGTATCCGGGGCAAGGTTTTCGGTGGCATCGCCTTCAAACACCGTCGCATAGAGGCGCTCGGGAGGCAGCTGATACACCTCTGTAAGCAGCTCCCAAGACCAGGCAATGGCTTCTTTCTTGAAATAATCGCCAAAAGACCAGTTGCCCAGCATTTCAAACATCGTGTGGTGATAGGTATCGTGGCCCACATCCTCGAGGTCATTGTGCTTGCCCGTAACGCGAAGGCACTTTTGGGTATCGGCGATGCGGGGGGCGGGAGGGGTATCGTGGCCCAGAAAAAAATCTTTGAACTGCGCCATGCCCGAGTTGGTAAACATGAGCGTGGGGTCATTTTTGAGCACCATAGGGGCCGAGGGCACAATCAGGTGGCCTTTTTCCCGAAAAAAGTCCAAAAATTTTTGCCGGATTTCGTGGGCTTGCATTGTCATAGTTTTGGGTTCTTGCTTGTGCTTATAAAGCCGCAAAAATAGGCATTTTTTTGGGCCGCCAAGCAGGTATTCTGCCCGTGAAGGAGGCCAAGCCGGGGCAAGCGGCTTTTGGGGCCTCTCCGGGCTTGCGCCTGCTTTTTTGTAGGTTTTGCTTGGACTTTCCAATTTTTTTGGGCATCTTGAACCCGTCAAGCTTTTATCCACTTCATTCAAACAAAAAAATGCAATCCTTTCTTAGTAAAATTAAATTTGTGGGGGGATATGTTTCGCCCTTTGCCTGGTCTGGCTAAGTGCCTGTAATAAAACAACTTATAGAAAATAGCCGCTATGACTTCTAAAGAAATGATATTTTTCCTATTCATCATTTTCTCTGCTTGTGATTTCTATAAGCATAGATCTTCTAATACAGTAAAACTGGATTCTATTGCTTTGGGTATGGATAGTATCCGCAAAGTCAGCGAGAAAGCTGCCGACACTATTCTCTACCTGATTTATCATCCTAATATTCCTGTCAAAAAAACAAAAAGGCCTGGAATACAAGGGATAAATGCTGACGAAAGAGTTAGTAAACACAATTTTACAAAAGCCTTATACATATTTTATCCTTATTATGGGGGTTATTATTTACGATTCAGGCAGCTTGATGCTCTAAGCATCATTTCTTTTGATTCATTAAAAAAGTTAAAAATCAGAACTATTGAAGATATAGAGCAGGAAATAGAACCTCTCAGAAGGAAAGATGATAGTCTTATGAAAACTGAAGAATGGTTTAAGAGTGATGTAGTGGGAGGTATCCCTTTTTTACTACCCACCATGATATATTTCAATAATTTCAAACAAAACTATAATTATTGAAGTAGATAGCGCAAACAAAAAAGCGATT
>JAAUUB010000268.1 GCA_012031215.1 Microscillaceae bacterium | reverse complement strand
CTTCTTCTATCCACGCCCACGGGCGCGAAGCCCGCGCCGCTATTGAAAAAGCCCGCAAAAAAAATAGCGGAATTGCTCCAAACCTCGCCTTCCGAAATTTTCTTTACCTCGGGGGGCACCGAAGCCGATAATTTTGCCCTGGCTTCGGCCATTGAAGTACACGGCATCCGACACGTAATATCCAGCCCCCTGGAGCATCACGCTGTGTTGCACACCCTTGACTATTTGCAGCAAAAAGGGAAAATAGACTTGCATCTTTTGCCTGTGGATGCCTGGGGCCAGCTTGACCTGGATACCCTCCAAGCCTGGCTGGCGCAGTATCGCCCGGCCCTCGTTTCGCTCATGCACGGCAATAATGAAATCGGCAACCTGATAGACCTGGAAGCTATTGGTAGGCTTTGCCGCGAATACGGGGCACTTTTTCACTCCGACACGGTGCAAACTCTTGGGCATTATGCCCATAAACTCCAATCCCTCCCCGTAGATTATATCGTGGGCTCGGCCCATAAATTTCACGGCCCCAAAGGCGTGGGTTTTATCTACATCCGGGCCGAGAACGCGCTCAAGCCTTTCATTCACGGTGGGGCACAAGAGCGCAATATGCGGGGCGGAACCGAAAATATTTACGGCATTGTGGGCATGGCCAAAGCCCTGGAGCTGGCCTATGCCGAAATGGAAAAGCACCAGAGGCACATTCAGGGCTTAAAGAGCGCTTTGTCAAAGGCTTGCAAGCCCAAATTCCGGGCGTGCAGTTTTATGGCCTGAGTGCCGACCTGGCCCAAAGCCTTTACACCGTAGTCAATGTCAGCCTTCCTCCCTCCGACAAAAGCGATTTATTGCTCTTCAACCTGGATATTCACAAGATTTCGGCTTCGGCGGGCAGTGCCTGCTCCAGCGGTTCCGACATCGGCTCCCATGTCTTGCGGGCTTTGGGGGCTTCGCCGGAACGGGCGGCGGTGAGGTTTTCGTTTAGCCGCTACAATACCGAAGCCGAGGTAGATTTTGTGCTGCAAACGCTGCGGGAGTTGTATGCCCCGGCTTCGTTTCACCAGCAATAGCCTGGCCAGCCTTGCTTTTTTTGGCCATCGCTATTCTTTGCCTTGCTGGCTTTCTATGGCTTGGATTAATTCTTTAAATTGTTCGGCCTTGACAGGCTTGATAATATAATCGCTAAGTTCACTGATTTTATTTGCTTTTTCTATGTCAATTGGGTCAACCGACGAAGTAACCATATAAATCGTTATTTTTTTGCCTATCCGGGGCTTGAGTGCCACAAAAGCCTACAAAAACTGCCATCCGTCCATAATGGGCATGTTGATGTCCAGAAATATCACATCGGGAAGGGTTTCTTCACTGCTGAGGTGTCGGGTCAAAAAATGAATGGCTTCTTCTCCATCCGAGAAAACCAGAATTTCTTTTGGTGCATAAACCGATTTGATGTTGTAGGTGCTTGTAAATTGATAAATTTCATCATCATCTACAATGCAAATAATGAGTGGTGTTTTCATAATGAATGATTAGGTTGTTTCATTAAAAACGATGGTAAAAGTAGTCCCAATATCCACCTGGCTTTCTATTTCTATTTTGCCCCCCATAGCTTCTATCTGGGTTTTGGTGATAAAAAGACCTATTCCTTTTGCTTCGGCGTGCTGGTGAAAAGTTTTGCGTAAGCCAAATATTTTTTCGCCGTGTTTGTTCAAATCTATCCCCAGGCCATTGTCGCGAATGCGGAGGATTTCTTTGCCGGCTGCTTTATGGGTTTTGATTTCAATAAGGAGAATGCGGTCAGGGGAACGGTATTTGAGGGCATTAGAAAACAAATTCAAGAAAATACTTTCCAAATAGGTCTTGGGATAGCTTATCTGAGGCAAGCCGCTGAAATCTGTTGAGACTTCCGCTTTGGTTTCCAACAATGTGCCTGCAAAAGTTTCTCTGATTTTAGAGAATAATTCCTCAAAAACGATGGTATCCCTTTTTATTTCGGTATCTTCCTGGATTTTGAGGGTTTCGATGAGTTCGTTTAATGTTTCGGTCAAATGCCCTATCACAATCTCGAACTTGGAAAAAAGTAATTGTTTTTCGGCTTCATCTTGAGAATCATGATAAAGAAAAAGCAGGGAATTCAGATTACTCACGGGCGAGCGCAGATTATGCGAGGTGATATGGGCAAAGCTCAACAATTGTTCGTTTTGTCGGGCTAGTTTATTGGCCAGTATTTCCAGATTTTGTTTTGATTCTAACAAAGAAATTCTGGCCTGCATGAGTTCACTAATATCGGTTGCTACACCCAAATATCCAATGAGATTTCCTTGTTCATCTTTAATGCTGGAAGTGCTCAGTTGCACTGGCAAAGTAGAGCCATCCTTGCGAAGATAAGTCCATTGTCTTGGGGGAGATATGGGCAGCCTAGCCTCATATCTTAATGCCTCAAAGCCATCTAAGTGCTTGTTCAACGATTTGGAAAGAGCTTGATTATAAACTTCAATTTCTTCTTGGAGATGAATGAGTGCGGGGGTGTGCTTCCCTATTACCTCCTCCGCACGATAGCCAAGCATTTTTTCCGCCCCTTTGTTAAAATGCACAAATTGCCCCTTTAAATCTAATCGCATGATGGCTACGTGGGTAGAATCAAAAATGGCTTTAAGCTCTTGGTTGATTTCCGCCAGAAAAGAATTACTGGCCTGCAAAGAGTGGTTGGTGAGACTCAGGTTTTTTATGAGAGGGCTTATGATGAAGAAAAACTCCATCAGAAGTACCAAAAAAGCCACCAATGCCAACGACAGTTCAATCCATTTGAGACGATTCAGCTTTTGCTGAGAATCGGCCACCAAAGCATTTAACAAGGCTTCCATATTTGATAAAAACGAAAGCTCATTGGCTTCTAAAATCTTCACGGCATTATCAATGTTTCCTTTGCTAGGGGATTGGATAATTTGCAGGCATATTTTTTTTATTACCTGGAAAAAAGGGATTGTTTTGTCAAATAAGCTGTCTATGGCCGGACTAAATTTGCCCTTTAGCCTATGGGGATATTTACCAAATTGAAGGGTATGGTGGGTTTTCTCAAATTCTTCAACAAGTATTTGCAGCTTTTTCAAGCTACTTTCGTGATGTTTCTTGTCATTTACTTCGTTTTGCAGGTATAAAGTGCGTTTGGCAATGCGCTGGCTCAGCATCCTTTGCCTCCCGGCAACATTGATTAAGAAGGCATCCTGGTCTTGTTGGCTGATGTCGTATTGGATAATCAACTGACTGATTATCAATAGTAAAGAGATAGAAAAGATAAAAAAGAAGTATCTGAATAGTATAGGTTTTGTTATCACGAAATTGCACAGTTAAGATAGCCTACCAATTATACAAAAACCTTTTGGCAACTCAAATACGCAAAAAAAGCACAATTCACCAACTTTATACCCGGCATTTCTGGATAAATAGGGTCTGCTACAGGGCTAAATTAAGGCAGGCTTGAATATCTTCACCATAACGATTCCTTTCCTGTTTTTTCTAATTTTTTGCTTCTTCGACAAAATACATGGCTACCTCGCCTTTGTTTTTGGCTTCTATTTTCCCCCGGTAGGTACAGCGAAAATGGTCTTTGACCAGCTCGTACGTAGTCCCGGAAATATTCACTTTGCCCGGTTCGCCGGAGGATTCCATCCGCGCCGCCAGGTTGACCGTATCGCCCCAGATGTCGTAAGCAAATTTGTTTTTGCCAATGACCCCCGCCACCACTGGCCCGGAATGAATGCCCAGACGGATTTCCCAGGTAGGTTCGCCGCGGACCATTTTTTCGCGGGCCCAGTGTTGCATCCAGGCTTGCATGGCCAGGGCCGCACGCACGCAGTCCCCCGGATTGCGATTGTTGGCCACCGGAATCCCCCCCCGCACACATATAGGCATCCCCAATGGTTTTTATCTTTTCCAGTTGGTGTTGCTCACAAATTTCATCAAAGGCCAAGAAGCAGGTGTTCAGCTCCTCTATCACCTTTTGGGGGCTTAGCTTTTCGGCAATCTGGGTAAAGCCTTTAAAATCCGTAAACAGCACCGAAACCAGGGCATAATGGCGCGGCGTGGCCTGCCCGCTTTCTTTGAGTTCGGCCGCTACTTCTTCGGGCAAAATATTGAGCAACAAGGCTTCTGATTTGCGCTTTTCGGTTTCAATAATCCTTTCATAATTTTCATGTTCATTTTTAAACCTATATACCACCAAAAAAAGTATCAGAAAAAAACGTGAACATATTGGCATAGTAGATATAAGACTCAAAAGGATTGGGAAATAAGGGCGGATAATGGGCATTGTAATATTTCATGGCCAAAAAACAGAGCATACTCAGGATAAAAATCGGGAAGATAATGCGCCGGTCTTCAAAAAAAATCAGGGGCATAATGCTTCCTATCAAATAGGCGTATTGCATGCCCGATTCTTCGCCATTCATAAGCGAAAGCGTGCCGAAAAACACAAAAAGGCCCAGACAGGCCAGCAGGCGGGCGGCCTGAAACTGATGCCAGTAATTGAGGTAAGTAGGCAGGACAAACACAAGCAGGCCAATGCCGGTGATAAGCAGGGTATAATAGATATCCTGAAAGACCAAGACCAGGACATAGCCCAGAATGGTGAAGAGACTCAATAAATTGATAATGTTCAAAAGGCGGGTCTTGCGCTGTTCATAAGGGCTTTCCTGGGCCCGAATCCCGATTTCAATCCATTGGTTTACAAGGTTTGCCATATTTTTAAGGGGTGAAGTTTATGATTGTTGCGCAATTCATCGGCCAGTTTGTGCAAGCAAGGCCTGATTTTGCCTCGGCAGCACAAGCTTTATTTTCACTAGCCTTTGGGTGGGCGCGACATTCCCCACAATACGACCACGATGCCTGGCCGATAGCCTAAAATATATGATTTTGGTGTAAATTTCATTTTAGGTGCTTATTTCAGACTTGGATTATGATTACTTATAAAGTTTGATTTTAGCAAGGGGGCTAAAAAAAGTTGTTGTTTTGGCTCAAGAGGCTAATACGAGTCGGGATTTTTGCACACGAGCATGGGGGCAAATATGCCCAATTCCCATCTGATTGTATCCAATGAGCATTGAATCATTCAAAAAAAGCCTATATTTACTTCTATAACTAATTCTTATTTACTAGAGATGAGCCAACTCCTAATTACCCTCACAGACGAAAGCA
>JAAUUB010000267.1 GCA_012031215.1 Microscillaceae bacterium | reverse complement strand
CGCGTATGGCATGGCGTATTGTACAACAGCATCTTTGGGGTTTTTCTGTGCTGCAGAGGAGAAGCTAGAAAGTGCCGCATCATATTTACGGTTGAGCAACTGGGCCAAACCTTTGTTGAAGATATTAGGCACCGTGCCTGCGGCCTGGCTCAGGATATCTTCGGCATCCTGGTAGCGGCCGTCGTTGTAGCGCTTGGCTTCTTTAAATTTGAGGTAACCTTCGGCTCCTTTGATAAGCTTGGCTACGGTGGGGTCATTATCCCCACTACGCAAGCTCACCGCTTTTTTCAGGTATTCTTCCATTTTGGCCTGGTCGCCTTTGAGCGAGTAGGCCATCGCCAGGTTATAAGCGGCTTCGCCTGTTTCGCGTTTGCCCATAGAGGCTTCAAACTGACCGATGGCTTGATCTACTTTGCTCATATCATTTTTGAAGATAGCAATGTCCATCAGGGTAGCACCGATGTTGTTGTGCACTTTCCAGGTTTGGTACTTCTGAGCGGCCGTGTTCAGGATGGCCAGGCGCTCATCAAGGTCAGGCGTATTGGCGGCCGTGTAGAGGTATTCCTGCTCGGTCAGGGCTTCGGCATTTTCTTCGCCAGCTTGAATTTTCTTCACCAGGGCCGACATCTCGGGCAGCGATTTGGCAGCACCGGGTTTCTTCACTTGGGTGCTGGCACGGCGCATTTTGGGATACACTTCTGCCATCAAGGTACGGTAGTAAGGCTTGCTTTGCAATTCTTGTTCTTTTTCTACAAAGTCACCGTCTTTGCCCATGATGGATTTGGCTTCTGATTTTTGCTCTGGGGTCAGAGAGCTGGCATCCACCAGTTCGTTAAATTCTGGCAGGGTCTCACCCAATACGCGTTTCTCGAAAGAAAACTGGTATTCTTTAAGTTGGTCTTCTTTGTACTTGAGAAGGGCCATGGTGCGCTTGAACTGTTGCTCGAGGGCGGCGGCGCGTTTCTCGGCCAGGTCAGTATTGATGGCTTCACGGCCTTCGGGTGAGTGTGTGCTTACTCCCGTAGCTGTGAAAGGAGGAACCTCTGTGCTTTTGAAAAGCTCAGACACGGTTTCCATCACCTGCTTATTACCGGCGGTATTAGGCGTTACGGTAGCACTGCCTTGCTCAAAGAAAATATCAACACTCAGGAACTCATCTTTGGGGCCTTGAAATCCGTGGGCACCATAAGCGAATGGACTTTCGCCTGTTGATGGATTGACTCCATCCACGGGGCTTTTGAGCAAAAGGCTGGTGGTAGCAATGCCTTTGACGAATCCGCCACCCTGCACGCGCAAAGGCACCGGACCAAATTCTTTTGACTTATTGTTTTTCAGCTTGGTAGCAATGCCTTTGACAATCAAGCCGCCATTTTCGTACTTGGGCTCATACGCAAAATTGAACTCTTTGCTGATGCTAGGATTTTCGGTTTGCTCTTGGTATTTATCACCATCAAAAGGGATGGCACCAACCGACAAAGCATTGCCAGAGATTTGCTCAATGGGGGTTCCGTCCGTAATTTTGGTAACGTCCGTGGGCACGTAAGAAACCTCAAGGGTATATTTGGTTCCTTTTTTCATCATCGCCACTGGCAATTCTGCCGACATAGTGAAGCCCACATCTCCACCGTGTACTTCCAGCGGGTTAGGGTCCACATTTACTTTTTGCTGGTCAGCGATTTTTACCATCTCGGCCAGCGGGTTCTTACAGCTCGATACCATCATAAGGGTACCAGCAATGGTTAGCCCGAAGAGAAGATTCTTTTTGTAACTCATGAGGTTAAAAATTTTGTTTAATTCCTGCGAGTAGTTTTTAAATTTCTTCGCAAGTTTACTACTTATTTTTTGCAATCTAAAAAAAAAAATGCTAATTTGTAAGAGATTTTTTTGACTGTTGTTGGTGATTATGAAGAAGATACAAGATTTTTTAGAACATCAGGCCTTTGGGGTTTGTACTCGCCTGGGCGAAAAGATGGGCCTGGCCAGTAGCCGGATACGGATTTTTTTCATCTACGCCTCTTTTCTCACCTTTGGCTCTCCCATTCTGCTGTATTTGGCCCTGGCTTTTTTGATGAACCTGCGCCGCTACTGGCGCCAGCACAAAAGCCCCTCTGTTTGGGATTTATAATTTTACTCGTATGGCTGGAAAGCGGATAAAAGCCGGCGGAAGGGGCAACTCTTCAAATTTTTTCTTTTTTCTCAGAAAATGTTGAAAAACCAGGCTTTGTGGCCAGGCGTACCCGGAGGGCAGATACCCCAAAGCGGCATTGTTTTGTTTGCGCCAATGCCGGAAGTGCTGGTAGAAAGACCCATACGCTCTCAGTACGGCCCATCCGTCGCGTCCTTTGCCTTGAAGACTAAAATAAAAAGCAGCCAGCATATCCAAGCCCCCCCGCCATACCAGGATTTTGAGTAGAGAAAAAAGGGGCAGGTTCCGGGCCAGCATCGCCAGATTATTGCGAAAATTGAGATAGGTTTTGCGGGGATTGCTGCGCGAAAGAGTGGCTCCGCCCACGTGATAAACTTCGCTCTTGCCTGTGTAGGCCACTTGGTATCCTGCTCTTTGCAATCGCCAGCAGAAATCAATTTCTTCCATGTGGGCAAAAAATCTTCGGCAAGCCCGCCAATTTCGTGATAAACCGAGGCCCTGACCATCAGGCAAGCGCCACTGGCCCAGAAAACCAGGCCTTCGTCATTGTATTGGCCTGTGTCGGCTTCTACTGCCGAGAAGATGCGTCCCCGACAAAAAGGATAGCCCAGGTAATCAATGAAGCCACCACCAGCACCCGCATACTCAAAATGGGTTTTTTGGTGATAAGACTTGATTTTTGGCTGGCAGGCCGCCAGGCGGGGGTTTTGGTCAAATAAAGCTTTCATCGGAGCAAGCCAGCCTGCCGTAACTTCTACATCCGAATTGAGCAAAACATAGTACTGAGCTTCTATTTGAGAGAGAGCCAGGTTATAACCACGGCTGAAGCCCTCGTTTCGTGGCAAGACCAGACAGCGAATTTGGGGATAGTGGTCGGTCAGAAAAGCCACAGAATCATCACCAGAGGCATTATCCGCCACTATAATACTTGCTCCCGGGCTGTGCTTGCAAACCGAAGGCAGGAATTTTTCCAAATATTTTCTTCCGTTGTAATTCAGAATGACAACGGCGAGGCTTCCCGGGGGGTACAATCAAAAACAGGATTAGGTTCAGGCAAGATTGTTAAAATCCAGGCCCGGAAAATTGGGCACAATGCCTTCGGTAGATTTTTTGAGTTCTTCTTTGGCCATCACATCCACTTCGGCCAGGGCCTTGTTGATCGCCGCTACCACCAAGTCTTGCAACATTTCCCGGTCTTCCGGCTTTATCAAATCGCGGTCAATATCTACCGATACTACCTGCTTACGACCATTGACCGTAGCCTTGACCATCCCCGCGCCCGACTCGGCCGAGGCTTTCAGATTGACAAGGTTTTCTTGGGCTTCCTGCATTTTGACCTGCATTTCTTTCACCTTGCCCATTAAGTTTTTTATGTCGAGCATATACTTGGAAGTTTTTACAAAGCTACACAAAAAAACCGAGTTTTATCGGATTAGCGTGAAAGTGCCCCTTTGGGTGTGGCGATTTCCCATAAAATCTTCTATCTCGGCAACATAAATATAGGCATCCCCAGGCGCAAGCTGTCCCTGATAGGTTCCGTCCCAGCCTTCTTCCAGGGATTGAACGGTGGCCATCACCAGCCCCAGGCGGTTGTAAATGCTCATGCGGAAGTTTTTGATAAACAAACCTTTGGGTGCAAACACATCGTTTTTGCCGTCTTGGTTAGGTGTAAAAGCATTGGGAAAAAACAGCCGGAAGGTTTGGGTGATTTCTACTACATTCGATACACTGAAAATCTGACGATTGGCATCAATCACGGTCCGAATCCGATAACGCAAGACCTGGCGGTCGGTCTTAGCCTCTAAATCGGTATATTGCAAGGTACTCAGGCTTGGGAGGGGGATATTCGCATAAACGGCCCCCAATTCATCGAGTTTTTCTACCTGATACTGCACAAACAGGTTTTCGGGGTTTTCGTAAGGGGTCCAGGTAAGCAATACCTGACCCGCTTCTGGCTGACTAGCCCTGAGCAAGACCGGGCAGGTTCGGGAGGCCAGGGCCGAAAGCTGACCACAAATATTCACATATTGCACCTCGTAGCAAAGACGTTGGCTCAGGCCCAGGTCTGTATCCAGGGCTTGGGTCTCGCTGCCAAGACTGGCAAACTCCGCTCCTCCTCGCTGAATGCGATATTCAACAATAGGTGCGCCTTCGGGCCTTTCCCAAAAAAGCCGCACACTGCGGGGCGTTTCCACGGTCGAGTTCAGGTGCAAAACCGGCCCAGGGATTTGACTTGAGAAAGCCGTTACACAGGCGGTGTTAGAGATGGAGCGAAAATTGAGCGTTGCCGAAGAAAAACGGGCCTCAATGCGGTAACAATATTCTATGTTACAATCTACCTCGGTATCCACATAGGCATTGGCGGCTAAATCCGTGAAGAGTTGAATAGGTTGCTCATTGCGATACAAGACATATTGCTGGAAAGTGTTGAGAGGCAAAGGCGGATTGGCATAAGGCATCCAGGTGATGCGGTTCTGGCTGTCTTCGGCCAGGGCCCCAAGCGTCATTTGGCAATAAAGCACCCCCTCATCCAGTTCGTTGCCGCATTCGTCAGCCGTGATTATTTGAAAACAAACATCCCCAGAGACAGTATTGAGGTTATTGAGCACCGGCTGGGTATTTCCCTGGGTATTCTCAATAGTAGCCAGAGGAAGGGGATTTCCCGTCCGAAAAATCCGATATTGAAAATTGCTGTCGGTGCTCAGTGTCAGTCTTACCCGGCCTTCGGTGAGGCTGTTTACTTCGGTGGTGAGCTGGCTCACGGCTGGGGCATTGAGGCCCGTGATAGGGCTGACGATGCGGGCATCTGTCGCCCCACAATTCCCCGGGATGTAATTGCCCGTTACACTCACTACATAGGTTCCGCCCAAAGCATATTGGCGGCGAAGCACCTCGCCATTTCCGGTGGCAGTTTGCAGCGGACTGCCGTCGCCCCAGTTAATCAAATATTGTTGGTATTGGTTATCGGAAAGGGTCAGCGAAACCTCAAGGTCTGCGCAAAGTTTTAGCTCGAAGAGGGGTAAAGGGGTTTCGCGAATA
>JAAUUB010000051.1 GCA_012031215.1 Microscillaceae bacterium | reverse complement strand
ATCAGGGCTGGCCCAGGTGAATGGCTACCGGGGCGAAACTCAAACCGTAGAGGCGATGGCCCAGCGAGTGGATTTAGACATTGAATATATGCAGAAGTGGAGCCTCTGGCTGGACATCAAAATCATCTTCCGCACAGCTTACAATATCGTGAAAGGTGAGGAAAATGCGTACTAATAAGTGGTTTGAATAAATAGGTAATTTTAGTTCATAAAAAAACGGCTTTCAATGAAGCCGTTTTTTTTATTTAACGTCTTCTCCTTCTACGTCTGACAGGCCGCGTGGCAACTGGCTTGGGTATATAAGAATCTTCTGCTTCTTCTACCTGGCCTTCTCCCTCCGAAACTAGTTGCATTTTTCGTCTAAATTCACCCGGATTATTTAATAAATCAAATTTGCTTTCGGCTGTTCCAGTGCCTGTGATATTAATAGAGCCAAAACCCAGCAAGCGGCCCAAAATGGACTGGTCAATCTCAATGCTTTCAATTTTAGATAAAGGCATAGATACGGATTTACGCTGCAATACCCCCACTTTGATAATAATTCTCCGCGTGGTTACGGCAAATTCGGAGCTTTGGTGGCGAATAAATTCAATCAGAAACTTCCCACCCCCAAAAATTAATACCGCCATAGCTATGTAGTCTATCACAAAATTAAAGCTTCCCAGGGCTTGGCGATAGGAGTAGCCCAGATAGCTAATAAACAAGCCCAGGCCAACAATAGAGAGAGATTCAAGAAATAAAACCCAATGCAAATGGGTAGTGTGTACCACTCGTTCGCCCCGGGCCAGGTTTTCTTTTACGTAGCTCATGTCGTTTATGTCAAGATGGTATGATGGATTAACAAGAAAGTGGCTAAAAAAATTATCTAAAAACCCTCTACCAATAAACGCCAGTCTTCCTGCATCGCTTCAAAGCGTTGGGCCACTTTTTCCAAGAAAGCCTCCTCTCGGGCAAAGGCCGCCACATCATCGGGCGCGGATACGGTCATTTGAGGAAACTTATAGGTTTGCTCTAACAAGCCGAGTTCAAATTTGAGTAAATACTTTTCATTCCAGACAAAAAGCGTAATCTGAAATTCAGGATGAGGAATTTGTGCCAATACCCGCATAATCGGTTGATTTAGACCTTTTCTAAGAGTGTTCCCAAGAGGCTTTCAAAAAAAAGGCGGCCATCGGTATTGCCCAGCATTTCATCGGCGGCCCTTTCTGGGTGTGGCATCATCCCAAATACATTGCGCGCGGGGTTGCAAATGCCCGCAATATTGAGAAGCGAGCCGTTGAGATTGGCCGCTTCACTCACTGAGCCATCGGCTTCGCAATACTGAAAAAGAATTTGGTCCTGGTCTTGTAATTTTTTTAAAATATTCATTGGGGCATAATAGCGGCCTTCCCCGTGAGCCATCGGAATACAATAGGCCTTTGAAGAATCGAGTTGTCGGGTGAGCAATGTTTGTGTAGAAAGCGTGCGCAGGTAAATATTTTTGCAGATATATTGCCGGGATAGGTTTCGTAATAGTGCCCCTTCCAAAAGTCCGGCCTCGGTAAGTATCTGAAAGCCATTGCAAATGCCCCAAACATAGCCCCCCCGCTGGGCGTGGGCCGCTACCTCACGCATAATAGGCGAAAAACGGGCAATGGCCCCGGCCCGGAGATAGTCGCCATAAGCAAAACCGCCGGGAACCATCACGACCTCGGCTCCCTGTAAATCATGGTCTTTGTGCCAGATTTTCACCACAGACTGGCCCATAATTTCACGCAATACATAGACCAAATCGTCATCGCAATTGGAGCCTGGAAATACCAGCACGGCAAACTTCATAAATAAAATGGGTTAGGAATGGCTTTTTTTTAATCCCAATGCTTGCAAATATCGGGTTTTAGGCCAAATTTACACGCTTTTAGGGGTAATCCCATAATAAATGCCAAAATCTATGTTACAATCTATGACCGGCTTCGGCCATATCCATTTTGAAAATGAGCGCTTGGTGGTAGTCGCCGAAATCAAAAGCCTGAATTCCAAGTTCTTAGATATTGGCTTCAAACTGCCCCGTAATTTTCCGGCAGAAAAGGAATTAGAACTTAGGCAGTTGTTGAAAGATGAATTGCAAAGAGGCAAAATCAATGCAATCTTAGATTTTCAATATAAGCAAACGGGCAAGCCCAATGTGCATATCAATCCAGATATTCTCAAAACACATTTTTTTCAATTGCAAGCCATCGCCCAGTCTTTACAGGCCGAAACCACCGATATTTTTCGGCTGGCCGCCCTGATGCCTGATGTGATTCACCAGGATTTGGTGCAGGAAGACACTGACGAAGGCGACTGGGAGGTCATTAAATCGGTATTCAAGGAGGCCGTGATGCGCTGCCAGGCCTTCCGGCAAGACGAAGGCCAGGCCCTCACTCAAAGCTTTGAAGAAAATATTCAAAAGATAGCCGTGGGGCTGGAGGCCGTCGTGCAGCGCGACCCCTTCCGGGCCGAAACCATCAAAACCAAACTCCAAAACCGCATGCAGGAAATTGCCAGCAATGACCTTTTCGACCCTAATCGCTTTGAGCAGGAAATGATTTACTACCTCGAGCGGCTGGACATTGCCGAAGAGAAAATCCGCTTGCGCCAGCACCTGGACTATTTTGTCGAGACCCTGCGCCTGCCCGAAGGCAATGGCAAAAAACTCAACTTCATTAGCCAGGAAATTGGCCGCGAAATCAATACTATTGGCTCAAAAGCCAATGATGCAATTATCCAGCGATTGGTGGTAGAAATGAAGGAAGAACTGGATAAAATAAAAGAACAGGTACTCAATATTTTATAATTTCTTGGCAGGCAATGCAAAGATGCCCAGCAGAAGGAAAGGTTTCTGGCTTTGGCAATGCCTTTTTTTGTTCTAATATTGCTTTTATTTTCAAAAAAAGCTCTGAAACCCAATATGACCCTGCGTTATTTATTGAGCGGGTTTTTAATTCTGTGCCTCGCCTGGTATTTACCCTCCCCCAAGCGCCGGGTAGGGCCCTTGCCCGTGGCCGACTTTCCGGTACTTGTGCCTGCTTCCACCGTCTTTCTGCTCAACAATGCCTTTTCAGAAGGGCTCGCATTTGCCCCGCTCAATGCGCAAATGGAGATTTTATGCCAGCAGTGGCATCTCAGGGGAGCCGTTCTGGCCATTAGTAAAAATGGGCGGATGGTCTATTGCCGGGGCTTTGGAGAGGCAGACGAGGGCATTGCCACCCAGCCCTATCATCAGTTTCGGATTGCCAGTATCTCTAAATTATTCACGGCTACGGCCATTATGCACCTGGCAAGGCAGGGCAAATTGCGCCTCGAGGACCGTGTCTTTGGACCTAAAGGCATCCTGAATGAGGCGCATTATCAGGAAATTGCCGATTCGCAGGCCCTCAAAATTGAGCTACAACACCTTTTACGGCATACTGCGGGCTGGCGCAATCAGTTGCGAACCGACCCTATGTTTGCCCCCCTGGAAGTAGCCCAAATTATGCAAGTGCCCCCGCCCCCATCTATGGAAACAATTATCCGGTTTATGTTAGGTCAAAAGGGTATTTTGAGCCGGGAACAATGTATGACTATTCAAATTTTGGCTATAGCCTGCTGGGAGAAATTATTGAAAAAGTCAGCGGCTTGTCTTATGAACAATATATGCAAAGCCAAATATTACAACCCCTGGGCATTTGGCGAATGAAACTGGGCAAAAATCGTTATGCGGAAAAGTTTCCTCAAGAAGCCCGGTATTACCCCCATGCCCGTTCCGAAAAAAAGCTATCCAGCTATGGCACGCCTGATTCCGCATCCAAGGCCTATGAAGCCACGCACCTCGAGGCTTT
Organism: Microscillaceae bacterium; assembly: GCA_012031215.1. Lineage (GTDB taxonomy): Bacteria > Bacteroidota > Bacteroidia > Cytophagales > Microscillaceae > JAAUUB01. The sequence goes on along the minus strand of JAAUUB010000051.1, from coordinate 21,850 downwards.
GGGGGGCGCTGGGGCCTGGATTGCCTCTGCGCCGGCTTTGCTGCAGTTTTGCATCATATTGACGGCTGGGCCAAACCCCGTGATTTTCTGCCCCAGGAATCTGTAAACCAAATGATTACCCCGCCCCCGGGCGATAGCACCCAGCACCTGGTCATTGGCTGGAAAGAGGTAGATGATGAGAAATGGTGGCGCACCGGGAGCCTGGAAGGTACCGTGGCCGTCCTGGCGCGGCAAGCCAATGGGCTGAGCTGGGCTTTCATTACCAATACCGGCACTTACCGGGGGCCTTATTTCAGCTACGAAGTGGCCGGACTGATGCGGCGGCAACTGCCCCTCATCCGAAAATGGCCACGCTGGGATTTAATGGTACTGGCAAATCCATGATTGAATTCAGGCACCATTATGTAGCGCTTAAAGGCTTTCTTCTGTCCCTTCTTCCACAGACTTCTTTTTCTTTTTTTTCAAAAATCCGAAGAAAGTGGTCTTGCCCGCCATCCACCTGGTTTTGAGACGGTGGGCCACAAAAAAAGAAATATCTAAATTATTGCTTCTGAACTGCACATATTTGGTGTTCATCCCTTGAATATCGGTAGAAAAAGAAATCCCGGTAGCTCATTCCCAGAACTTGTAGCCGAGTAAGGTTTGCGGGAGAATGCCTGCAAATGGGCACAAAAAAAGCCACTCAGATAGGGAGCAGCTTTTCATTGGGCGAAGCCTGATTAATTAAAATACCGGAAATCCTGGTCAGGTTGCAGGGTGCAAACCGTTTCATAAATCAAGCGAATGACATTGTCAATATCAGTTTTGGCGGCCATTTCTACGGTGGTGTGCATGTATTTTAGCGGCAGAGAAATCAAGGCCGAAGCCACTCCGCCATTAGAATAGGCAAAGGCATCCGTATCTGTGCCGGTAAAGCGGGAAGAGGCCAGTCTTTGAAAAGGAATTTGATTTTGCTGGGCCACCTCAATAATCATATCGCGCAAAAGGTTATGTACTGCCGGGGCATAGGTAAGCACCGGGCCTTCCCCTTGCTTGATGGCACCGTCGCGTTTCTTGTCATAGACCAGGGGCGAAAATGTGTCGTGGCACACATCCGTTACGATGGCCACATTGGGCTTGATGCGCTGGGTAACCATTTCGGCTCCGCGCAAGCCGATTTCTTCCTGCACCGAATTGACAATATAAAGCCCAAAAGCGGGCTTGCGCTGGTTTTCGTGCAGCAGGCGGGCCACCTGGGCAATCATATAGCCTCCAATGCGGTTGTCGAGCGCGCGGCCAATGTAATATTTGCCGTTGAGTTCGGCCAGTTCATCTTCAAAAGTAGCCACGGTGCCTACATGAATGCCCAGTTCTTCCACTTCTTTCTTCGAGGTACAGCCACAATCGATAAAAATGTTGCGCATATCCGGCTTTGGATTATCCTTTTCGCTTTCCATACGCACATGGATGGCCGGCCAGCCGAATACACCATTTACTATCCCCTTTTTGGTATGGAGGTGAACCCGCATTGAAGGCGCAATGATGGGGTCAGAACCTCCGTTGCGAATCACGTAGAGATAGCCGTCATCCGTGATATGATTGACAAACCAGGATATTTCGTCGGCGTGGGCTTCAATGACCACCTTAAAAGAGGCCTGCGGATTGACAATGCCAATCACCGAGCCGTAGGTGTCCACAATATAATCATCCAGGTATGGCTTGAGGTACTCGAGCCATATTTTTTGACCCGAACTCTCGAAGCCCGTGGGGGAAGGGTTGTTAAGATATTTGAATAAGAATTCTTCTGGACTCATAGAATTGATTTGATTTGGGCAAATTTGTAAAAAAACAAGCCCAAAATTAGGGCTTTTCAAAAATCATATTCAATTAAATTGGGGCATTATTTTTCTGGATTGCGCACTTGAATCTGCAATTCTTCCAACTGCGCCTCGCTAATCGGGGCAGGCGAATCGAGCATCACATCCCGACCCGCATTATTTTTAGGAAAGGCAATAAAATCGCGGATAGAGTCGGCGCCCCCAAAAATGGCACACAGGCGGTCAAAACCAAAAGCGATTCCACCATGAGGCGGCGCCCCAAATTCAAAAGCCTCCATCAAAAATCCAAACTGACTTTGGGCTTCTTCGGGCGAAAAGCCCAGCAGGGCCAACATCTTTTCCTGCAAAGGCCGCTCGTGAATCCGAATAGAGCCGCCGCCCAGTTCTACCCCATTGATGACCATATCATAGGCATTGGCACGCACCTTGCCCGCTTGGCCGTCTTGGCTAAGCAGGTGCATATCTTCGGGCTTGGGCGAAGTAAAAGGATGGTGCATCGCATAGAAACGCTGGGTTTCTTCATCCCATTCCAGGAGCGGAAAGTCCACCACCCACAAGGGCGCAAAGGTGTTTTTATCCCGCAAGCCAAGGCTTTGGCCCATTTCGAGGCGTAGCTCATTGAGCTGCTTGCGGGTTTTATGTTCCGGGCCGGAGAGCAGCAGCAACAAGTCGCCGGGCTGGGCTTGCATTGCCTCAGCCCAGGAGCGCAGCGCTTCTTCCGAATAAAACTTATCCACCGAAGATTTGAGCGAGCCATCCGTATTACAGCGCACATACACCAGGCCTTTGGCCCCAATCTGAGGCCGCTTCATCCACTCCGTGAGTTCATCGAGTTGTTTGCGGGTATATTCGGCACCGCCGGGCACACAAATACCCACCACCAGTTCGGCTTCGTCAAAGACCTTGAATCCCTGGCCCTGGGCCAGGGCATTTAGTTCTACAAACTCCATCCCGAAGCGAATGTCGGGCTTATCGGAGCCAAAGCGGCGCATGGCCTCTTCGTAGGTCATACGGGGAAATGCGGGCAAATCCAGTCCTTTGACCGTTTTGAAGAGATGGCGCACCAGGCCCTCAAAGGTCTGTAAAATATCTTCCTGGGTGATAAAAGCCATTTCGCAGTCTATCTGGGTAAACTCGGGCTGTCGGTCGGCTCTCAGGTCTTCATCTCGGAAGCATTTTACAATCTGGTAATATCGGTCAAAGCCCGCTACCATCAGGATTTGCTTAAAAGTCTGGGGAGACTGGGGCAGGGCATAAAACTCGCCGGGGTTCATTCGCGAGGGCACCACAAAATCGCGGGCACCTTCGGGGGTAGATTTTATCAAAACCGGCGTTTCCACATCCATAAAACCCAAGCCGTCCAGGTAGGCCCGGATTTCGCGATTGAGGCGGTGGCGGAGTTCCATATTTTGGCGCACGGGCCGGCGGCGCAAGTCCAGGTAGCGATATTTCATACGCAGTTCATCGCCGCCGTCGGTTTCATCCTCGATGGCAAAAGGAGGGGTTTTGGCCGGATTGAGGATGTTGAGGGCAGAGAGCTCCAGTTCAATTTCGCCCGTAGGCAGGTCCAGGTTTTTGGCCGTGCGTTCCACTACTTTGCCCTGGGCCTGGATGACAAATTCACGCCCCAGTTGGCGCAGGGTAGCGATGATGGCTGGGTCAGTTTCCCCTTCGCGGGCCACTAGTTGGGTCAGGCCGTAGCGGTCGCGGAGGTCCAGAAAAAGGAGCGCGCCTTTGTCGCGGAGGCGCTGTACCCAACCACTGAGCGTGGCATGTTGGCCGATGTGTGTGGGGCGAAGCTCGCCACAGGTGTGCGTTCGGAGCATAATGTTTGGCTTATTTAAGGCCAAAATTACATAATGGGCCGATGAGCACAAAACCCTAAGCCAAAAAGTGGAGGCTCTTGCAAGAGAAGTTGTTTTTTTAAAAGCACAAAGCCCCCCTCACACGTGCAAGGGCGGCTTAGGCACAAAAAGACAATTAATAGGGGGAGCTTAGACTTTGGCAGGTTTCAGCATTTCCACCATTTTCTTGTTCATGTCTTTGGCAAACTCAGCGGTAAAGATTTCGCTTACATTCATAGGTTTGCTGAAGCTTTCGGTCCAGTAGGAGACGACATCTTTCATGTTGTCTTGCAGTTTCTTCACATTGGCGGTCAAGATTTCGTTCAGTTCTTTGAGGTCCTTGGCCTTTACAGTGGCGCGAAGGGCTTCAAACCATTCTTTGCCCAGTTCTTGCTGCGAGGCAAGGGCTTCTTTCACTACTTCGGGTGCGCTCTCAAATTTCACCTGTTTTTTCAGGCTTTCCACAGAGGTTTCCAGCGTGTTTTGCTGTTTTTCGAGCCACTCGTTTACAAAGGCGCGAGATTTCTCGATGGATTCGGTGGCTTGCTCAGGCATTTTGAAAGTCTCAGTTAATTTTTTTGAGCTTTCAACGAGGCTGTCCACAATTTTGGATTGGGTCTCGATCATCATGTCGAAGGCGGTTTTGGTCTCGTTCATACTGTTTTCAACGGTTTTAGTTTGAGATTTGGGACTAGGGGTTTTAGTTGCATTTTTCATAGTAAAAATCTTTAAGTGCATCAACTATGCAAACCTATACCGGTTAAGCTAAAACTTTGATTTTTTCGCAAATTATTTTCTAAAAAATGCGAAAAAAAGCGTTTGATTATGTTTTATGTTTCTAAAAATTGTATTTTTTTTATAAAATTAATTTCCCACGCCAAGCCAGGATACCTATTTCATAAATATAAATTTTCTCATAAATCTTTATAAGTAAAATTATCTGGGGAGGCTTTTGCATCTTTTCTATATTCTGTAAAAGCTTGGCAATATAGCTTGTAAAATTGACACAAACGTGCTAACTTTGCCCTCCATTTAAGCTTGACAAAAAATCTTGGTGAAACATAAAGCGTTATTTCTATGGCAAATCATAAATCGGCCTTAAAGCGCATCCGCTCCAACGAGCGCCGCCGCTTGCGCAATCGATATCAACTCAAAACCTGTCGTACTTTTATCAAGAAACTACGGGGTGAGAAAGAAAAAGAACCCGCTCAGGAGCTTTTAGGCAAAGTGATGGCTATGTTAGACCGCCTGGCCCGTAAAAATGTCATTCACAAAAACAAAGCGGCTAATAATAAATCAAAACTGACCAAATTTGTCAATGCCTTGGCTTAATTTGATTTACTTATCAGGAAATCAAAAAACCACTTAAAGACTAGGTGGTTTTTTGTTTTTTTGGCTATGTTTAGGGAAGCATTAACGCTTTGCGAAATGAAAACCTATCCCGAGCAGAACCACCTCAGCATTAAACAATGGGCCGAAGATGACCGCCCCCGCGAGAAACTGGCTAACCAGGGAAAATCAGTATTGAGCGATGCCGAGCTACTGGCCATTTTACTCGGCTCGGGCACGGTCTCATTGAGCGCGGTGCAGTTGGCCCAGCAAATTCTGGATTCAGCCCAAAACAACCTGCACGAACTGGCCAAATATACAGTGGCAGACCTAAAAAAATTTAAAGGCATCGGAGATGCAAAAGCCATCACCATTGTGAGTGCCCTTGAGCTGGGCCGCCGCCGAAAAGAAGCCGAACCCCCAAAACGGCAGAAATTATCTCAGCCCAAAGTGCTTACGAACTGATGCAGCCTTACCTGCTAGACTTGCCCCACGAGGAGTTTTGGGTCATTTTCTTGAATAAGTCTAACATCGTGATTCGCACCGAAAAAATCAGTCTGGGCGGCGTGGACGGAACGGTCGTGGACCCTAAGTTGGTCTTCAAGAGAGCCTTAGAACTATTGGCCCTCAACCTGATTTTGGTTCACAACCACCCTTCCGGCAATCTGAATCCCAGCGAAGCCGACCAACGCATCACCCAAAAGCTCCGTGAGGGCGGAAAATTGCTTGACATCAATATCCTGGACCACTTGATTTTTACCAATACAGGCTACCTAAGCTTCGCTGATGAGGGCCTGCTTTAACCCAAATATGCATGCGTCGCAACCACCTCCTTGCTTTTTTGTTGCTCATTGGGCTTTTGCTCATCTTTTTTTACAATTTTTTGGGAGGGGCTTCAGGAGCTGAAACCGAGGTCCAGCACCAGCTTCGGATACAAAAGGAAAGAAAGGCAAAAGATAATTTTTTGAAAAATGATGCCCAATCGCCTTTACTGCCCGGGCAAAAGGCAGCTTTCGAGGGATTGGCCTATTTTCCGCCCGCTTTTGCCTACCGCGTGCAGGCCCGGCTTCAAAAGCTAAGCCCTCCTGAAAACATCTCTTTGCCTATGAGCAAAGGGCAGCCGGAAACCTACCTCCGCTTTGCCAAAGCCTATTTTAAGGCAAAAGGCCAGTCTTTTGTCTTGACTTTGTTGAGAAAAACTGGGCAAGACCCGCGTTTATTTTTGGTCTTTAGCGACCAAACCAGCGGGCAAAGCACCTATGGGGGCGGGAGGTATCTTGACATTCCTTATCAAGAAGGACAAAAGCAAATTTTCCTTGATTTTAACCAGGCCTATAATCCCTATTGTGCTTACAATGCTGCTTATGCTTGCCCTTTGCCATTGCCCGAGAATCATTTAGAAATGAAAGTGGAAGCGGGCGAAATGGCTTTTCATCCTTGATCACTTTTTATGGCGCAGTTGTAGCAGTAGCTTTTGCATCAGTTCGGCCATTTCCTTTTCTAATCGAGCGTGCTCTTGGGGGGTTTTGGCCGTTTGCATTTGTTGTTCAATGTAACGGAGGGCTTCCGAAATAGAATTGGGCTGTTCCGTTTTTTTTTCCATAATGCAATTTTTGTTTTTGATTGTCTTTATTTCAGTTGTATTGGGCCATCAACTCAAGCAGGCTTTTGAGCATCATCCCATCCCGGCTTGCATTGTAGGCATTTTTATTGAGATAAACCGGAAAAAAAACCGGATACATCAAGTGATAACGCCATGATACCTGATTACGTGCCAGACGTTTGAGATGTTCTTCACGCTGGTGGGTTTGCCACTTTTTCATGAAAGTATGGGTTGTGTCATCCGCCCCTCGCTGGCTGTGGGTGTTTATCTGAAACAGAATCGGGATATTGAAGGTCTTGCTTAAGTTGAGGATTTCTTCTTTAAACTTTAGGTCAATGGTTTGCCCATCGTGCAGGACTACGAAATCCCCCATTTTAAGCAAGGACTTGTTTAATTCGTTTCCTCCGATAAACTGGTTTTGGGAATGAGCATAGGCTACCGCCGCCTCAATCAACTTGGCACTGGCTTTTTGAGTGCCGGGCACAAAGTCAAGCAACCAGCCATCCAGGTGGAGCATATCATTCAGATAACGCATCCGGGCGATAAGGTCTTCAGGCTCCTTGTATAGATTAGGGCAAAGCACCAGGTCAAACTTACATTGGGGCTGTGCGGCCAGCACAAGCTCTCTAATCTGATGATAAGCATTAATTTGTTCGCTGCTGAGGTTTTCATCCGGGTCAGGGCAAAGCAGGCCCGAAACATACGTAGGGCTTAACTTGGCCAAAATCGCACCCACCGAGGGGGGATTTTCCTGCTCCACAATCCACAAATTGCCAGCATAGATTTGCGCCGAAACAATACGCTTGAAAAGCACCTCATTTTGGGGCAGTTCTTGCGCAAACCCAGGGGCTATGTTTTGTATAAACGCCATGGCCAGGGTAATGAAGGAAAGTATCGTATGTCGCATTTTTTAAATCGGAATTTTCTTTCTAAACGAAATTCCGTGCTTTTTGATATTTTTCTTACATTCAGCGATGGGCAGTACGGATTCAGAAACCCATATAATGCCGTACCCTTGTCAGTACCTGCTGCGCCACTGTGCGGGCTTTGGCTTCGCCTGCTTCCAGACGGGTTTGTAACTGTGCAGGATTTTCCATGAGCTCGGCAAAATAGCGGCGGGGTTCGGCATAGGTTTCAAGTATCAACTCGAGCAGCGCATTTTTGGCATGACCATAGCCATATCCCCCCGGGCATAGTGTTGCCGCATTTGGGCCGTTTGCTCCTCCGAAGCCAAGAGGCTATAGAGCCTGAAAACGTAGCAGGTATCCGGGTTTTTGGGTTCTTCCAGGGGGGTGCTGTCGGTTACAATCCCCATTACTTGCTTTTTGAGTTCTTTTTCGGGTAAAAATGCGTCCAAGATATTGCCATAGGATTTGCTCATCTTTTGGCCATCGGTGCCGGGAATGGTCTTGACCTCTTCGGAAATACGGGCTTCGGGCAAAACAAAAACATCGGCCTGATAATGGGCATTGATGCGTTGGGCCAGGTCTCGGGTGATTTCCAGGTGTTGCTCCTGGTCTTTGCCCACAGGCACAAAGTTGGCATCGTAGAGCAATATATCCGCCGCCATCAGGATAGGATAATTGAGCAAGCCAGCGTTAATGGCTTCTTCGCCCAGCTTTTCGGACTTGTCTTTGAATGAATGGGCCAGGCGCAGACGGCTATAGGGCATAAAGCAGGAAAGATACCAGGTAAGCTCAGTTACTTCCGGCACCCGCGACTGCCGGTAAAAGGTGTTCTTTTCTGTATCAAAACCACAGGCCAGCCAGGCCGCCGCCACGGCGCGGGTGTTTTCCTGAATCACGCCCGCCTCGCGGATAGTGGTGAGGGAATGAAAGTCAGCAATAAAAAAGAAAGATTCATTGCCCGGGGTTTCCGAAAGCTGAATTGCGGGTTGGATAGCCCCCAGCAAATTGCCCAAATGCGGACGACCAGAACTCTGAATACCAGTGAGAATACGTGCCATAATGAGGTGGGTAAGCCAAAATCAATCTACCATTAATTTTACCTGGTTTTTATCGCTAAAAAAACCAATCCAGGTGCAAATTTAGCGCAAGTGCATTATAAAAAGTGCGCCGAGGCATATACCGCAGCAAAAATCGGATTACTTATTTGAGATAAGCCATCAAGGGGCTATTTTTTCGTATCAATTCCTTTAATTGAGCAAAGGGCACAAAAATATCCTGTGGGCCTACGGCAAATGGAGCAATTTCATACACATTGTAATAAAAGCCTATTCCTTCTGGCTTCAAATAAAAGTTATTGGTCAGCTTAAACTGGCCTTCGGCTAAGGTAAAACCATAGTCGGCCAATGATTCCTCGGCTTTGATGCCATAGTTGCGCCTCAAGGCCTGCTCTGCCAGCTTGGTCAGGGCTGTTTCGTAGCCAGGGGCCAAGACATCGCTCAGGGTGAGCATTTGCCCGGTTTCTGTATTGAAATTGTAAAAAAGGCTTTTATAAACCCCGTGCGGACCGCCCGTAAATTCGGCACTGGCATATTCCAGGCTCAGCAGATTGTTTTCGTTGAGGCGGATATAGGTAATATGGCTGCTTTCAAACAGCTCTATCATCCCTCCCAGCGATTTTTCCTCCTGAAACTTTTGCATAAACTGGCTGATTTTTTCGGGTACATTCCCCAAAATATTGGCCTGAATAAACTGATTGAGTGCCCGGGCCGAGGCTTTTTCCAGAAAGCGGGGGTAATGAAAGCGAATTTCGGCTTCATCCAGGTGCGCATCATTAAAAATAATTTCTGCCGGCAGCGCACCATTGCCGTAGTCCTCGGTCAGAAAGAAAGTCAGGCTTCGCTTGCCATCAGCACTGTCCCAGTCGCCTTCTAAACGGCCCGTTTGGGAATAATACACCCCATAGAAGACCCCTGTTTTCGCAAAAGTGGGCTGGCCATTGTAGTCGCGGCGGCTCAGGCCTTCTTCCAAATAGACATTGCCCAGGGCATCGAGGTGGCCATTGGTAAGCTGAATGCGCTGGCCCTGCCTGATGTCCTGGTATTGGCCCCGCAAATTGAACTGGGGATTGTCTTTGCTGGGGGCATAGATAAGCGTGGCCCAAATTTCTCTTTCGCCCACTTTGCCCTTGAATTGCTTGTAAAAATAAGACTGAGCTACTACATGGCTGACCAGGCCGACCCAAAAAAACAATGTAAGGAAGAATTTAAATTTCATACGTATAAATTAGGGTTTTGCGGGGCTACTTTTTCTAAAACAAAGAAGTAAGTTTTTTTGAAAAAAAGACAATTTTTTTGGAAAAACAGGCAACGCTTTTTAGTCCGCTTGGGTCTAGCCTGAAAATAACCATATTTCCATTAAAAATGAAAAACAAGCCATTATTTTGGGTCGAACATACTGCTACTGTTGCCCCTAGCTTCCTGGGCGCAGTCCCAGCCCCGCACACTTTTCTCAAACAATGGCCAGACCCACCATGGTTTTTTTGTGGCCCCAACGCTCAAAATCACGCGATTAAATAATGAAACAGCCCTTTTGCCCGGCTTGCGGGCGGCTTGGGTCATCAACCGGAGCGTAGCCTTGGGCTTTGATGCTTATGGGCTGGTGCCTACCATCGAGGACCCGACAATTGTGCCGGGCCTGGATGTGAGGCCTCTTCTGGGCTATGGGGGCCTGTTTGTAGAGCCTATTCTCTGGTCTAATCGGATGATACATTTCAGCTTTCCTGTCAGTTTTGGGGCGGGCTGGTTTGGCTATGTAGAAGACTGGGATGAGGAGGATTTTAATTTTGGCGGCAGCCACAGTTTAATTGATGATGAAGTTTTTTGGGTCATTGAACCCGGGGCCAACGCCGAGCTGAATGTGGCCAGTTTTCTGCGCCTGAGTCTGGGCGTATCTTATCGCATCGTAGAAGACCTGACAATGCGCAACACTAAGCCCGATGCCCTGAGAGGCTTTAATACGAACTTCTGCCTAAAATTTGGCCGCTTTTAAATTTTTGATTTTTACCATAAATCCCCATCCACTAAGCCTTTTCTTTTTGAGAAAGGGCTTTTTATTGGGTCGGCTGCTTTATTCACCTGCAAAAGCTTATCTTCGGCTTTTCAATTTATCTTGTGCTGCAAAATATATGGAAAACAATGCTGCGCTTGTGCGCTGTGCCTGGGTAGGTTCAGATGCCTTATATCAACAATACCACGACCAGGAATGGGGCGTACCTGTGCGCGAGGACCGGCATTTATTCGAAATGCTGGTGTTGGAGGGGGCCCAAGCCGGTCTTAACTGGATTACGGTATTGCGAAAGCGGGAAAATTATCGGGCCGCCCTGGATAATTTTGAGCCGTCCCTGGTGGCAAATTATTCGGAAGCCCGCCTGGAGGCCCTCCTTCAAAACCCAGGCTTGATACGCAACAAGCTCAAAATCAAGTCATTGGCGCAAAACGCACAAGCATTTTTACAAATCCAGGAACGCCATGGAAGCTTTTCTGACTGGCTCTGGCCGTATTGCGAAGGTCAACCGATACAAAATAATTTTGCCCACCTGGGTGAGGTACCTGCCAAAACGGCCCTGAGCGACCGCCTCTCAAAAGACCTCAAAAAGGCTGGATTTAATTTTGTAGGCTCCACGATTTGTTATGCTTTCATGCAGGCCGTGGGCATGGTGAATGACCATACCGTCGATTGTTTCAGGCATGCCCCCCTCAAAGTCCGGGGTCAAGCATCAGGGCTTGGTCCCGAGGCTTAGGTTTTCGGGCTTAAAATTTTGGACTAAATACATTTGTGCCCGCAGATAATTGACCTGCCGGAGGAGGGTGCGGGCGGCTTCTAGGTTATCCCCAAAATAGCCAAAGGCCTGGCACACATTCGGGTTCTTGGTGTATAGGGTTCGCTCTTTGCCCTGGTCTAGCTGAAAGCCAAAGTAGATATTTTGAGGTGTGAAAACATTATTATAACTGCTGGGGTGGCTTGTGCCTGTTCGATAAAGAAACGGCTCGCCCTCGATGCCCTCGTGCCAGTCGCGCAATTCCCACAGGCCTTCGCCCCAGGGCACTATCTGGTCAATAATGCTGATATGTTGGGGGCCAAACTCCTCCCGAAGCCGAACCGTACGATAATATTGGACACAAAAATCTCCCCGCTGGGCCAAATCCAGGTCGAGGGGCAAAAAACCCAGGGCTTCGGATTTTTCGAGCACCTCATTGACATTCAGATACTTCGACTTGCGTTGTTGGAGATTGGGCTTTTTCTTTTCGGCTTCTTTGGCCATTGTCCCGGCAAAATACTGAATACGGCCAGTGGCCAGGTCTTGCAGGCGATATTGGCCCGTCTGGGCCATTACCAGGCACCAGCCATTCACACAAGTATTGCGGTCATCGTTTTCATTGCCCAGGCCGTAGTCGTGATAAAGGTTCATCCCTTCCATTTGACGGGCGCCTTGGCGGTCAAATACTGATAGTATGGGTTGCGCAACTGATTGAGCTCAAGCAAGACCTGTTGCAGTTGTGCCCGGTAAGTTGCAAGCAGTTTATCACGAGATTGTATAATCAAGAGATTCAGGTCTTGCAGGCTTTTTTGTGGATTAAAATCAAGTAATTGAGAGACCTCCAACAGGTTAAAAGAAAACAAGGTTCCTGAGGTAGAGGTGCTGTTTTGGGCTGAGACGGGCAAAGCCCAAAGCACAAAGAAACCAATCTGCCAAACAGGCTTACGCAACAAAATCAACATTTTTTATAGAAGTATTTTTGGGTGAAATTGCCATTTTCTTTACGAACATTTGGACGAAGAGGTTAATGCATTTGAGGACTTCTCAAATTGCTTTGCCCACTTCTTTGCCATTTCTGCCTTTCATTCAAAAATTCCTGTCTGGCCATAAATAGTACTATTCTGGTAATTAGTTTTGTTTTTTCTTTTTTATAGGGCTTTTTTAATATCAAGCCCCAAATAATATTCTAAAATAAAAACAGCGTTTGAATTTTAAAATTTACTGCGGTACAATTTTTTAAAAATTTTTTATTTTTAAAACAAATGTTTTCCCATATAAAAAATTTAGTTTAAAATTAGGAGCCATTAACAAAACATTAACCTTTTTAAGTATCGGATGCATTTATGAAAACAAACCAACTCCTTTTCACGATTGTCCTTTGCCTCGGTCTGTCCACCACTGCCTGGGGGCAATCGGCTTACTACTGGGCCGATGGCCAAAAAATTACGGTAGCTCCTGATTACCAAAGTCTCATTGTGCAAATGCAGCCGGGAATCTCCCCTACCCAGTATTTTGCCACAAAAAACCATCCTGAATGGCAAAAAGTAGAAATTCACGAACGTAAGGGCCGGGCGGTTTTACACTTTCGCACCGAGCAAAGCCCTTCGGTAGCTTCGGTTCAGGCCAAATTCGGACTAGCCTCCCCTCAGGTAAAAGGGGGGCATTTTGGCGTTCGCCTTTCGGATGGTTTCGAGATTTGGCCCACCGAGCACGTAGTACTGGAAATGAAATCGGGCTTCGGACTTGCCCAAATTGAACCCATCCTGGCCAATTATGGGGCTACTTTTGTGAGGATGGACTACAACACCGCCATTGTGAAAGTAGAAGACCTCCACCTGACCCTGCCTCTGGCCAATGCTTTGCAGGAAAGCAATCTTGTAAAATGGAGTCATCCTGATTTTTATGCCCCTATCTCGCACAACAACGACCCGCTCTACCCGCAGCAGTTTCAGATGAACAATACTGGCCAAACCCTGGATGGCTTTCCCGGCACCAATGATGCCGACTGCAACGCGCCCGAAGCCTGGGCCATCACCACTGGTTCTTCCTCTATCACGGTAGTGGTGATGGACGACGGCGTGGAAGCCCACGAAGACCTCGTGAATGGCAGTGGTGCAAGCCGCGTATTGGGAGGCTACACTCCGGTCAACGGGGGCACAGGTGCTCCCCTGGCCAATGGGGCACACGGACAAGCCTGCGCAGGCATTATCGCCGCTTCGCATAATACGATTGGGGTACGCGGACTGGCTCCACTGGTCAATGTGCGCTCTGTGAATATCTTTGCCGGGGGCGAAACCACCCAGGACCTGGCCAATGCCTTTACCTGGTCAAAAAACATTGGCGCAGATGTAATAAGTAACTCTTGGGGCTACACCAGTTGTACTTTCACGGCTACCAACCTGAGCAATGCCATTGCCGATGCCCGCACCAATGGCCGGGGCGGCAAGGGCTGCGTGATTGTATTTGCCTCAGGCAATGGCTACAAGACCTGCGTAGATTATCCGGCCAACCTTTCCACCGTGATTGCGGTAGGGGCCTTTGGCAATGATGGCATCGTTTCGGATTACAGCAATGAAGGCACCGCCCTCGACATTACGGCCCCTTCAAATGATGTGAATTCGCAAAGCTTGCTGACCGGGGCTGGTGTCCGCACCATCGACCGGATGGGCAGCCCCGGCTACTCTACCGGAAATTATACCAATACCTTTGGAGGCACCTCCGCTGCCTGCCCGGTAGTGAGCGGGGTGGCCGCCCTGGTGCTTTCCGTGAATGCGAATCTCACCGTGAGCGAAGTAGAAAACATTCTTTATACTACGGCCATTGATATGGGAGCCACCGGACGCGACAACACCTACGGCAACGGACGGGTCAATGCTTTTGGCGCTGTCCAGGCCGCCAACGGTGGTGGCGGTGGTGGCGGTGGCGGAACCACCTGCAACGACAATGAAGTAAGCCTTACCCTAGTACTGGATAATTATCCTTCGGAAACGAGCTGGAGCCTGCGAAACTCGGTCGGCACAATCGTGGCTTCCGGGGGCGCTTATACAAGTGCTGGGGCAACCATTACCGAAACCTTTTGCCTCGTGGATGGCTGCTACGACTTTGTCATCAATGACAGCTACGGCGATGGCATCTGCTGCGCCTTTGGCAATGGCTCGTATGCCCTGACTTCGGGCGGCAATACCCTGGCTTCGGGGGGAAGTTTCGGCAGCACCGAAACCAAAAACTTCTGCCTGGGCGGCGGTGGAGGCGGTACTGGCCCTACTACGCTTCTGGCGCATTTCTTCGAGACTGGGTTTGATGGCTGGGCGGATGGCGGAGGCGATTGCGCCCGTTATTCGGGCAGTTTCTCTTATGAAGGAAGCTTTTCTATTCAACTTCGCGATAATTCAGGAACGGCTTCGGCCATGACTTCGCCTGTGTATAATGTCAGTGCTTATGACCAAATTGACATAGAATTTTATTTTTATGCCAATGGAATGGAAACTGGTGAGGATTTTTGGGTGCGTTATTACAATGGTTCTGCCTGGCAAACTGTGGCTACCTATGCAAGAGGAACCAGCTTCAATAATGGCACTTTTTACCGGGCCACCGTTAGCCTGAGCCGAAGCAGCTATACCTTCCCGGCCAACGCCCAGTTCCGCTTTCAATGTGATGCCAGCGATAACACTGACCAAATCTATATTGATGCAGTTACCATCACTGCCACCGACCTTAGCCCCAGCGGGCTGAGCGGACAAACCCTCACTGCCATCAGTGCCCCTGTGAGCACTTTTGCAGGCGCTGCTCAAGAGCCTGAGATAGAAGGGCTTTCCGTATATCCCAATCCGGTGAAAGACTGGCTGCAAGTACGGACCGGCGAGTCTATTCAAAACGTCCGGGTATTTTCTTCGCGGGGGGCTTTGTTGCTTTTCTCCGAGGCCAATACCGACAAATTGGAAATGAACCTGCAGCAATTGCCTCGTGGGCTGTATGTGCTGGAAGTGAAAACAGCAGGAGATACCTATCGCCATAAGTTTATCAAAGAATAAACCCTGGTCTCAATCTCGAACAAAACGACCTGCCCCTGGGGTGGGTCGTTTTTTTTTTACTACTATGAGGAAGAAAGAAAAATACTTAGCTTTGAGGTGGTTCTTATTAAATACTTTCGGAGAGCTGCTCAAGCACTCAGGACTAAAAAAAAGCTTTCATTGGATATAAAAGCCTACCTGGACGAGGCCCTGGCCCGGCATAATTGCCAGGGCTTTATTGCGGATGATCCCATTGCCCTGCCTCATCTTTTTACCAAAAGACAGGACATTGAGATTGTGGGTTTTTGGGTGGCCATATTGGCCTGGGGCAATCGCCGTACTATTCTCAACAAAGGCCAGGAACTCATTGAAAAAATGGACCATGCCCCTCACCAGTTTATCACCCAGCACCAGGAATCAGACCGGAAGCGATTTTTGGATTTTAAACACCGGACTTTTAATGCCACCGATGCGCTTTGTTTTCTTGATTTTTTGCAAAAGCATTACGCCCGGTTTGGTTCACTGGAAATGGCTTTTTGGCAGGGAATGTCGCCCAGGGAGGAAACCGTAGAAAACGGCCTGCGCTTTTTTCATACCTACTTTTTTTCTTCGGGCGAATATCCTTGCGTACACAAAAGCACATTGCCAGCCCTGCCCGCCATTCGGCTTGCAAAAGGCTGAATATGTTTTTGCGCTGGATGGTGCGTAAAGATACTCAAGGGGTGGATTTTGGCATTTGGTCAAACATTCGCCCGGCGCAATTGGTCTGTCCCTGCGATGTGCACGTGGAGCGGGTGGCCCGCCGGTTAGGCCTGATACAAAGGAAAACCAGCGGCTGGCAAACGGCACTGGAGCTTACCCGGAATCTCCGCCAATTTGATGCGGAAGACCCAATAAAGTACGATTTGGCTTTGTTTGGCTTAGGTTTGGAACAAAAAGCCTAAAACATTTTACTATCGGTGTTGGTTTAAGGAGGGTGTTGAAAAGTTCCCGAGTGCATCTTTTTAACACCTAGGATTATAAAAAAAGCTGTTTTTTTCCTTTAAAATACTTTTGCCCGAGGACATAGCCCCATATTTCACAAGCACATATTTTGATTAAATCAACCAAATATTCCTATTTTTGAGGCGTTACATAGCTTGCTTTGAATGAATACACTATTTCATACTCTATAATTTCAAATCTTAAAATCGCAGTTTTGATATGGACATCACCAATCCGCTTGTTTATGGGCTTCCTTGTTTTGTAGCTTTTATTTTGTTGGAGCTCACATACAGCAAAACCCACGACGACGACCACCTCTACTCCTGGAAAGACCTGGCCGCCAGTGCTTCAATGGGCCTGGGTTCTGCTTTGATTGCGCCCCTCATCAAGGTGGTGTCTTCGGTAGTCATTTTTACGGCTGTTTATGAATTTTGCAATCCCGAGGTCAATGGGGTGCGTATCAATCTGCTTGGCTATCAGGCTTTTGGCTGGGCCTGGTACACATGGCTCATCTGCCAGTTTTTGGATGATTTTAGCTACTATTGGTTTCACCGCCTCAACCATACCGTTCGCTTTCTATGGGCGGCGCACATTGTCCATCATTCTTCGGACCATTACAACCTGAGCGTGGGCGTGCGCAATGGCTGGTTTACCTTGCTCTACAAGCCATTTTTTTATATGTGGATGCCAGCCATTGGTTTTCACCCGGCCATGGTGATTGTGTGCATGGGCATTGAGGCCCTTTGGCAGTTTCAGTTGCACACCCAGTATGTGCCCAAGTTAGGCCTTTTAGAAAAGTTTGTCAATACCCACACCCAGCACCAGGTGCATCATTCTCAGAATGTGGAATATCTGGATAAAAACCACGGCGGCTATCTCAATATCTTTGACCGGATTTTTGGCTCCTGGGCCGAGTATGATGAAAACATCAATATTAAATATGGAGTCATTCACGCGCCCAACTCCCACAATCCGCTGGTGATTTTGACCCACGAATACAAAAGTATCTGGGAAGATGTAAAAAAATCCAGAAACTGGTATCACAAATTCATGTATATCTTCGGCCCTCCCGGCTGGAGCCACGATGGCTCGAGCCTGACCGTGAAGCAGATACAAGAAAAGCTCAAAGCAGAAAAAGAAAAACAGGCGGCTATACAAACCGCATGGGTAAAAGCCAATTAGTTCTCAAGCAAAATAACCCAGAGATTACTCTCCAAGCCCCGGTTCGCCGGGTTTTTTTTTGCCAAAAGCGGCGGCAAGGATTTAGAACAAAAACCCAAACCGTACAAAAAACACAGAATCATCACGGGAAGTGGTGTAAGTGGCCGAAACTACCAACGCCTGGGCCGGGGTAAACCAAATCCCGCCCCCATAACCCTGATGCCAGCGGTTTGAGTTTTCGCCAGGCTGCCATACCCGTCCTACATCGTGAATGCCCATTAGCCCAAAATAGCCATTGAACAGAAAGGAGCGAATCGGAAATAAGCGCCAACGCAATTCTGTATTTTGAAAAAAACTGCTTCGGCCTGCAAAGCGATAATTGCGATACCCCCGAAGATTTTCGTTTCCTCCCAGGGTATTGGCCTGAAAGAAAGCAAAATCGCCCCAGGTGTGGGCACCGCCAGCCCGCAAAGCCAGGGTCAGGGCCGGGCTGAGGGAGGGATAAATGGCTAGTTCGCCTTTCCACTGCCAAAAATTGATCTCAGAAGAGGAATTCTCTTCAAAACCCTTTACATACCGCCCTTCCAGGCCAAAGCGAAGGCCCCGCCGGGGAAGCAGGGCCTGTTCGCGGCCATCGTAAGTGAGGGATACCTGTCCGCCCCCAAAGCTTTTGAAAGTTTCAAGCAGATTTTCAGGGTTTAATCCATTTTCACGAAAATTGCTAATAAACCGACCTTCATTGTCTTCCACCTCTAGGCCCTGGGCAAACAGCCCCAGGCGCAAACGCAAGCGTCCTTCCTGCCAGGTGCGCTGCCATTGGGTAGAAAGGTGATACTGTTGATAGCGGACGCGGTAGTAAGTGATGCCTCGGGTGTCGCTTTCGTTGCGGGTTTCGTTGCCCAGGCCAAAGAAGTTTTGGACATAATTGGGCACCCGAATATCGGCCTGAAGCAGTAAATCTCCTTTGCCCAAAATCCCTGCCCATTCGCCCTCATAATTGAAGTTATAAGAATTGGTGGCCAAGGCATAGTTTGCTTTCACAATGTGCTGTGATTGAAATGGGTCTTTGCGAAATCCGGGGGTGCGTATTTTTAGCCCGCCGCCCAAAAACAAGCCATCATCTACATTGAAGCCCAAAAAAACCACCGGACCAAGATAAGGATAGCGATAGTCGTAGCGGTCATAAAGATTGACCTCTTCCTGGCGGCTTAAATGGGACCGGGTTTCCGGCCCTGCTTGTATGGATATGTGGGCGGGCTGGTCATAGACCCGGGTTTTTTTTGCCCCCCTTTGCACCCGCGATGAGTCTATTACCTGGTCTGAGCCTGGTCCCCCGATGATTCTGACTTTCACACCCTTGTGACTTTGACCCCGCACCCGAAAAACATCCTGGCCATCCAGGCCATAGAGCCGGATTTCGCGCGTGGCCGGATATTCAAAAGTGCGTTGATAGAGAAGTCCTTTTTTTCGGAGTCTCCTTTTTTGATTTTATAAACTTCTACCCGGGTCTGGGCGGGCCCTGGTGGGTGATTTCAAAAAGCTCGTGCTTATCAGAACCAATGATGCTGACGGCCTTTGACAAAAACTGGAAATAGGCTTCGGCATAAATAGGCAAGTCCTCACGACGCTGGCGGAGCTTGGCGGCTATTTCGGCGTTGCGAAATTGCACCTCGGCGGGCAAGTCGGCCAGGGCCAGGGCAATCACCGAATCGCTCAGGGCGGCTTGTAGTTCGCGGGCGGCGGCTTGCCAATCTTCGCCGATTGGTTCGGTCAAAAAAAAGCGGTCAAAATATCGGGCATTGAAATTATAGCCCCGGATGCTTCGGATGCGGGCTTTGAAGCCCTGAAACTTGGGCAGGCCCCATTCGTGGCTAGCCAAATCTACCAGTTTGCCATCCGAATTGAAAAAAACCTGGTCGCGGTCGCGGGGGATGGGGCGGTATATCTTTTGTTTGGTGTTTTTGTCTTCATACTGGCCCCAGCGCCATTGGTCGTCGTGGCGGTCCCAATCGCCGAGCCAAATATCAAAGAGCCGGTATTTGACTACGGCACGCTGGTCGATGCGTTCGTCATTATCGCTTTGTATCTTTTCCAATACTTTGGCGGTGCTTTTGATGTCGCGGGCGCTGCCAAAATGAGCCACGTCGCGCCAGAATGTATCATCGGGTCGCTCTTCAAACAAATACACATCATCGGCCAGGGCTTCGTAGCCCTCCAGGCGGGGGTCTGGGGCCAGATATACATACCGGGGTCGGGCATGAGACAATCCGGCGGCCTCGGCCAGCCGGGGCACTACCAGGGGGGCGTAAGGATGTGCTGCGGAAGTTTGGTCTTGGACAATATCGGCCACAAAGGTGTTTTTAAGTGCATCGGGCAGGGCTTTATCGCCTTGTTTATCCACACTCCGTAAGACATACTGCCGTCCGTCGGGTGCTTCCAGCCGAAGAGAGTTAGTGGCCTGTCCGCCGCCTTGTTTTATAATTTTAAGCCCTCCCAGGTCGGCACCCCAGTCAAAATAAGGAAATGGTACCGGGGTGGCCCATTCCCGGCGGTAGTTTTGGCCCAGGGTCCAGCGCCGGTAGCGGCTTACTTCGGCATAGGCCGGATTGAGTGGCCGGGTAATGGTTTTTCCCTGATAATCCGGCAAAGGAGACAGACTATCGGCAAGCGGAGGCGGCACATCAAACAAAACGCCCTGTGAGGCAAGTTGCTGTCCGATGTAAACTTGCCAATAAGCGGCTTCTTTTGGAGGGAAAACCAGTTGAAAGTCGCCGGGCTGATTGCTCACAAAGTGTGCCCCTTTTTTCCCAACCAGAAACGATTTTTTGCCCCAAGACCCACTTTGAAAATGATGCCCTGGCCCCAAGGGATGATATTGTAAACTGCCTTCATACCCACAGGCATAAATGAGCCGGGGATGCGCACTAAAAAGGATTTTCAAAGATTTTTGCAATTGGCGATAGCGGAGAGAGGCCTGGTCTTGTGGCAGGCCCAGGGTTTTGCGATAGGCCCAGCCCAATGAGCCCAAGCCGGGCAAAGGCCAGAGATGCTGGGTCCAGGGAAAATGTCCGCCGATTTTTCCATTGCTGACCAGCGGATGATGCCCCAAGACCAGTACCTGCCGGTGTTGGTGGCGGCGCAAAGCATCGCGGAGGGCGGCCAGAAAACCCGCTTCATCACTGATTTCGCAAACCGAGTTTTCAACAGCCTGATTTTCTTGGGCAAACCACCAGGGGGTATTGATAAAAATCAGTGCCAGTTGGTCGTGGAGCAAAACTTCTTCTGGCCCCGGGCAGTCTGGCGTTGGAAGCACCCAGGCGGGCAAGGGAAGGGTCGTTCTTGCTTCCATCGGCCCAGGAACCGCCCACACGCGCCCCGGGTATTGCCGGGCCAGTGAATCCATCCAGAGCGCCGGGAGGGCATTGCCCAGCAAAATCAAATGCTGCCGGGGGGTTTGCAGGGCTTTTTGCCATTGCGCAAAAGCCGCTTTGCAAAGAATCAGGCATCAAGGCCGTTTGCCCAGCCAAAAGCAGGCGAAGGGACTCTTTCTCGACAATGGGCAGATTTTCTTTTTCGGGCGGATGGGTCAGATAGGTGCGGGTGGGCACACAACTCCCCAACCCAATGAGGAGGAACAGACTAATGAAAGAGAGGGGGGCTTTTAGCATAGCGCAAAAATAAGCACCCTTTGCTGAAAATAGCACTCACAAAGGCATCAAAACCGCCTTTCCCCGGATGGTACGGGCGGTTTTGCCTTCTTTGAGTTGCGGGCTATAACAGCGTGATGCTGTTCCCGGTTTTCTGAAACCGGAGCAATATCTTAAGCGATTCAGGCTTCAAGGTATTGTTATTATCGGCATCGCTGGCCAGGAATGCATCCAGCACTACGGTATTGGGTGTGGTCTGCCCGGCGGGTGTATAAGCCAGCGAAATGTCTAAATTCAGCCCCCCATCACGGTAATAGGCCCTTAGAGCATAGGTTCCGTCGGGGTAATCGGTTGGCACTACAATCGCCTCAAAATTATTGGTTGATTCGCTGTTGAGGGCGGTGGTTTCTAAAGTGCCGCTATTGTCGCGGAGCAAGCTGAGATTTACATCGGCGTTGAGTACCGTGCTCAGGGCAAATTGCCCGAGGCCCAGGTGAGGTCAAACACAAAGCCACTGGCCGCCGTCGTGGGGAGGTCGTCATCCTGAATGTTGAGGGTAAAACTTGTCTGACTGCCCAATACCAGGCCCGCAGGCGGATTGTCCAAGGTTAAAATCAGGGTTCGGGGGGTATTGCCCTGAATGAGGCCATTGTCAATGAGGCCCACACTCAGGAGGGCTTCATTTTGACCCGCCAAGGCAGCCACCGTAGTGCCGGCCAGGGTATAATCT
>JAAUUB010000050.1 GCA_012031215.1 Microscillaceae bacterium | reverse complement strand
TTATGCAGACAATATCCTCTACCTGGCAAACCAAGAAATGCGCCCTTCTCACTTATCTGGCCGCCTTTTGTGTCTTTCTTGTCAAAAAAGCACCTGGGGCTATTGGTCTTTGTTTTTATCCACCCGCTTGTATGGGCGCAGGAAACGGCACCATCTCCTTCCGAGTTTTATGAAAAAGTAAAACTTGAACTCTTATGCAAAAGCCTTGATTTTGTGCTCAATCCCCCCGGTCAAAATAAACCCGCTGTGGATTTAGACTGTCAGCGTATGGAAAATCTGGCCAATAGCCTGCCTGAATCCCAGACCGAAGCCCGTCGCCTCTTTGCCTTGTTTGAGGCAAAGACCTATCCGGAGTTGCCTTCTCTGGATGCACAACTGGACAAGCTGGTCTCAGATATCACCCTGGAACTCAGAAGCCTGCAAAGTACCCAGGCCTGGCAAGAGGATGTGGATGTGTTGGTTTTTGGGCTAAAAAACATCAAAAACGAGCAATTTAAAGCCTGGAACGATGCCTTGCCGCCCGTCTCGACCCAAAAAGACCCCGCCCTGGCCAGTAGCAGCACTTCTCTTCTCATGCCTTTGCTCACACTCCTGCTTTTTCTGGCCTTGATGGGGGGGGGCGCCTATCTCTATCGTGAGTTGCAAAACCTGCGGCAAAGCCTGGAACAAATGGAAAATCATTTTTTGGAGCGTTATACCCGCCTCGACCGGCGAATTGATTCCATGACCCCGGCCAAAGATTACCAATCCCTTTTGCTGAGATTCAATTTTCTGAATGAACAACTGGCCGCCCTCTTGCAAGAGGTCAACGTGCTCAAAACCCGCAATGCGCATAAAATTTCTGCCGAAGAATTGTATGCCAAGCGCACCGAACATCTGGAGAGCTACGTTTTCAATCCGGATGTGCAGATTTACTATGCCCGAATTTTGCCCGGCATTTCTTCATTTGAGCAGGCAGATTTTAAAACTGAACCAAGCCGCGACCGCATTTACAAGATAGAAATCAACCTCAACAATCCCCAACAAGCCGTTTTTAGTATTACTGACCGCCGTGAATACCACCAAATGGCCCTCTTATACGCCGATAAAATGCTGGCCCCGGCCTGCCTCTTCGCCAATACGCCCTATAATGACTCGAGAATCCTGACACTCGAGCCCGGCTACCTGGAAAAAAAATCTGCACAATGGATTATATTAAAAAAAGCTAAAATCGCCTTTGAATGATTGTATTGAACTGGGTTTTCTTATAACCAATCATCGCCTTATTGCGTTTGTATCTTATGGTTTGGCCTAGTGCTTTGTCATCATTCCAAAGCAAAACCAGGCAAAGTAAAGCCTAAGTCTAATTTTGCATCTATTTTATAAAAACAATGAGTATTCCTACCCTCGCTCCTCAATTATCCAAATTTGGCATTAATTTAGGCTTGGTATTGGTTACCATTTGTTCTCTATTCGTATCAAAAACGTAAGCGCGGCTTTTAGAGATGAAAGATAGCCTAATCCTCAAAAAGATAAGAGAAGGAGATGAGCACGCCTTAGACATCGTGTATAAAAAAAAATTATAAGATGATGGTAAGGCTTATCATCAAAAATAATGGAACCGAGGATGAAGCCAAAGACATTTATCAGGAAGCCATTGTGGTATTTTGGCAGAAAGCACGCCAACCTGAATTTGTATTGACCTCAAAAATTAGTACATTTCTTTACAGCGTTTGCCTAAATTTGTGGAGAAAAGAATTGGAACGCAAGTCCCGTCTGTCCTCAGAAATGAAAGATGGTGAAACTAGTTCCAACCACGACCAACTGGAAAGAGAAAAGGTCATCCAGGAGTGTATCAATAGCCTGGGAGAGACTTGCCGGCAGGTGCTGATGTACTATTACTTTGACAATTATTCTATGCAAGAAATTGCCGAAAAAATGGGTTTTGCAAATGCTGACACGGCAAAATCAAAAAAATATAAGTGCAAAAAAGAATTGGACAACCTCATAAAATCAAAATATAAAGCCACCGATTTTCTTGATTAACTAAAGTCATGGACGACAATCTTTATCACGAGTATCTGGACAAATATTTCCTGAATCAGCTTTCGGAATCGGAAAAAATTGCTTTTGAGCAACTCATAAGCCGAGACCCGGTCAAAAGTGAAGAATTTGCCTTCCAAAAGAAGGTGATTGAAGGAGTCCAGCATTTTCGCAAAGCCCAAATCAAACAACGCCTCAACCGCATTCCTGAACCACAATCTTCCTCTTATCAATTGCCCGCGCTGGCTTGGCTCAGCACTGGGGCGGCGGCGACACTTTTAATTTTCACGCTCGGATTTGCACTCTGGAAAACTTCTCAGCCCAAAACACTTAATAATGACGAGAAAACAGAAATCAACCAATCTGAGATTGCGCCCTCTTTACCCCAAATCTCTACATTAGAACCAAAAACTACCCCTGCCCCCGCCTGGGAAAAAGAAGCCGATAAGGACTTTTCGCCCCGGAGCGCACCGCAAGCCTCTCAGGGCGCGGCTTACTCTACGAAAAAGCAGTGGTCTTCGCCCAACCCAAGACCGAAGCAATGGTCGACAAAAGCGAAAATCACAAAAAATTAGCCTTCCAGCACCTAAACCCGCGCGAAGTAGTGGCTGCTGAACCCAAAAATAAAAAAGAATTTGAGGCCATTGTATATGGCGATATCGAGGAATCACTGGAAGAAATGGCCGCCTCCAATCAACTTTGTGTCCAAAGCTATAATAACAAATTATTTGTATATAATAGTCGCCCCAGCAACACGGGCCAAGTCTGTGTATTGACCGAGGAAGGCTATGAAAATCGCGTGTTTTATTATGAAAATGGCAAATATTATGAAACTTTTGCCGACCAGGTTTCGCTCAATAAACCCCGCCCTGTTACCGATTTGAAGCTCATAGAGAAGCTGGATGATATCCGCAAAGTGAAGCCCTGATACAAAGGGTGCTAGGCAAAAAGTAAAGCCCTCCTTAGTGAGAAAAGGGAGGGCTTTTTATTTTCGATAATCTTTGGCTTTATTTGCCTTGCTTTTTGCTTTGCCTTCGTAAAAAAGCCCATTTTTAGAAGGCGATTAAACTAACTACGCACTTGCAAAACAGTATCAATAGCTCGTCGAGAAATCAAGGGCTGGGAAGCTTTTTGTCCTTCAATATCTTGCTCAGCACGACCCTGGCTTTGTTTCTGTTGGGCTTGTGTGGCGTTTTGATTTTGCAAACCCGCCGTCTAGGACAGTTGATACAGCAAAATGCGGAATTACAAGTGTATTTGCAACGCACGCTTCCTCCCGAGCGCACCTCTCAGCTCAAAACCCTGTTTCAACAAATGCCTTTTTTAGCCTCAGAAACCGCTCAAACGCCCGCCATTCGGTTTATTTCGCGTAAGCAGGCGGCCCGCGATTATGCCGCCAGTTCAGGAGAGGATTTTGAAAAAGTACTGGGTTACAATCCGCTTCGAGATGCCTTTGTGCTCAAAATCCGTCCGGCATACCTCCAGCCCGACAGCCTGCGGCGAATAAAAACCCGCCTCGAAAACCTGGGAGGCGTGTATGAAGTGGATTATGTAGAAAACCTCCTCAATCAGGTGTATAAAAATGTTCGAATTATCATCTTCTTACTCCTGCTCTTTGGGCTTTTCATTCTTTTTACGGTGGTTTTGCTCATTGACAATACTTTGAAAATAGCCCTTTTCTCACAACGACTTTTGATAAGAAGTATGCAATTAGTAGGGGCGACGGATTTTTTCATCCAAAAGCCCTTTCTCATCCAATCCCTGATACAAGGCGCCAGTAGCGGACTATTGGCCAGTTTGCTCATCATGGGGTTTTTGCGCTATGTCCACGTGCAAATTCCCGAAATGATGGCCCTGTATGAATTTGACAAAGTACTGCTTTTGGGAGCTTTGATGATTTTGCTGGGCAGTTTAATAAGTTTGCTGAGTACCTACCGCTCCGTTCGGCGGTATCTTTATGTTTCCCTGGATGCCTTGCACTAGTTTTACTCCAAAAAAAACACCTTTTGGATAATCCAAAAGGTGTTTTTATAGACAAATTGGTAATAAAATAAATTAACGGCCGTCGCCTTCACCTTCGTCTTCACTCAGTTCTGCCGGCATTTTTTCTTTGGTGATGGCTTGCCCCTTCAAATCACAGATGAAAGTGCCCCGCTGACGTACGCCCGGTTTCATCATATGTACTTTATAAAATTCCTGCCCCGATTTGGCCACTTTGGTTTTGACCCCACTTTTGACCTGCATACCGGAAAAAGCGGCCACCGCAGCAGCCTGAATGTTTTGGGGAATATCCGTTGCTTTTAGATAAATACTTGAGGAGATGTAAGTACCATCTGTTTTGAAACGCGCCCGGGCGTTTTGTGCCCCTTCCTTGAAAACTGCTACGTACTTCTCTTTGCTTTTGTCATTTTTTGATTTAGAATGTAGCTCCCAACGCACTACGGGGGCCGAGAAGTTCGCCTGATACGCATCTTTTACCACCTGTGGCACCTGGCTTTCTTCCACCTTTGTGCCTTGCAGGGTTGTTTGGGCTTGGACGGGGCTAAATCCTACACTGACCAAGAAAAGAGTAAACAGCAGACTTAAATTTTTCATTTTTTTGAGATTGATTTTTTTCAAAATGATTTGGAACATTTTTATAGACTCAATCCGGCAGAACAAGTTTAAAATAAGCCATTAAGTTTTCTTGAAATAACCGATTTTTCCAGGCATCCTCGGCCCGCAGGGGCAGTGAAATCCCCGGGGGGGCGATGTCGGCATCGTGGGGGTTGATGCGCAAGGCCTGGGCCTGATATTTGGCCACCATCCTATCCGTCCAGCGCCGAAGCGTTTTGATGGCCAGCCCTGCCCCTATCTCAATGACCAAAAAAGGCTTTTGCTGGCGGGCCATAAAGGCATCCAAGTTCATCTTTTGCTCTTCAATGCGGGTGCGAACAAAAGTATTATCCTGAAAAATCAGGACATTGGGCCGCACGAGTTGACCACAATTGGGACAACTGGGCAGGTTTTGAGGATGAAGGGCTGTTTCGTGATAGATGGCATAATCCATCGCCCAAACCTTTGGCCAGCAGGGCGTGGTACACTGCAAAAATCCCCCGGCACCATGTATCTCAAAAAGGCGGTTTTCAGCAAAACCCGCCCGGACAAACTGCCGGTCCACGTTTGAAGTTATGACAAAATAATCTTTCCGAACCGCCCATTCTCTCAGAATGGCATAGCCTTCATGGGGAAAAACGTGCCTTAGCTGGGCCTGCCCGCGGCTAAAGCGTTGCCACATCGCCACGGGGTTTTGCGCAATAAAGGCTGGGGTCATGATGTCGGTTACGGGAAGGTTAAACTCGGCGGCTACCCGGCCCCAAGTGCCATTTTCGCCCTGTAAGTCGGAATACCCGAATCGGCACTCATCCCGGCCCCGGCCAGAATGAGCCAACTGTCATATCGTTGCAATATTGCCCTTACTAGGTCCGGGATTTTTTCCATTTCTGTAAGTCCATGCCAAAAAAGATGCGTCCTGATTCCTTAAAAAAACTTTATTTCATTACATTTGAGATACGATAAAGCCAATATCAATATGCCCGAAGTTATCCAAAAAATTGACAAGATTTATTCGCCAGAGGATTATTTTTCCTCCTTGCAAGACCGCACGCTCAGAATCTTTCTCTTGGGAAAAGCCGTGGAAGACCCTCTGCATCATCCTGTCATTCGCCCTTCCATCAATGCGATGGCGGCCACCTACCAGCTTGCCCTAGATACCCCTGACCTGGCTTCGGTGCTTTCGCCTTATACTGGCCAAAGAGTCAGCCGTTTTTTGCATATCTGCCAGAGTGCCCAGGACCTGGTGCTCCAAAACAAAATGCAGCGGCGGCTGGGGCAAATCACGGGCACTTGTTTCCAAAGATGCGTAGGCATGGATGCCCTCAACGCGCTCCACTCAGTTACTTATGAAATGGATGAAGCCCACGGAACAGGCTACCACGCCCGCTTTCTTCAATTTGTGGCGATGTTGCACGAAGGCAATTGGGTATTGGGCGGTGCAATGACCGATGTGAAAGGCGACCGTTCCCTGCCCCCCCACCAACAAGCTGACCCAGATTTATACGTACACATCACGCGCCGCACCAACGCAGGCGTATATATCACGGGGGCCAAGGCCCACCAAACGGGCTGTATCAATTCGCATTGGATGGTGGTGATGCCTACGACTCGCCTCACTGCCGAAGACCGCGAATATGCCATCATTGGGGCTGTACCTGTGGATGCCCCGGGTATTACGTACATTTACGGGCGGCAATCCTGTGATACCCGAAGCCTGGAAGGTGGCAATATTGATGTAGGCAATGCTTTATATGGCGGGCAGGAAGCCATGGTGGTGTTTGAGGAAGTATTTATTCCCAGAGAACTGATTTTCATGGATGGGGAATACGATTTTGCCGCCCTTTTAGTAGATAGATTTACAGCTTACCACCGCCGCAGTTATGTATGTAAAAGTGGAGTAGGGGATGTACTGATTGGGGCTGCCGCTTCCATTGCCGAGATGAACGGAATCGATAAAGCTTCGCATATCAAAGACAAGCTGGTGGAAATGACGCATCTCAACGAAACCGTCTATGCTACGGGTATTGCGGCCTCTTTTCAGGGACAGGCTACCAAATCCGGCTGCTTCTTATGCGACTCAATGCTGGCCAATGTGTGCAAGCACCACGTTACCAAGCTGCCTTACGAAATAGGCCGCCTGGCGCAAGACCTGGGCGGAGGACTGGTAGCCACTATGCCTTCTGAAAAAGACCTGAACCACCCTGAAATTGGGCATTTGGTGCAAAAATACCTCAAGGGCAAAGCCAATGTGCCTACCGAAGACCGAATGCGGATGCTCCGCCTGATCGAAAACATGACCTTGGGCCGTAATGCCGTGGGATACCTGACCGAAAGCCTGCACGGAGCAGGTTCGCCCCAAGCACAAAGAATCCAGATAGCCCGCCTGATGCAGTTGGAATACAAAAAGCGACTGGCCCACATTTTGGCCGGTATTCCGATTGAAACCAACCATGATGCTTTGATAGATGAGTTGGGTGAGTATTTCGGGCGCGTTTTCCAATTGCCCGATTAAATGGCAAAACCTGGATGAACCCTTACAAAGCCTTTCTGGAGGCAGGGCTGCTTTTTTCTGACTTTGCAAATAAGGCAGGGAGATTTTTTTGGCTCCTACTTCTGTCTCGAGGGGTTTTTTAGCTTCCTTACGCGTCTGCCCTGGCCGAAGACCCATAGAAAACAAAAAAAGCCCTGGGCATAACTTTATGTTCCTGAATTGGGTTCTAATGGCATGAAAACCATTCAAGACCTCCCTTTTTTAAAAGAATTTTTGGGCGACAGCGTGTTTGTTTTTAAAGCCGACCAACGCTATCCCTTGGCCGTAGCCTATCAAAACGAGGCGGCTTTTCCTCTGCCCACACAGGAGGAACAATTACTGGAAAAAATCATCGAGGCCATTCAACTCTCACTCTCTTCTATCAAACTGATGAACTACGCCGCCCCTGGCTTTGCCGAAATGCTGGCCAGCCCTGGGGATATTCCGGCTCCGGTGTTGTTGGCCTTTGGCGTACGCCCTTCATTTTTGCCTGAGGAAGCCCCCCTTTACCAAGTACTCTTGTATCCTGAAACCCAAGTATTACTGGCTGACAGTCTTTCTGTTTTGTCGCAAACCCCGCTTTGAAGCGCCAGCTTTGGGAAGCTATGAAGCCTTTATTTTTTTAGCTGGCCTTCAGAAAAACCAGCAATGTTTTCAAGCCCAGGCCTCGACTTCTTCGGCTTCGGCTTTAAGGTCAGGCGTGATGCGGGTGATGCGGATTTTTTAAGCTCATTAATGAGCATTGGGTCATACCTGGCCTGCACCCGCACGTAGTTTTCCGTGAAGCCATGCATCCATCCGTTTTCCAGGTCGTTTTCAAACAATACGGTCATTTCGCGGCCCACTTGCTGCTCATAAAAAAATCGCTTCTTTTTCTCGGAAAGAATATGCAACATCTGCGAGCGACGATTGCGAATGGCTGCCGGAACGGCCGGTTTTAGCTCCATTGCGGGCGTATTGGCGCGTTCAGAATAGGTAAAAACGTGGAGATAAGCAATGTCGAGCTCCTGTAGGAACTGGTAGGTATCCAGAAAATCGGCTTCGGTTTCGGTAGGAAATCCTACAATGACATCCACCCCAATGCAAGCCTGGGGCAAGAGGGCTTTGATTTGCGCCACCCGGGTGCGATACAAGTCCCGGCGGTAGCGTCGCCGCATTATTTCTAAAATGCGGTCACTTCCTGATTGAAGAGGCAAATGAAAATGCGGCACAAATTTATCGGATTGAGCCACCATTCAATAATTTCACGAGTAAGGAGATTGGGTTCTACCGAAGAAATACGAAAGCGGGCGATTCCTGGCACTGTGTCCAGGGCTTTGAGCAAATCGACAAACCTTTCCTGGCGGCGGCCTTCCTGGATACCAAAATCACCGGTATTTACCCCCGTCAAGACAATTTCTTTGGTCTCGGTGGTTTGCACGATTTCTTCTACCCGGCGTACGACATTGGCGATGGTGTCGCTACGGCTACGCCCCCGGGCCAACGGAATGGTACAAAAAGCACAATGGTAATTACAGCCATCCTGTACTTTTAAAAATGTGCGGGTGCGGTCGCCCCAGGAGTGCGCCGCTTCAAATGTTTGGGCATGACATACCTCTCGGGCATATACCCGGGCAGGAAGGGGCTTTTCTGAGGCCAAAGCCGGATGAGGCTTTTCAAACGTGCCGAGTAAATCAAGTAATTGAAACTTTTCCGAAGCCCCCAAAACGGCATCCACCCCCGGAATTTCGGCAATTTCACGGGGCTTTAGCTGGGCATAACAGCCCACAATGGCCACAAAAGCCTGGGGAGAGATTTTTTGCGCCTCCCGTACCAGTTTGCGGCATTTCTTGTCGGCATTTTCGGTTACGGAGCAAGTGTTGATGACAAAAATGTCGGGCTTTTGGTGAAACTCAACCTTAATAAAACCCCTTTCGGCAAATTGCCGGGCAATGGTTGAGGTTTCGGAATAGTTGAGCTTACAGCCCAGGGTATAAAAAGCAACTTTTTTCATAGCGTAATGCCGATTTTATGAAAATCCAAGCCAATCATCCGCTTTTGGACGATAGTGGTGAATCAGGCTGCAAAATTACAGATTTTTTGCCCATTCAGGCAGGGCCGCAGGTCTGACCTTTGAACATAAGCCCATCAACGGCTACGAGCTGGTCTAAACGAAGGATTGTTTGGTTGGCCAATCGCAGGTATTCTATCCCATTGAGGGTTATCAGCGTGTCGATGCGCTGGCGTAACCTTTGGATGGTTTCGTTATCATCTTTCCACACAATCTCCACCTCGTCTTTTTTCAAAGACCAGTACTCGAGTTGGTCATACCGCCCGCAAGCGATGGGTTGGTAATTGCTTGTCATCATCAAAGCCGCTAAGTAAATTTTGAAAATGAAACAGACCCGTAGGCCTCCTTAACTTGAATATACTTGGATACCAAAAAAAACGTTTACAAAACCTTTCCTTACCCTTGAAAGTTTTTTTGAACGAGGTGGTTACTTTTTTGGCTTTTTTCGTCTTAATGCATAGTATTCAAGCCAAAGTACCACTTTGCAACCAGATTAGCAGGCTGGGTTAGGGAGTTGGAATAGAGTTTGATTATGCGTTTACACATATTAAGAAAGGCACTCAATGACCGCAAACGAATTTTTATTTTTTTCTGGCTTTTTGGCTTTCATTTTTGGGATGTTGATGCTGGACCTGGGGGTCTTTAGCAAAAAAAACCACGTGATTTCTTTTCGTGAAGCCGCTATTTGGAGTGCGGTGTGGGTAGGAACAGCTATCGGTTTTTATATTGTACTTGGGAATTATGGCGACCTTATTCACGGCATTGAGAACTATGCTCAACTGGAAAATATCGTTGAGAAGTACGTAGATAATCCCGATGACCTGGGATATATGTCCTCAGATGATTTTGAGCGAAGCTTGGAGAGCTATCGCCATAACATGGCCCTTGAGTTCATCACGGGCTGGTTGCTGGAGTATTCCCTTTCGGTAGATAATATTTTTGTAATTATCCTGATTTTCACCTCTTTTGGGGTGCGCGAAAAGCTGTTCAAGAAAGTTTTGTTTTGGGGAATTTTGGGCGCGGTGGTGATGCGCTTTATTTTCATTTTTGTTGGTTCGGCCCTTATCCAGCAATTTCACTGGATTTTGTACCTTTTTGGTGCTTTTTTAATGTTTTCGGGAGCCAAGATGCTTTTTGGCAAAGAAGAGGAGAAAATAGAACCCGAAAAACACCCTATCGTCAAGCTAGCCTCCCGCAACTTCCAGGTGTTTCCCCGTTTTGTTGGCGACCGTTTCTTTGTGCGCAAAGCAGGTAAAATTTTCCTCACGCCCTTGTTTTTGGTTTTGCTCATCATAGAGTTTACAGACCTTATCTTCGCCATTGATTCCGTGCCGGCTGTTTTTGCGGTTACCAAAGACCCTTACATTGTGTTTTTTTCCAATATCTTCGCTATCATGGGCTTGCGCTCTATGTTCTTTTTCCTCTCCAATGTGATGCACCTGTTTCATTATCTCAAAACAGGGCTTTCTTTTCTGTTGATGTTTATCGGCTTCAAAATGATTGCCTATGAATGGATGAAGCTGATTGGTTTTAAGAGTTATTTTTCGCTCTACATCATTCTAGGGATTTTAGCCACCAGTGTACTGGCCTCCTTGCTTTTTCCTAAAAAAAAGAAAAAAGTAAGCCACCCAGAAATGGAAATGGCCGAAATAAAGGTTTAGATAATTTCCAGGCCGGAATCAAGAAATGAGCGAGCGTTTTATCTGATAAACCATTCCTGGGCCTTCATATACGAAGCCCGTGTATATCTGGACCAGGCTTGCCCCGGCCTGCAATTTTTCCTTCACATCCTCCGCCCGACAAATACCTCCAACGCCTATGATGGGAAGAGTGCCTTTTGTTTGCTGGTACACATACCGAACCAGGGCGGTGCTAGGATTTTTGAGAGGCCGCCCGCTTAAACCCCCTTCCCCAAAACTTTGCAGAAGTGCCGAGGGCGTTTGCAAGCCCTCCCGCGACAAGGTGGTGTTGCTGATGACCATTCCCGCAATGCCCGTTTCTTGCACAACTGCGATGACTTCGTCTAGCTGTTCTGTTGAAAGGTCAGGGGCTATCTTAAGCAAAATAGGCTTTGGGCGATTTTGAGACTGGTTATGCACTTGCAGGCTTTCCAAAATTTCGCTCAGTGGTTTTTTAGCTTGCAAAGCCCTCAGATTGGGGGTATTGGGCGAACTTACATTCACCACAAAATAATCTACCCAGGGAAAAAGCCCTTTGAAAACGGTCAGATAATCTGCCACGGCTTCTTCATTGGGGGTGTTTTTGTTTTTTCCGATATTTCCGCCGACAAGAATCTTGGATTTGCGTTTTTTTAGATTCTCAATCACTTTGTCAAGTCCGGCATTATTAAAGCCCATACGATTAATAAGGGCCTCATCGGCGGGGAGGCGAAACAGCCGGGGCTTCGGGTTGCCTTCCTGGGGGCGAGGGGTTACTGTGCCAATCTCTACAAAGCCAAAGCCCAGGGCGGCCAGGGCATCTATCCAGACGGCGTTTTTGTCAAAGCCAGCCGCTAAGCCAATAGGATTGGGAAATTGCAGGCCAAAAGCCTGGGTCTCTAGGGCGGGGTGGGCAAAATGATACTGCGCCCGCAACCAGCCCGACAAGCCGGGAAGGGCCAAAGCCCCTTGCAAAGCCCCCATCGCTCCATAGTGTACCCGTTCAGGGGGTAATCTGAATAACAGGGGACGCACAACCGAAGAATACCACATATCGCTTATTTTGAATCAGTTTGGGTAGAAGGGGTTTGCCAGACAAAACGCCGTGTGGCAAACGCAAATATGTTTTCGCCAAGGCTTATTTTATCTAAAAGTATTCATTAGCCCTTTGCTACATTTGCTCAAGAAAAATACGGCCCAGTTCGGGGTCGGCCCAAACCGATTTAATGCGGTCATTAAGCATCATATCCTGAGCGGCAATCAAGCGAATGTCATTGGGCATAAAGTCCATTTTGAGAAAAGATTTTAAATTCTCGATTTGGATTTCTTTCAAGCGGACATTGCGAAGATTGAGATAATTGATGAGACGGGTAGTGATGACCGACAAAATATCCACCCGGCGGGTAGGCTGTACCACGATTTTCTTGATACGTTCATAGACTTCTTTTTCAAAGTCGGCGGCCTCGAGTATTTCCTCTGGCGAAATGAGGCTGCTGAGGTCATTGTTGATAAAAGCAATGAATGCCGTTACCGTGTTACTGTCCAGACAGGCATCGGCCAGCATTTTTACCAGCCCCAGTTCTTTTTGCAAATCTTGAATGGGGGCAATGTTTTCAAAAAACTGCACCAATGTTCGGGGCGTGGTGCGCTCGCCAGTAACCACCTCCGGATAAGTAAGGACAAAGTTGATGCCTCTTTGGTCAACCTGGTTTTTTTCGGCCCAGATGGCCCATTTTTTCACATCAAAAGTGAGGGTTATGTGCATCATCCGGGTGAGCATAGAATAATCCAGGGGGGTAACAGAGTAATCTCCCCCATCGGGGTTGGCCGTCAGGATGATATGCCACTGCGAAGGAAGCTTCCAACTGACCAGTTCGTAGTTCTGCAGCAATTGCATAATCCCTCTCAGGATACGGTCATCTGCCCGGTTGACATCATCAATGAGCAAAATGCCGGGGCCAGGCTGGCGGGGCACCCAGTCGGGGGGAACAAACTGCGTGCTTGCTTGCAGCGAAATGGCCCCTAACTGACCTTCCTGAATCTTGGGCATTCCCAGGAGGTCGCCCATTTCTTCAAACTGGGCGGGGGCAATGTAGGCCAGTTGGTATTGGTGTTGGCGGGCAAAATTTTCTACGGTTTCGGTTTTTCCGATGCCGTGCTGCCCCCAGATGCAAAGCGGGGTTTTGCGCCCGCCCCGCGCCTCTACCCGGTCGTTGGTGAGGAGGGTGTGGGCAATGAAGTTCTCTAACTCTTCGGTATTGCACTTGGTGCCGTAATAGATATAGTTTTCGTTCACGGTTTTTGGTTGGGCTAGATTAAGCGATTCATTTTCCTTTGTTTCTCTAATTGCATTTAGAAAGCGGCTTTTGTGGCCTTTTGTTGAGGCAAGAAGCGAAAATATTCCTATATTAATGAGCCCAGGCTCAGCCTTTGCGTTTACTGGCCTGCTGATGAAAAGCGGGCGGGGTCGGTGTATTTGCGCTCACTTCATTCTACACATTCATTTTCACCTTGCGGCCCGGAAATCGGGCCATTTTTTCCAGCGTCGCCCCTTCTTTGCTGATGAGCCACAAGATGGGGCATCGGCACCAAGTTTCAGGAGGGGGCCCAAAGCCATCCGTAAAATATATTAGGGCATCAGGTTGATATTCTGCATTGGCATATTTTAGGGGGGCTTCAAAAGAGGTTCCTCCGCCGCCACTGGCCAGGCCGGGCATTTTGCCTTTATAGGCATAGGCTTTCTGGATTTTCATATCGCATTCTACGACCTGGATTTCAGAGCCTTGTTTCCAGATATGGTTGATTTCCTGAAAAAAAATGAACCAGTTCTTCCGTTTGGATGCTTCCGGAGGTATCAAGGGCTACTAATACCTTTTGTTTCTTTTTTACCTTTATCCCGGGAGTCGTTCCATATCTTTTTGAAGGCCGGCGAATAGTGTTTTGTAGGCGGGTGGCACTGCTGCTATTGCTAAAAAGGCGCAATACTCGCCGCCAATTGATAATTGGTACCAGAGACCTTTCCAGTTCCATCAGGTAACGCTGCAAGGCCGCCGGCAGATACCCCATTTCTTCGTTTTTGGTATTTTGCAAAGTGTTTTGAATCGCCTGGTTGATGACTGATTCCAAGATATCCCGCTCTGCACTGGAAAGCTCCTCAATCTTTTGCCAAAAAGCATGCTTTTGATGATTGGGGTCATTTTGGTCTAAAAGCTTGCGTAAATTTTCCCAGGCTTGGCTCGTCTCGGTATTGCCTTGGCCTTTTCCCGGCGCGTTTTGTCGGCTTTGATACAATTCCATCAAAGCATTGTAATAAGCATTAAGGGGTTGATGCGGTTTTAGATTCAGTTCCGGAAAATCTTCCAGATGCACGGCCCCCGGGATGAGGTGGACTGACTTGATGTATTGATTGACCACCAGGTCGGCAGCAATATTGAAAATCAATTTATGGCTAAAATCTTTATGCCGAAAAATATGCTTGAAAAGGATGTGCAGGATTTCGTGTTTTATCGCCCCTACTTTGAACCCGTCATTGTCTAAGGCATTTTGCCAAAAATCAGGGTTTATCATCAGCAGCACCAGGTTATGGTCGCCCCCAACGGCCAGCGTTTCGGTTTGGGGGGTAATTTTTTGACCATCCCGGTAAAGAAATGCCCAAAAAAGGGCTCGCTTTCAATGCCCTGGCTACGGTCGCCAATCATCAGCTTCATACTGATTTGGGATACATTTTCTAACACTTGGGCCGGAATAGGGTTCATAGAAAACAGGGCTAATACGCAAAAAGAGTTGTGGGCAGGCTTGTATTCCCGAAATGAGGACTGCCATTCTTACAAAAATACGCAAAAATGCCCGCTTTGCCAAGCAGATGTTTACTGGTTGTCGATGCGGCTTTCCAGGACACTTTCTAGGCTATTGGGCAAGTCCGCCAGGAAATCGAGCCCCGTAGCCATTTCAATGGCATCGATGCTTACCCTAAAGTTACGCCAGTCCGTATCAAAAATGCCCTGGGTATTGGGCATATCTACGGCAATCACGCGGGTATTGGCATTGATACGCTCCAGGTCTTGGTCTCCTTTTGGCAATACCACGATTACTTTCCAGGTACGGGCCGGAACCGTTACCTGGCCGTTGGCTACCTGGTTGGCAAAGCCGGTACTGCCTATGCCCCCTTGGCCATAGCCTCCGGCCCAGAGATATAGTTCGTTTTGGTCTGTGCCTACCAGCGAACGGCAGTATATCTCTAGGTCGGCCCAGGGACCCTGGTTATTATCGGGTGCTTGGGGGATGATATTGGTCATGAAGAAAGTGGCTGAATTATCGGCAATTGTCTGGTCGCGGTCGGCAGAAGGGCAGAGATGGCCTCTATCAAAACCACTCCCACTGTAGCTGTTTCCGGCAGCCCGAAACCAATTGGCGGGTAGTAAAACATCGGCACGAAAATCATCCTGCCGCGGCACATTGCCCAGCCAGGTCTTGTCTAGTTGCCAGGCCACCCAGTTGGCCGTGCCCCGGTCGCGGTGATAGGAAAGGGCGTACTGGTCGCGCACAATGAGAAAATTGCTGGAGAAAGCCGCATTGGCCTGGGCATTACTGGGATTTCCCAGGGCCAGATGAACGAGGCCTCGCGAAGGCGGAGCCATCACTTCTTCTACTTCGCAGGCACTCAGTCCCAAGCTTAGGACCAGCGCCAGGCCTATCCATCCATTTTTTTGACTAGTCATTTTTGGTAACATTGTTCAGGTATTGAAAAAAGAAATTGGCAATTTTAAGGCTTCCTCCCGCTTCCCGACGCACAAAGTCCCGATTGATTGCTTGTATTTGAAAAAGCCGTGCCTCCTGTTGGTAAAGGCGGCCAAACACCGTAGCGAGCTGGTCCTGGCTGGACACAGAAAAAGCCCCCCCGGCTTCTATCAAAGCCTGGGCCTCAGGAAAGGCCTGATATTGTGGCCCAAAAATCACGGGGGAACCAAAGGCGGCGGGTTCCAGAATATTATGCAAACCTTCGCCAAAGGCCCCGCCCACATAGGCCATATCTGCCTCCCGATAGATTCGGGCCAGCCAGCCCACATTGTCCACCAATAAAAATTTATAGGCTGAAACCTCGGGCTTGGTTTCTTGCCGGGCCAGGGAAAAACGCCGGGTTTGGCCCGGAAAATACTGTTCAATCCTTTGCAAAGTTTTTTCTTCAATTTCGTGGGGAGCCAAAATCACTTTCAGAGGATTCGTAAATTGCTTCAAAAAAGGCAGCAAGAGGTCTAAATCGCGCCCCCAACAACTGCCCACCACCAGCAAAGGCGTTTGCTTTTTAAAAGCCTGGACCAGGGGCACTTCTTCACTTTTTTGGGCGGTGGTCATTACCCGGTCAAATCGGGTATCTCCTGCAATTTGCACATTAGCCAGGCCCAGGCCCTGAAGTAGGCGGGCCGAAGCTTCTTGCTGGACAAAAATCTGCGAAAAGCCGGGCAATATCTTCCGAAACCAAGCACCATAAGGCTTAAAAAACCATTGTTCTGGGCGAAACAAGGCCGAAATCAGAAACAAAGGAATTTTTCGGGATTGAATCTCGTGCAGGAAATTAAACCAAAACTCATAGCGGATAAAAAAAAACGGCCCGGGGTTGCACCAAATCTAAAAATCTTCGTGCCTGGGAGGGCATATCCAGCGGAAGATAAAACACCCGGGCTCCAAAATCGGTATAGTGCTGACGAACTTCATACCCGGAGGGCGAAAAAAAAGTGATTATCAGTTGGAAATTTGAATTTTTGTTCAGGATACACTCCCAAACCGGACGGCCCTGCTCAAATTCGCCTAATGAGGCGGCATGAAACCAAATCACGGGCTTTTGCCACTGCTTTTGGGCTTGGCGCAACTGTGAAAAAACTTCCTTTTGGCCCTGATAGCGCAATCGTGCCTTGCGATTAAAAAAAGAAAACAAACCAATTAGCCCGCCCAGGAGCCAAATGAAAAAAGTGTATATCCGGCGCACCGCTATCCCTCAAAAGTGTTGCTTCAAAAGATGACTTACTTTTTATCGTTGCGATAATTTTGATTGAGGCCCTCTATGACTTCCTTAGTAACATCCAGCCCCGGATTGGCAAACAAGGTGGCCGAGGCAACCCCCGAAAACGTCAGAATGTAATCATAGCCCTTTTCTTCCCCAAATTTCTTCATAAACCCGGCAATATTCTCGAGTAGCTTTTTTTGTAGCTCCTGCTCTTCTTTCATAAATCCGGCCCCTACCGATTGGCGAAACTGCTCAAAGGCTTGTTGTTTTTGCATGAGTTCCTTTTCTTTGGCTTTGGCCTGGTCAAGGCTTAAATTGGGCAGATTTTTCTGAAAATTAATCATTTCTGTTTCCAGCGAACGGGCGCGGGTCTCGAGGTCGGTCTGAATCTGGCGTTCTTTGCCCTGCATATTTTTGCGGGCATTAATAGAAAACTCGTACTGCGCGTCCAGCGAATCTACATTTACGAAAGCAATACGGAGGGGCGGCAGGCCCTTTTCCGAAGATTTGGCCGAGGCGGCTGTGCTGGTCTTGCCTGCTGCTGTGTTCACGGAGGCCGGGGCACTTCTTTGGGTAAAGTGCAGGATATAAAGCCCTACTACGGCAATGGCGAGAATTGTCTGAATAATGAGGGATGTGTTTTTCACCGTCTTTATGAGGTTATTTGGAAATAAATGCCGGGCAAAGATATAAAAGCCCCCGTATTTTCTTATTTTAAATGCCAAAAACTGAAAGATATGCGTATCGTTTTTTGGGGGCTGATGCTCTTTGTATTTTTGGGGAAAGGACTAAAAACATCGCTCCTCGCGCAAATCCTGCTTACTCCTGCGCAAATGCAGGGGGATGTGAATTTGTTGCGCCTGGCCTTGGAAGAAGCCCATCCTACCCGAACCCTTTACATCACCGAGGCCGAATGGCAGAACCTTTGGACGGAGGCGGCGCAAAACTGGCTGAACCCGCTTTCGGAAGTAGATTTTTTCCGTTCCCTCGCGCCCATAGTAGCTCAGATTCGCGATGGGCACACCAGCCTCTGGATTTCGGAAAAGCTGGAAGAAGAATTAGAAAATGCGCCGCTGTTTTTGCCCGCCAAGTTGAAGTTTATCCAAGGGCAGGCCTATCTATGGCGCAACTACCATTCCTCCGCTTTATGGCCAGCCGGCAGCCAGTTATTGGCCATCAATGGGCGCGCGCTCGAGGAGATTGTGCCTTTGATGCTTTTAAACCTGAGTGCGGATGGTGCCAGCCAAAGTCATCCTTACCACCTTTTGGAAAACACCCGTCTTTTTGGACTTTGGTACAACCTACTCTTTGGGCGCACGGCCTCCTTCCAAATTGAATACCTGCCTCCCGGGCAAACAACCCCGGTAAAAGTGAAGCTTCCAGGCCAAACCCTGGCCCAGTTGCAGACAAATTTTGAAAAAAACTATCCGACGGAGGCCGCCCCCACCCCGCCCCTGAGCTGGGAATGGGATAAAAAAAGCGACCTCGCTTTTCTGACCATCCGTAGTTTCCGACCCGAGGCCTTTGAGGCTTACAACATTCATTTTGCCAGTTTTCTTGAAAATTGTTTTTCTCAATTAGACAAAGCCAAGACCCCAAACCTGGTTATAGACCTGCGGGGCAATCTTGGGGGGAATGATGCGTATGGTGCAGAATTGCTGGCCCATTTGCTCGACACAACTTTTTCTTATTATGAAAGCCTGGAGCTTCTCAAGCCCCAGTTTGATTTTTTAAGCCCTCCTTACTTGTCTGGGGAAGTAGTGCCCTCGCGGATGTTGCAAGAAAATGAAAAAGGTACTTTTAACTTTATCAACCATCCCGGCTTGGGCCCACAAAACCCGGCTGCGATGGTTTTTAGCGGGCAGGTTTGGGTATTGATAGATGGAGGAAGTTTTTCAACAGCCAGCGAGTTTGCCTCGCTTTGTCATTATTATGGCCGAGCTACTTTTGTGGGGCAAGAGAGCGGAGGGGCATATTACGGAGGTGCGGGCGGGTTTATGCCTTTACTGATTTTGCCTCATTCCGGCCTTCGCATTCAAATACCATTGCTTCGCCAGTATCTGGCGGTTAAAAACTACCCCTATCCCGACCGGGGGCTTTTGCCTGATGTAGAAATAGATTACCGACCTGAGGATTTACAAACAGGCTATGACCGTGCGAAGGAATTTGTTAAGAAAAAGGGGCAAAAAAATCTGGAAAAGCCTTAGCTGTATTTCTGAATCAAGTCTTCGGCCTCTTCAAAGCCCAAATCCAGGGCCATTTGCCAGTCGGAAAGTGCCTGAACGGGATGGCCCAGATGATATCGGGCCGTGCCTCGGTTGCAATAGGCCATCGCGTTGAGGGGGTCAAAACGAAGTGCCTGGTCAAAATCACGTTGCGCCTCTGTGTAATGGCCTTGCTGAAGATAGACATAACCCCGGTTGGTGAATAAAACCGGATGCCTGGGCTGAAGGCGTAGGGCCTGGGTATAGCTTTGCGCGGCAGCCTCGTATTCTTCTTTTTTGGTATAGACGATGCCCAGGCCGAGATAAGATTCTACCGTGTCGGGGGACAGGGCAATGGCCTGTTCATAGTCAAGAATGGCCTGTTCATAGTTTTGCAAACGATAATGGGCTGAGGCCCGGTTATGATAGGCTTCAAACGCTGGGGCAATGGCCAGGCTTTCGCTAAACGCACGAACTGCCCCCCGGAAGTCCTGCTCTTGTAGTTTTTGACAGCCTGCCCGGCACCACCTTACCGATGCCGAACCGAAAAAGAATGTTTGCATTTTTGTAATCAGTCCCATTTTTCTGATAATTCCATTCCCAGTTTGAAACCCTGAAAATTAGGAGATTATGAGAAATAAACAAAGCTTTATTTTTTTATTTCTCCAACCTGATTTGTAAAGTATCTACGAAAAAGTGTATTTTAAAGCCAAAATATGTTAATTTTTTCTAAAAAACATCCTATATGGAAAATTCTTCTATTGTGGTAGTCGCAAAAATTATCCTTCAAGCGGACAAAATTGCTGAGGCCTTAGCCGCCATCGAAACCCTGGTGGCGGGTAGCCAAGCGGAAGCCGGAGTCATTCATTACCACGCACACCAATCGCGGGCAGAAGCCACCGAGATTTTGTTTTATGAAAAATACGAAAACAAGGAGGCCTTGAAAGCCCATACCCAAAGCGCGCATTTTCTTGCTTTTTCGGCGCAGGCCCCTGGTTTTTTGGCCGGCACTCCCGAAATCAAGCAATATCAATTTTTGTATTAATCCACAAGGGTAAATAATTCATTATTAACATTTTGTTTAATCGTCTTGGCCGATTTTGACTGTATCTTTCTGCTTCTAAACACGCTATAGAAGCAGAAAGCTCTTAAAAATCTACTCCTTCGCCATGAACAAGATATTTACCCTTTTTTTGTAGGTACATTTAGCCTTGGGGCGCCTTTCCCCTTATTGGCACAAGACCTATATGAGTTCAATTATTTTCGCTATGTGGTGATTGAGCCAGAAGGCAAGCGGCCTGAGTTTTCGGCAGATATAGAAAACGAAATCATTCAAATCTTACATAATAGTAAAATCCCGGTATATCGTTCCGAAAATGTGCTCAAAGCCCAAAATGTGGATGAATGTGATATTCTCCGGGGCTATTACCGGGTACGCCGAAGTGTCAACGAATTTACTGCTTTCGTATCCCAGGATATATTGTTTTATGATTGCCAGGGCAAATTGGTTTATACTTTCCACGATGACCGCGCTACGGCCCTGATTTTTACCAAAGTCCCTTATGTAAAAGGCGTGCAAAAGGCGCTTTCTCCCTTGCGTAGTTTTACCTATAGCTATGATGCCTCCCGAAGCCGTTCTCAGCCACAAAATCCGCCTCCCGCCCAACCAACACGCAAAACAGAAACGTCGCCTACCCCGCGCCCTGTATTGACTCAATGGAATCCGCCTACGGCCAAAGAGGCCAAACCCCACGCCATTGCCGTGATTATCGGCAACCAACAATATGACCACAAAGACATCCCCGCCGTAGAATTCGCGCAGGCCGATGCCAAAGCCGTACGGCAGTTTGTTCGTCAGTCTTTCGGTTATGCCGAAGAAAACATTTTGTTTTATGAAAATGCGACCCTGGCCGATTTCAATGCGCTTTTTGGCACCGCCCAAAGCCATCAGGGCTTGCTTTACCGCTATGTGCGCCCCCAGGAATCCGAAGTTTTTGTGTATTACAGCGGGCACGGCCTGGCTGATTTAGACTCTCGCCAGGCGCACCTGGTGCCTAAGGATGCCAACCCCGGATTGATTGGACTGAGCGGCTATCCACTTGAGCTTTTGTATCAAAACCTGGCCAAGCTGCCCGCCAAAGAGGTTACGGTGGTCATGGAATCGTGCTTTAGTGGTATTTCAGAGGGTGGACCACTAATCCGCCAGGCTTCGCCCGTGTATGTCAAACCCAAAAATCCAATTATCCAAAACAATCAAAATACGGTTTTGCTTTCATCCTCAGGCAGCCAGATTTCATCCTGGTATTCAGAGAAAGGGCACAGCCTTTTTACTTACTTTTTGCTCAAAGCTTGGGAAGGCGAGGCGGATGGAAACAAGGACAAACAACTGACTTTGTCAGAAATCACCGAATTTGTGGACAAGGAGGTCATTTATCGGGCCCAAAGACTGCATCAACGCCAACAAACACCTGAGACCTATGGGGCAGGCGACCGTGTGCTATTGCGCTTTCGCTAGCTTTTGCTCAACCACTTTTCAAATTTCACCATCGGAAAAGGATAGGTACTGCCCAAATGCACATTGTACTGGGCTTGTTCGGCCTGGTTCAGGCTGGGATGGTGTATCAGAGTGGCAGGCAAGTGGTTGAGTTCGGGCAGCCAGTGCTTCACATATTCACCTCGGCTGTCGTAGCGCTTGGCTTGACTCAATATGTTGAAATATCGATTTTCACGCGGGTCATTGCCCACGCCTGCCACATAGTTCCAGTTTCCCCAATTGCTGCATGCATCATAATCGATGAGTTGGGATTCAAAATAAGCTGCCCCCCAGGTCCAGTTAATTTTTAAATCTTTGACCAGAAAGCTGGCCACATTTTGGCGGCCCCGGTTTGACATAAAGCCCGTTTGATTAAGTTCGCGCATATTGGCATCAATAAAAGGGATACCTGTTTGGGCGTTTTTCCATTTTTCAAACAGGGCCAAGTTGTCATATAAGCGGAAAGGTAGGGCGTTCTTAATGCCTTTTTTCAGAAAAATCCGGGAGCCATATTTCTTGGCCACAAACCGAAAATAGTCTCGCCAAATCAATTCAAAAATAAGCCAGTAGGTAGATTGGTTGCTAACCCGCTCTTGCTCGTAGTGGCGGACGGCCTCATACACCCGCCGAGGAGAAAGGCACCCGTGCGCCAGCCAGGCCGAAAATTTGGAAGAATAATTGGCCCCAAGTAAGCCATCGCGGGTTTCCTTGTATTGTCGTAAGGCATCGGCTTGCCAAAAATATGTTTCCAAACGCTGCAAAGCGGCCATTTCTCCACCTTTGAAATCCAATACCGCCTTGGGTTCGTCCTCGGGGAATGAAAGTGGTAAATCATTAAAAGACGGCAACTCACCGGGTATGATTCCCGGGGGCAGTGCCGGCAATTGGGCCGGGGCGGGTAAAGTGGGGCGGATTTTCACCATCTTTTCTACCCCCTTTCGGAACTGCGTAAAAATGTCGGGCAAACTCTGAATGGGATAGGGTAAATCTTCCAGATGATACAGCGTGCTGGTCCAGAAGGTTTCGTAAGCTACTTTTTGGGCCCACAGGGCTTCCTCAAGCTGTTTTTCTACTTGCTTTTCTTCATACGTTACTTCGGCACTGCTCATCACTTTCTGAATCTGATAGGTCTGAACCAAGGCAGGAAGGATGTCTTCAGGTTTGCCTATTCTGATGATAAGATCGCTGCCACACTTTCTTAACTGCTGGCGCAGGTCAGCGAGGGATTCGAGCAAAAACCGGGCGCGAAAAGCCCCCGTCTTGGGGAAGCCGAGTGAG
The DNA here is from genome assembly GCA_012031215.1 of Microscillaceae bacterium. Lineage (GTDB taxonomy): Bacteria > Bacteroidota > Bacteroidia > Cytophagales > Microscillaceae > JAAUUB01. The sequence continues at coordinate 2,902 of JAAUUB010000050.1, read as the reverse complement.
GTAGTGCTAAAAAGGCGGGGGTCCAGGCAATAGACGGGCACAAGAAATCCCTGCGTTTGGGCCGCCCGATAGAGGGCTTCCTGGTCATGAAGGCGTAAATCATTTCGAAACCAGACCAATGTATTTTCAAACTTTGGGCGCATCATTATTTTTCTTGTTTTTTTGTCAAACTGCCTGCTCGCGAAGAAGGTTTGATACGTCAGGCAAAATGCCCGTCTTTTTGGTTCGGGGTTTGATAAGATTAAATGCGTTTTATTTGCTAATTTGCATTCCGTAGAAAAAAACTTTAAGCGCAAGCTTCTATGTCTGAGCCACAAGTTTCGTTTAAAATGGCTGCTGGCCCAGTTGGCCTCTGGCAGCGTTCGCTCCAAAGCTGGATTGCTTTGCATATTGGGGCCCTGATACTGATTATTTTGTTGTTTTTGGTTTATATTTTCAATCGGGTTTCCTATTACACCCAAGCCTACCAATCTTTGGGGAGGGAAGTAGAACTGATAGAAAGTTTAAATCAGAAGCTTTTTGGGCAGTTGGAGCAAAGCAATCAGATGGTCTATCACCAGCTTATCAACAAAACCAGCGACCAAAATGCGGCCCGCCGCCGCCTTTGGGAGCAGAAAATACAGCCTACATTAGATTCCATTCAAGTACTTTCGGCCCTATGGCTTTCGGCAGAGCTTAAGCTTAAGCTGGCCGACCTTGACTTAAACCTCAAAAAGCTACGCAAAGACCAGGATGTCATAGAAAGGTTGGTGGGGGAGGAAATAGAAAACCGCTACTTTTTGGAAGGCGATGGAACCACTCCTTCTGCCTCGGCTTCGGTTTCCTCGATTACAGTGTATAACCGCAATTTGATTGACCTTCTCAATCTTATTCATAAGCAATTTCAGGAGTTCCGATATTTGCGGCAAAGAGAGTATCTCCAAAGAGGGGCGGAACTTGCCAAGCGAACCGAGGGATTTTGGCTTTATACTGGCGTATTGGGGTTTGCGCTTTTGGGCCTCACCTTTTACACAGGCCTAAGCATTCGTCAAAAAATAGGGCAGGGCCTTCAGACGGTGCAGGCCCAGACCAGGCAACTTCGCCTTGGGCAGATTCCTGAGCCCCCCCTTCGGTCGGAGCTAGAGATTATGCCTATTTTAGAGGATTTACAACAAATCGGATTTAACCTTTCGCAAATTCAACAAATCGGCAAAAATGTGCGTGAGGGCCAGTTGGACAGAAAAATAGAAGTTTTTTCGTCAGAAAGCGAACTGGGACAAACACTTTCGGCGATGCAAGAAGATTTGAAGAATGTAGGCCAGCGGGATTTTCAAAGAAACTGGGTCAATGAAGGCCTTACCCTTTTTGGCAATCTCCTCCGGGAATATAATGATACCCAAAGCCTCTATGACCAGCTCAACGCAAGCCTTGTCCGGTATTTGAAAGCCAATCAGGGTGGTATTTTTATTCTGGATGAGAAAAATGAGCGCAAACCCCTCCTGGAGCTGAAATCCGTGTATGCCTTTGAACGCACTCGCTACCACGAAAAAAGTATCTCCCCTGGGCAGGGTTTGGTGGGGCAAGCCTGGAAAGAAAAAGAAGTCATCTATATAGAAGAAACCGATGCCAATTTTGTGCAGATTAGTTCTGGCTTGGGAGGGGCACAGCCCCGGAGCATCCTCATCGTGCCGATGGTCAATAATGAAGCAAAAGTGTTGGGGGTTTTAGAAATAGCCTCTTTTCAGCGATTTGCCGAGTATGAAATAGATTTTGCCCGCCGCGTGGCCGAAATGATTGTATCGGCCATCTCGGCCATAAAAAACAATGAAAAACCCGGGTTTTGCTCGCCGAGGCACAACACATCACCGAGCAAATGCGCCTCAAGGAAGAGGAAATGCGCAAAAACCTGCTCAAATTAATGAGCACCCAGGAAGAAATGCACCGAAGCCAGGCCGAGCTCAGCGGCCAGACAGAAGCCGTCAATGCTACGCTGGCCACCCTCGAGCTGGATATGGAGGGAAAAATACAGAAAGTGAACCCTGTTTTGGTCAAAAATCTTCTTTATGAAAACGAAGCCGAACTGCTCACCCAGCCTTATGAAAATTTATTGCCCGCCAGCGAGCGTAATGCTGTTTGGGTATATGACCTCTGGGAACAATTGCGCCAGGGAGATGTCTATCGTCGCGAAATCCGGATGTTGGATAAAAGTGGGCAAGAACATTGGTTTAGCACTACCTTCACCCCCATCAAAAATCGTAACCAGAAGCCCTACAAAGCGATTTTTATGGGCCTTGAAATAAGCCTGGTTCGGCAAAGCATCCTGGATTATGAAGGCAAATTAGCGGCTATTCAACGTTCCAGTGCGGTGATTGAGTTTGATACCCATGGGTTCATTACCCATGTCAACGACCGCTATTTACACCTGCTCCACTACGCTGCTCCGGAGCTCCTGGGCAAACATCATAGTATTCTGGTGCCTGAGGAAGACCGTGAAAGTGATGAATACATAACCTTTTGGGATCGTCTGGCCCGGGGGGAATCTACACAGGGCCGTTTTTGCCGCCTCACCAAAACCCAAAAACGCATCTGGATCTGGGGGAGTTTTGGGGCCATACAAAATCAGGAAGGCAAAACTTCCCGCATCATCAATGTGGCCCACGACATCACCCGGCAGGTAGAAACAGAAACAGAACTGCAAAACCAGCTTTTGCAAGCCCAACAACAGCAACAGGGCTTGCAAGAGCGCATAGAACAGCTACAAATGCAGGAAAACGAACTTAGAGAGCGCGTGCAACAGCAGGAAAAGCACAAAAAGCAGTTGTATCAGGAGCGACAAGAGGTCATCCAACGATTTGATATGCTCAAAAATGGGTTGGTGATGGCCGAGTTTTTACCTGATGGTTCTTTGTTTAATGCGGGAGGG
>JAAUUB010000049.1 GCA_012031215.1 Microscillaceae bacterium | reverse complement strand
AGCTGGATGGTGTAATTATTTTTGTGGCGGTAGTTATCCTGAAAAACACCGGTCCGCATTTTGATGGTCAAAAAACACATCGGCATTGGTGGCATTCTGGCCGCTCAGGTTTACGCCCTGGGTAGCGGCGGGTACAGCCGTACCATTATTGGGGGCCAGGGTGCCGCCACTCAAAGTGCCCCATACTATCCCGTGAAAAAAAGCCGCGCTGGCATTCCGGGTCTGTATAGCATCGCCTGTACCCAGGAAGCGAATTCTGTCCCAACTGTCAATTGTGGCCGCCGTATAGCTTCCCTGTATATCGGGCTGGGCATCGCCTACGGTGTAGGCCCCATATGCATTATTGCTTAGGTCTTCAACAAACAAAGGCCTTCCGCCAAGTTGGTCGCCAATGCCCAGGATATACACCCGGTTATCGGGGCTGGTATCATCCGGGTCATCAATAAAGGTATTACTCAGTACAAAGCCTTCGCGATTGTAAATCAGAATAATCGAGCCCACCGGAACGGCGGCCCAGACCGGGTGGTTGGAAAAACGAATATGGCCATCGGAAACACCATCTGCGCCTCCAAAGTCGCCATTATTGTCGTCCAAAATCCAGCCCCGCAAATCTACGGCACTAGGGTCGGGGCCTATTTGGTCAGGGTCATTGCCCGCGTAAGTTCCCCGCCCCGGACAGCCAATCACCAAGAGTTCTATGAACTGCTTCACACTGTCGTTGGGGCTTACCACCCGGGTATTCAACTCATTGACAATCACCCCTACATCGCCCACATTGGGCACCTGCTGGGCCTGGGTGTAATAATTCCCCAGTAAAAACACCATAAGCAGGAAGATTGGCGTAGTTTTTCTCATACAATCAAAATTGGTTCAATTGGGAATATAATTATGATCTTGGCACAATAAAGACAAATAATAAAATAGAAGAGCAAAAATGACATCGGATAAACAAGGTTGAATAATTTTCTGCAATTCTTGCCCAAAAAATGTGTTTTAACAAACAAATGCTGATATTTTTTTCCTTGCAAAAATTTTGAGATGAACCGACGTAAGTTTCTGAAAAATTTTGTCAGTTTAGCGGGCTTGGGTTGGGCCGCCTGCCAGCCTTCCTCTCCTTCGGCGTTTCCATTCCCTGTTTACAATAGTGGAGAGCATCGGGTAGGCCATTTGTTACGCCAAGGAAGAACCTGGCCCCGGGGTGCCTCCCAAAAAACAGATTTCTTGATAGTCGGCGGTGGACTGGCGGGCCTTGCGGCGGCTTATACCCTCAGAAATGAGGATTTTATACTTTGTGAGCTAGGGCAAGATTTTGGGGGCACCGCTTCGGCCCAATTTCAAGGGACGATTTCGCTTTGTCAAGGAGCCCATTACGACCTCAGCTATCCCGATTATTTCGGTGAAGAGGTGCTTGGATTGCTTAGCGAGCTGAATATTATACACAAAAAGGGTGCTGTCTGGCAGTTTAAAGATAGCCAATATCTCATTTCGGCTGAACAAGAGGAACAATGCTTGGCCAATGCCCGGTATCGGGAAGGGGTATTGCCCAATACAAGGGCAAGCCGGGCTTTTTTTGCCCATACCGATGCCTTTGTGGGCCAGCTTTGTCTGCCTTCGCGCCTTACCCCCCCCCGCTTTGCCTTTGGCTCGGCAGTCTTTTGCCGCGTATCTATCACAGAACCGTCTGGCGGCCCCTCCGGAAATCCGCCGAGGCATTGACTATCAGATGCGCGACGACTATGGTGCTCCTGCGGCGAAGGTTTCGGCCCTGGCCGGGCTATATTATTATGCCTCCCGAGCCTGGGAAAATGACGAATACCAAATTTTCTCCCCGCCCGAAGGAAATTATTATTTTGCTCGGCAGCTCCTGGCCCATTTACCTCCGGCGGCTTTGCATCCTGCCCATCTGGTTTATCAAATAGAAGCCCGAAAGAAAGGCTTTGCTGTGCTTGTTTTGGACACAAACCGGGAGGCTTGTCTGGAAATTGAGACCAAGGCCATTGTGTTTGCCGCTCCCAAATATACCCTTCCGTATGTTTTTCCTGCCGATGCCCCTTTGTTTAGGACGGTGGAATACGCACCCTGGGCGGTAGTAAATTTGCTTTTTCCAAAGGATTCCCTGCCGGATACAGCCTTTTGGCAAAACGAAACCCTGCACCCCGCGCCGAGTGCCTATCTTGGTTTTGTGGATAGCGCAAGCCAGCACCAAAGCCCGCAAAAGCGTGTGCTCACAGCATATTTTAACTTTGAGCCCCGCCAAAGGCCCCAGCTCCTGAAATGGGCCGAAAACCCGCAGACACTTGTAGAAGAAGCCCTTCGGGAAGTGGCGCATTATTTTGATGTTTCAGCTTCGGAACTGACCCGGCATACGCAGGCTGCTTTTGTAAACATTATGGGGCACGCGATGCCCATTGCTGCCCCGGGTTATTTGTGCCAGGACCAAAACCAGGCGCGCACACATCCCCGCCTGGTGTATGCCGGGGTAGATAATGGCTGCTTGCCTTTGCTTTTGGAAGCTCTTGATTCCGGGCTGGAAGCTGTGAAGCAACTTCGCTCGTCTGGCTTGGGCTAGACCGTTTTGGAAAGTTCGGCCTGGATGATTTCAAAGGTCTGTTGCCGAAGGGCTGGAATATCTTTCGCGCCCAGGCCTAAGGTGGGGATAGGCGTGTGATAAATGACCTTTTGGGAATGCCATCGAAGTCTTTTAATGTCCAACAAAGGCATCATTTTCCAGTTGTAAAGGATGCTTACTGGCACAAGAGGCACCTGGGCCTCAACAGCTATCCGAAACGGTCCGTCTTTGAAAGGAGCCATATTGGGAAAATCCTCACTCCAGATTCCTCCCTCCGGAAATATGAGTAAATTTTTACCTTGCCGAAGTGCTTCTTTTGCCCTTACAAAGGTGGCATAGCGGCTTCGGGGGCTGCTCCGGTCAAGGCTTATATGGATTTTGCGGTACATATACCCAAAAAGCGGGATTTTTTCCAGGTCGTGTAATCCAACGAAAATAAAAAAAGAGGGCATCGTACGGGTCAGGAGATGAATATCGAGATAGGAAAAATGATTGGGACAATAGACGGCGGGTTTTTGCCGAGATAGTCCCTCGGGCCGAATAACCCTGACCGGTATAAAGATAGCCAGATAATAAACAATGGCCCACAGGCGACTCAGCGGGTAGTAATACCGATGCCAGGCAGGTTTTTGCACAATGAGCCAAAAAAAGGGTACAAAACAGGAAAAGGCCCCAAAACCAAGCCAACATCCAAACGGCATAGCTCCACTGAAACAGGTTTTGCCCAAATCTTCGCATATTTTATAATCTTTGCCCTTAAATGGGTGAAACATTGCTTCTCCAAAAAAGCAATAAAAATTTCACAAAACTTTAATCTAAGGAATGCTTTTATGCTTTGAATATAGCTTATTTTTTGATTAGATGATAAGCACAATGTCGTGGACAAACTATCATAGTCATAGCCAATATTGCGACGGCACCGACCGCCTCGAGACGTACCTGCACGAAGCCATCCGGCAGCGGGTCAAAGTGTATGGCTTTTCCAGCCACGCCCCTATCACTGTGCCCATTCCCTGGACGATGGCTTATGACAAAGTGGCTCAATATTTAGAAGAGGGGCAGCATCTCAAAGAAAAGTTTCGCGACCTCATGGAGGTCTATCTAGGCATGGAAGTAGATTTTATTCCGGGTGTAACCGGGCCCACCAGCAGTTTCATCCGCAGTCTTAAGCTGGATTATATCATCGGCTCCATCCATTTTGTGGACCGCCTGCCCAATGGGCAGTTATGGGAGGTGGACGGTAAAACCTCCGTTTTTCGTGAAGGCATTGCGCAGATTTTTGGAGGAAATGTCAAAAAAGCCGTCCGACGTTATTTTGAACTGACCCGCCAGATGCTTGAGGAACAATGCCCCGAGATTGTAGGGCATCTGGATAAAATCAAAATCCACAACCGAAAAGAAGCCTTTTTTTCAGAAACCGAAGACTGGTATCAGAAAGAAATACAGAAAACCCTAAAAGCCCTGGCCAAATCAGGGGCCATTCTGGAAGTCAACACCCGAGGAATTTACAAGAAAAAATCTTCCGAAACCTACCCTAGCCCCTGGGTCTTAGAACTGGCCCACGCCCACAAAATCCCAGTGATGATTAATTCGGATGCGCACCATCCCTCGGAAATTACCGCGAAATTTAAAGAATGTGCCCAGATGCTGCATAAAATTGGTTTTAAAGAACTGAAGATTCTCAAAAACAACCAGTGGCAGAATGTGCCCTTTGACGAACAAGGACTTAGAATGTAAATTGCGCTCCCTGGCCAATGCTGAGAATTTGCCATCTTGCTTTTAGATTCCTTTAATTCTCATTAACATCGCATTCAGTTCCTTTTTCGTATCCACCGCAAAGAAATCATTATCTATCTATAAGACCTCTTTTTGCAGATGAAACAATTTTATCTTTTACTGTTTGCCTGCGGGCCGCTGGCTCCTCTCCAGGCCCAAATGAGCGGGGCAGATTCGCTCGCGGTGGCTCCCTACCAATTTACCCTGGCCAATGCTGCTCAGGCCGGGGACCTAAATGCGGTGCGCATTTTGGCCGAAAAAGCCCAACAGCCGCTCAATGGCCTCAGCCAAAACGCCGTGCCCCTTGTCTTGGCCACCCGAAACAATCGCCAGGAGGTAATGCGCTATTTGCTCAACCGTGGTGCCAGTGTGCATATTCAGGATGAGCAAGGAAGAAATGCCCTCTTTTATGCTTTGGCTTTCAACAGCTACGACCTTTGCAATTTATTACTTCAGTTTCAGGCCAATCCTAACCTGGTTACGGGCACCGGCGGACAAGCCACCCTGCCGCTGATTCAGGCCGTAGAGAAACGTAACCAAAACCTGGTGCGGCTCTTGCTTAGTTTTAATGCCGACCCCAACAAAATTGTCATCACCACACCCCTGCTCAAATCAGTTGAGGTGGGTGATGTCAACATTACCCGCCAGCTTCTACAGGCCGGAGCCAATGTCAATCTTATCCATCAAAACCAGACTCCCTTGCAAGCGGCCATTGTCCAAAATCGCCTGGAAATAGCCCGCCTGCTGGTTGAACAAAGCAGCCCGGCCAGTTTAAACCTCGCCCCGGCCAATGCCAATACGCCGCCGGTTTTGATTTATTTCCTGCAAAACCGGGATGCCAACACGGTCCGTACCTTGATAGCGCGTGGGGCCGACCCCAACATCCGCTTTCAAAACCAAACCGCCATCCAGTATGCCGCCGAAGCAAAAGACTGGGAAGCCTGCCAATTGCTGGTGGACAAAGGGGCCCAAGACCTTAATTTTCAAGACCGAGAGGGGAACACCATGCTCCACCTCACCGACAATGATGCCTTATTGCAGGCCCTCATTTATAAAAAAGCCAATCTAAACCTGAGCAACCGCCAGGGCCAAACCGCGCTCTCGCTGGCCATTGCCCAAAACCAAACGGCCAAAACCGACCGCCTCCTGCTGGCCGGTGCAGATGTCAACCTGGGCAACCCCCTCCGGTATTTAATTGAACGTCGCGACTACGACCGCGCCCAAAAACTACTCAAAGCTGGGGCCGATGCCAATCGAGAAGGCTATCTGCAAATGGCCCTAGAAAGCAAAGATATTAAGATGACCGAACTGCTCCTGCGCGATGGAAAAGCCGACCCCAACCAGGGCGAGGCCTTGGTCAAAGCCGTCAAAAGCGGACAGGCAGATTTGGTGGAGCTTTTACTCCTCTACAAAGCCAATCCCAATCTGGGCAAGCCCTTGAGGGAAGCCGTTTTTGCCGGACAAACCAATATGGTGGCCCTGCTCCTGGAAGCGGGCGCCAATCCCGACGAAGACCAACTCATTGCCCGCAGCCTCGAGAATGGCCATCTTGAGGTAACAAAATTGCTCATTCCTAAGGTCAAAGACCTCAATGAGGGCGCTCCGCTGATGATAGCTGCCGGGCAGAACAACCGGGAAATCGCCGAATTACTCCTGGGCCGGGGTGCCGACATCAACGCCGGCTTTCCCCTGGCCGAAGCCTGCAAAAGCCGCCAAAATGAAATGGTTCTGTGGCTAATCCGTAAAGGGGCCAACGTCAATGCGGGTAATCCCCTGCAATATGCCGTTCGCAACAATGATTTGCCCTTGGTGAAAACACTGGTGCAAAAAGGGGCTAATGTCAATGCCAGTGATTTGCTGGCCGAATCCACCGCCCTGGGCAATCTGGAAATGACCCAATATTTAATCGAGAGCGGAGCCGATGTCAACCGTGGCAAAGCCCTGCTGGAAGCCGTTCAGAACGAAAATGAAGCCCTCTGCCGTCTTCTCATCGGAAAGGGGGCCGATGTCAATGCGGGCAACCCCCTGGCCCTGGCCGTACAAAAAGGCAACCTGGCCATTACCCAACTGCTCATTACCAACCGTGCCAATATCCGGCAGGATAGCTATCTTCGCTATGCGGTGATGAGCCAAAGCTTGCCCCTTTGTCGCTATCTGGTCAGCGTGGGCATAGATTTAAACACCGAAAATCCCTTGCTTTTGGCAAGTGAGCAAGGCCAATTTGACATTGCGGCATATCTGCTGGAAGCAGGCGCGGATGTTCACCGCCGCTCGGCCAAAAATGAAACCCTGCTTCATTGGGCGGCTTTTCACGGAAATTTATCTTTTTGCCAAAAGCTGGTAGAAAAGGGATTGCCCATTGACATCATAGACCAGGAACAGGCCTCTGCCCTGGCCCGGGCGGTGGCGGGCGGGCATACTCCGGTTGCCGAATATTTGCTGCGCCTGGGGGCCAATCCCAACGGTTTTTTTCCCGGCACTACGCTTTTGCATACCGCCGTTAAAAACCTGGATGTCAATACCGTACGTTTGCTTTTATCCCAAAGCAACCTTAAAACGGATGAAGACAGCGCGGAAGGCAGCCCTCTTTGGCTGGCCGTAATGGGCAAAAACCTCGAGATTGTGCGCCTCCTGCTCAATCAGGGTGCCAACGTCAATTACCAACTCAGCGGCCAGGCCCTGGTGCATGCCGCCTACGAAACCCAGGTGCCCGATATTCTTGAACTGTGCCTGCAAAATGGGGCCATTATCAATGCAACCGATCGCCAGAAAAACTCGCTGCTCCACCGGGCCATCCAAGACCGACAAGACGGCTGGTATGACCGTTTTATTAATTATTATCATATAGATGTGAGCCTGCGGCAAGCCAATGGCAACACGGCTCTCCACCAGGCGGTGCAACTGGGAGACCTGCGCCTTACCCAGCTTTTGGTAGAAGCCGGGGCTTCCCTCAGCGACCGCAATAACCTGGGGCAAACGGTTTGGGCGGCCTTTAGAAAAGGACCGAGCCGAAGCAATAAAAGCCTGAGTAAATACCTGAAATCGCGTAAAGCGCACAAAATCAAGTAATTACACTGCTTTTTTTACCTATGGCAGTGGGTCTTGAGAAGCCTGGGCTTGAATGGTTTGGTGCTGTTGAAAACACTGCACGGCAAACCATTCCTGCCCTTGCGGAAAGATGCCCGTGCCCAGTTGTATGGCCTTGACCGAAAGAAGATTATCACGCTGGGCGGGGGTGTTCATCCATTGATTTACGAAAGCTTCGGCAATCTCGAGATAAGTTTTGTGGGCAAATATCCCGCTTTTTTGGGCAATGTTTTCGGCTATAAATGGGTTCTTGACCCCGGCTTTTTGTGCCCGTAGCGTTGGATTGGCTCTTTGTGAATCATAAGGGTTTTCGTGGTCAAAAAATCCTTTTTCCTGCATTGCTTTCGCATGATGCCAGGCGGCTGTCTCGAGAGCCGGGGCATATCCTAATGCTGCTTTTCCGTTTTTGGCTCTTACCTCATTGCTCACAAAAAACAGGGCCGCATTGAGCAGGGCGTAATTTGGTGCGGCGGGGTTTATTTTCTGGGAAAATGCTTTTGATTCGCGAAAATTTTGATGAGTATAGGTCTGGTAAGCACTTCGCTCCCAGGTTTCGCCCGAGGAGCGAAGCTTTTGGCTCCAAAGTGCAGTGGATGAGAGTGCCCAGATGATTCCCAGAAAAAGCAAATGGCTTATTTTGCGAGGTGTTATTCTTTGAGTTTTCATGATAAGCAGAGGTTCTCTTTTCCTATACGGAAAATAAACGCAAGGGCCTGCTAAAAAATTTGCCGATTTAAAAGGCTTTTTTACGCTAGTGGCGGCAATAATGAAAACAAGAAAAAACCAAAGCCTAGTTAAGGCCCTTCTACTACCACAATCTTGCTCACCAAGGTCTCGCTTCCGTCGGCATTGGCAGCAAATACCAGGTAAACCCCGGTTCGGGCGCGTGTTCCGGTATAATCGCGCAAATCCCAGGTGGCCGTGCCGCCTTGGGCGTTGGTTTCATAGAAAAGCCGCCCGGATACATCGGTGATTTTGACATTGGCATTTTGGGCCAGCCCACTGATGCCCACCAAGCCGCTAAAACTGGGCAACACTGGGTTAGGAAATACCTTTACAGTTCCAAAATTAATCCCGGCCTCCGTAGCCGTAGCCCGATAAGAAATGAGCCCCGCCGAAGTGCGGACAAACAGCTCCCCCGGTTTGGGGATGCAAAGCCAGGTCTAATACCTGATTGCTGGGCAAAGGGCTGTTCTCTATATCAAAGCGAGATAAGAGCACACTGCCATCTTCATTGAAAAGCCACAAGCCATTATCCGTGCCTATCCATTTTCGGTTGCCGCCGTCAATGGCGATGACATTGATTTTTTCGGAACGGAGCAAGGGTCTTTGCTCAAAGATAGGCGTTAGGGCATTTACGGCTCCTTCAAAAATGCCAAAAGAACTAAAAAAAACGGCTACGCCTTCGTCTGTGCCTACCCATATCTGGCCATCCTGGTCCTGGGCCAAAGCCCGCACATTGTTATTGGGAAGGTTTCCCTCATTGACCTGGATACTGAGATAGCGGCTTTGGTTGCCGTTTTCCTGAAAGACCCAAATGCCTCCCCCCCGCTCCGGGGTTAGTCTTAGCCATTTATTGCCATTAAAATCTATCAAAAGGCCCAAGGGATGGCGGCCTGCACTGAAACCAGGTACATAGCTTTCCCAAAGCGCTTGGGCGGGCTTGTACTGATGTAAGCTGGCTTGCCCCGGACCCACATTGTGTTGGGCTATCCAAAGGTTGTTTTGTGCATCTACCCGCAGGTCGGCAATCCTGAGCGCTCCCCCGGCATCGGGCTGCCAGGTGGCGGTGGGGGTGTCTTTGTTCAGGATTTCATAATTATTTTCCGGCTTTTGTACCAGGATTCCGGCCCCAAAAGAGGCAAAATAACGGCTTTGAAGCGAGGGAATATAGGCCGAGGCGGTCAAATCGGGCAACACAGGGGCCTCTTCCGAAAAAATAGCATCATAGGCATTAAAACTTTGCCAAAATCCCTGGCCAAAGGTATAAAAACCCCATTCCTGCCTGAGGGGCTGGTAGTTTGGGTCAAACCCGCCCGAAGTAACAAGCATCGCTCCATTTTCAAACCGAATGGATTGGGTTTCGGCCCGCGCCGGGCCATTGGGTGCATGGGCCTGAAAACTGCCACTAAGGTTGGTCAATACGCCATTTTGCCCATCGGCCAGCCAAAAGATGCCATTGGCGGACAGTTGGGCATCGCGCACTTGCACAAAAAGCGGATGGGTGAGCACTTGCAAATTTTCCCCGGTTCCCCACTGCCATACCTGGTTACCGAGGGCCAGCAGCAATTGGTTTTGGCTATGCTGGAAACGGAAGATTGTGCCGGGCAGGGTTGGAAAAGGCCGAAGCAGCCAATGACCCAAAAAATCATAACGATAAACCCCCTGTCCTTCGCGGACGGCATAGACCTGGTCCTCGAGGGTAGCCAAATGACGAAAAGCGCCGGGCGGCAACTGGCTTCCCACTTCAAAAAAACGCCAGTTATTAAAATCGAGAAGATTATCTGCCAGGGAAGCCCTCAGGATTCCCTGGGCTGAGGCCAAAAACAAACTGTCGCGGGCAATGGTAGCCCCATAAATGGGCAATGGAGAACCGCCCGGCCCCAGGTTGCGCAAGGTTTCACGAATTTCCTGGCGGGCAATGTCAATAATAACTACCCCAAAATCCGTAGAAAGATAAGCCCTTTGGTTTTGGATAAATAATTGATTGATTTGCTTGCTGCCGGGTATGTCGGCCTCACGAATGAGCGAAATTTCGGTCAGTTCCTGGCCGCGCAAGAGGTCAATGGTGCCGTCCTGATAGGCCAGTACCAGGGTTTGGGTAATAGGCTCATAGGCCAGGCTTTGGCCCACATTCCGGCTGAATCCCTCTATCCGAGAAAGCGCCTGGAGGCTGGTACTGGCCAAATCAAAAGAAAAAAGACCATTATCAGAAAAGACAAACACTTCCTGGGGGGTGAGGGCCAGGGCACGGGTGGCTTGGTAGGCCGAGTGGTTGCGCCAGGTTCCAAGAGGAATTTCCTGCGCCCACACTGGCAAAAAGCTTTTACCTGACCAAAGAATTAAAAAAAGTATCCATTTATATCGCATATCTCGCCCTTTTGTTGAGGTTCAATACTCCAAATTTAGCGCATCTTCCCGTTTTTTTAGCTGATACCCGGCAGAAGAGTGCGGCCATATCTTAAATCGCTCACTAATTCTATGCCCTACTACCCACACAATTTCTTCTCCTGAGCAAAGGACCCACACCCGCGATTTGGCCCAAAGGGGCACTTTGGCATCTATCAAAAAATCACTCAGTTTTTTGCGGCGGTTCATTCCCAGGGGATAAAAATAATCTCCGGCCTGCCAAAGCCTTAGGGTAAGTGGAAAACGAAGCTGGTCAAAATCAAGCAGGGCCGTCCAGGCATCTTCCGGCCAGGAAAGCGGACTCGACTGCGGCCGCACTTCGGTTTGCAGGCAAAAATGCGGGGTACATACCTCCCGGTCGGTCTCCTGAATTTGAAGCGCGGATAGCTTTTCTAAGGGCAAGCGTAAGGCTATGGCCCACTCGTGCCGGTCTTTGTATAAATCATATTTTTGGCTTTGAAACAATTGACCGGCCTGCCCCGCCCGGTTTTGCCATATCTCACGGCTCTGGCGATAGGAAAAGCCGTATTTTGCAGCAAGCGGACTCAAAAAAGCAGCGGAGCCTCGCTTTGGGCAAAAAGAGGAATAGAAATAAACATCAAGCCTTCTTCTTGGCGGAGGGCCTGGTTTTCGAGCTTTTGTTGGTGTTGGTGCACCAGTGCTTCGGTGGCTTCCAGCCTTTCGGCTGTGTGGGTATAGGTTTGGACAAGTGCTGGATTAATAAGTTCTAGCCTGGGAATGATTTCCAGTCTGATGAAATTGCGTTGATAATCGGCTTTTTGATTGGAGGCATCTTCGCGCCAGGCCAGGTTTTCGGCCTGGGCAAAAGCCCGGATTTGGTCTTTGGTAGCAAAAAGCAGGGGCCGCACCAGGTTTCCCTTTTTTGCCGCAATGCCTTTCAAGCCCGCCACCCCGGTTCCTTTCACAAAGTTGAGCAAAGCCGTCTCGAGGGCATCGTTGGCGTGGTGGGCCGTGGCTATCTTGTCAAAATGGTGTTCCCGGGCAATTTCGGCTAACCAGGCATAGCGCAAGCGGCGGGCCGTCATTTGGATAGAAGTGCCTGATTGGGCAGCCGCTTTTTTGGTATCAAATGTTATTTTAAATAATTTTATTAAAAATTTTTCTGCCCATTTTTGAACAAATGCGGCATCGGCCTCTGATTCGGACCCCCGTAATTGAAAATTGATGTGGGCCGCCGCAAAAGAAAAGTTGGCCTGGTGAAAAAGCGTGGCCATCACCATAGAATCAATCCCGCCGCTGAGGGCCAGCAAAATTTTCTCATCTGGCCGGAAGAGATTTTTTTTCTTAACAAATTCCTCAAACTGACTTAAAAGCACGATTGTCTGAATTTAACTAGTTTTGCACTTTGGTTCTTAAAGATTGTTAAACTTTTTGGGTGCGCGCAACGATTTCTGAAATTAGCTTGTCATTAAAGGGCAAGATACGCATTATAAAAATATGTTTAGAAAGCTTAGCACTTTATTCCTTGCTTCTACAATGCTGGTTTTGGCCGGGCTGGTGGGCTCGCTATGGGCGCAAGTAGAGGAAGCGGAAGAAGGCGATAAAATTACCTTGGAGCGGGCTGAGGTCTTGGAAAAGACCAAAGATAATCCCAACGTGCGCAAACTCAAAGAGCGGGTAGTGGTGCGGCACAAGGGTGCCGTTTTATACTGCGATTCGGCCTATCTCTATGAAAACGAAACAAAAGTAGATGCTTTTGGCGATGCCCGTCTTCTGGGCGAAGATGGTACCAGCCTTACCAGCGACAGTATGTTTTATGATGGCAGTACCCGCATTGCCCGGGCCCGGGGGCGGCGGGTGGTTTTGATTGATGAAGGTATGCAACTCACTACCCGCGCCCTGGATTATAACCTGGACGAGGGAGTAGCCTATTATTATGCGGGTGGAAAAATCGTGGACCCCGAAAAAACGCTTACCAGCCAGGCAGGTTCCTATGACACCAATGCCAAGGTATTCTATTTTCGCGATGAAGTGGTTTTGCACATGAGCCGGGACGGCCGCAAGGTAGAAACCGATTACCTGACCTACAATACCATCTCCAAGATTGCTTTTTTTCAAGGCCCCACCTGGATTAATTCGCCCAGTGGCACGGTCTATACCGAGCTAGGTACCTTCAATACTGAAACCGAAGAATCTAATTTCCGGGGACGCTCCCGAGTGGAAGATGATAAGTATGTGCTCGAAGGGGATACGATGTTTTTCAACAATGACCGCCGCACAGGCCAGGCCCGGGGGCGGGTTTGGATGCTGGCCAAGCGCGACAGTGTGATTATTGAAGGCGATATAGGACTACTCAATGGGCCTGCCGGAGAGATGAAAGTTTTTGGACGGGCTTTGCTACGCCAAATCAGCAATGGCGATACGCTCTATCTGACTGCCGACACGCTTTTTTCGGTGGACCGGCGCGAAAGCAATGAACGCTATATGTTGGCCTATCCCCAAACCCGTTTGTTTGGGCCCGATTTTCAGGCCATTTGTGATTCACTGGTGTATGAACGGAGCGATTCTACCATCTATTTTTATACCGACCCGGTGATATGGAGCCAGAAAAGCCAGCTAACCGCTGATTCTATTGCCGCGCTGATGGCCAATAACCGCCTCCAAAAAATGGATATGCGCCGCAACGCCTTCCTGATTTCAGAAGATACCCTCAAAAACTACAATCAGCTCAAAGGGAAAAATATGCAGGCATTTTTTCAAGATAACCAAATCCGAAAAATGGAAGTGCGTGGCAATGGCCAAAATATCTATTTTGCCCTGGAAAAAGACACGCTCTTGATTGGAATGAACCGAATTGATTGCAGCGATATGAACGTGTATTTTTTGGAAAATAACCAATTGCACAAAATTGCTTACATCAATAAACCAGATGCTTTGTTTGTTCCGCCCCACGAACTGGTGCAGCCCCAAACCCGGCTCAAAAATTTTCGTTGGCGCGAGGAAGAAAGACCCCAAAGAAGGGATATGCAGCGGCCCAGCTATCTGGTTTTGGGTGAAAAGGTAAAAAAAACGTACAAACCCCTTGATTTTTGAAACCTAAACAATATTTTAGAGTAATCTAATAGTTGAGAATTTGTTCTTAGTCAGCCCATAACTCTTGAAACCTATGAAAAAAGTTCTAGCTCTTCTGCTTACTGTTTGCCTGGCCCTACCAATGTGGCTCAGCGCGCGTACACTTCAAGATTCGCTGCTGTCGGTTGAGCCACAGCCCTATTTTAGCCGCGCGCTCAACACCCTTGAATGGTCAGCCTGGGATGCAGAGGCTAAGACTACTTTCTCCGACGCTCAGCTTACCGACCTTTACCTCAGCTTTGCGAAAAACGAACATCGTTTTGAGCTTAATCGTCTCTTGCAAGAAGAATTGCTTTTTTCTGATAGCCGCCTCCATGTACGGCAGATTTATCCCAACCCTGCCAGTTCGGTGGCCTATCTGGATTATCACGTTATTGAAAACATCCAGGCCAAAATCACCATCCGCAACCTCTTGGGCAAGGTGGTCAAAGAATATGACCTCATTCGGGGCGAGCGAAAAGTAAGAATCACAACCACCAGTTTCGACTCGGGCATTTATCTTTATACCCTCAGCATCAATGGCAAAGCCCTTAGTTCGCGCAAACTGGTGGTGAAGCGCGACTAAGCCAGGTCTAAAACTTGTATTTTAAAAAGCAGGAAGTTACTTTTGCAAAATGATTAAAAGAAGTTTTGTAATCTTCCTGCTTTTTTGTGCTTGTTGGCTCTCCGCCTGCAAGTTTAACAAAATCAGAAAAGCTTCCCTGCGCGAAAAATTTGATGCAGCCATTCAGTATTACGATAAAAAGAATATTATAAAGCGGGGCTTTTGCTCGAGGAAATCATTCCACTCATCATAGGTACGCGTGAATCTGAAAAAGCCCAGTTTTATTTTGCCTATTGCAATTACCACCAAAATCAATTAGACCGAGCGGCTTATTATTTTCAACGTTTTTACCAAACTTTCCGAGCCAGTAAGTTTGCCGAAGAAGCCCGATATATGCAGGTGCGCTCTCTTTTTGAAAACGCCCCCCCTTTCAACCTCGACCAAAGCTCCACCCTGGAAGCCATCAGTACCACCCAAAGTTTTTTGAACGCCTATCCTAATAGCTCTTTTTTTGAAGAATGTACTTCTATTTTGAAAAAACTCCAAATCAGACTTGAGAAAAAGGCTTTCGAGAACGCCCGGCTTTATTACAAAATTGGCAGTTATCAGGCCGCCGTAGTGGCTTTTGGGAATTTTCAGCGTGACTTTCCCGATTCTGACCTCAATGAAGAGGCCGCTTATCTCAAGCTCGATGCCCAATTCAAATATGCTGAACAAAGTACTGACCGCCGCAAACGCGAACGCTACGACGAAACCATCACCTATTACGAATACATTATTGACAATTTCCCCAGCAGCAGATACCTCAAATCTGCCCAAAAAATTTATGAAAGAAGCCTGAACGAAATAGGCAAACTTCCCAGTTAATTGAATACTGACTTAATTTTTGATTCAAAAAACAAATCAATATGCATCCAAAGCATCGCGCTCCCAAATCATCCCTTTCTACCCGCGACATCGCCAAAATGGTAGAACCGACCGACAATCTCTATAAATCCGTGTCGATTATCTCGCGTCGGGCCGAGCAAATTGCCGTGCTCGTCAAAGAAGAACTGAATATCAAACTGGCTGATTTTGCTTCTTCGGTGGATAGCCTCGAGGAAATGCACGAAAACCGTGAGCAAATCGAGATCTCAAAATATTACGAAAGGCTACCTAAGCCTACCATCGTGGCCACCGAAGAGTTTATGAACGGAAAATTGCGCTTCCACAACCGCACCGAGGACGACAAAACCGACTAATTTGGGCACGTATGTCAGATAACCGGGCCCTGGCGGGCAAAAAAATCCTTTTAGGAATATCGGGAAGTATCGCCGCCTATAAAGCGGCTTTTTTGGCTCGAGAACTCATCCGGGCCGGAGCCGAAGTAAAAGTGCTGATGACCCCCGCCGCCCGAGATTTTATCAGCCCTCTCACCCTGGCCACGCTCTCGAATCACCCGGTTTTGAGCGATTTTGTGGCCAATGCTGACGAAGGCACCTGGAACAACCACGTGGCACTTGGTCTATGGGCCGATGCTTTTTTGATTGCCCCGGCTACGGCCACTACCCTGGCCAAATGCGCCACCGGGCAGGCCGATACCCTGCTCACCGCCGTTTATCTTTCGGCCCGATGCCCGGTTTTTTTTGCCCCCCGCAATGGACCTGGATATGTATCAACATCCGGCTACCCGACAAAATCTGCAAAAGCTGCAAAGCTACGGCAATTATATCATCCCGGCTGGCCACGGCGAACTGGCCAGTGGGTTGGTGGGCGAAGGACGACTGGCCGAACCTTCTGAGATACTGGCTTATCTTGTACAAGTGCTTGCCCCCTCCCAGACCCTGGCGGGCAAAGTGGTGCTGCTGACCGCAGGGCCTACCCAGGAAGCCATTGACCCGGTGCGTTTCATCAGTAACCATTCCTCGGGCAAGATGGGCTATGCACTGGCTGAAGCCGCCGCCCGCCGAGGGGCCCGGGTGGTTCTGGTCAGTGGCCCTACTTCACTAAACTTGTCGCACCCCCAAATCCAGAAATGGGAAGTGCGCTCGGCCCGGGAAATGTTTGAAGCCACTCAGGCAAACTTTGCCCAAGCCGATTTTATCATCCTGGCCGCAGCCGTAGCTGATTTTACCCCCCAAAATACCGCCGAACAAAAAATTAAGAAAAAAGAAGGCCAGGACACCCTGCATATTCCCCTTGTTAAAACCGTGGACATTGCCCAGTACATCGGCACTCACAAAAAGCCTGGCCAGGTGCTGGTGGGCTTTGCCCTCGAAACTGAAAATGAACTGGAAAATGCCCGCGCCAAAATGCAGCGCAAAAATTTTGATTTGATTGTGCTCAATTCACTCCGAAACGAAGGGGCAGGCTTTGGCTATGATACCAACCAGGTTACGCTGCTGGGAAAAGAAGATTTGCAGATTGATTTCCCTCTGCTATCAAAGCCCGCCCTGGCCGAAGCCCTGTGGGAAAATATTTTGCACTATTCGCCCGGAATGGGTTAGCCTGTTTCGGACAGCTCTTCAGAAATGTTTTCCCGGCAAAAAAATCCTTGTGAAATAAATCTCGTTCACGTGAAAAATACTTTTTCTTTATTTATGAAAAAAATCACTTGCTTATTTTCTATCATTGTTTTTTTGGGCACATTGCCAGGCCTGCAAGCCCAAAGCCTGGACTACCGCAACAAAATCAAAAAAATGCTGGAGCTGAGCGGCTCTGAGCAAATGTTTAAAATATCAGTGAAGCAAATGCTGGAGCAGTTCAAAGGAATGCGCCCTGAAATCCCCGCCGCCTTTTGGAACGATTTTGAGACAGAAGTGATGAAAACTTCCATCAATGACCTGGTAGAGATGCTCACGCCCGTATATTTTCATCATCTTAGCGAATCTGACCTGGATGAACTCATCACGTTTTATGAATCGCCGATTGGGAAAAAGTTTGTGAGCAAGAATCCGATGATAATGCAGGAATCTATGCAGGTAGGCCAGGAATGGGGCAAAAAACTGGGCGAACAGGTCGTCAAAAAATTAGAAGAAAAAGGTTATTATTGATCTTTGTTTTACAAAAATAAAATCTAGGGTTTAACTTAAAGCCTGTCTTGGCAGTTAAGCAGAGATAAGGTTTTCTTAAACCCCGGTTTTTATGAGTTTTTTTCAACAAATCATACAAAAGTTATTTAACCGTACCCGCACTCAGGAGGGCCTGGAAGTACGCGAGCCTCTCACCCGCTCAGAAAATGAAAAAATGGCTTACCAGCAATGGCTTACTCAAAATGGCCCGGTTCTTCTTTTAGAACCCATCAGCAAAGCCTATTACTACAAAAAGACCCGGCTCATCTCCCCCATTCAGGTGCACCTTTTTCAGTCTAGCGGGGCCAATGGTTTTGCCATTACCTATTCCCCCACATTTGGAGAAAAGGCCTTTAGCTATTTACTCGATTTTTGGAAAGACCGGGTCTTGGCCGAGGGCTACCGTCCCCAGGTGGCCGAGCGGCAAATGAAGGAATGGCCTCAGTATGTTGAAACCAAAGAAAAATACTATTTAAAGCCCCCCATTCACCAGGCTGCTATGCACAAGTTACTTTGCGACCAGCAGTTTGGCAATGTCTTGTTGGAACACGTACGCATAGACCAACGCTCCAGTTATCTCAAAGTATTGGTAACTTTTTATGTGGATGCACAATTTAGCCCGGCCCGGCATTTTGACGATTTTGCCAATCTTTTATTTGCGCAACCTTAGGGAGCTTAGCTCAGGTAGTTGTTGGCTTTCAGGTCAATGAGGCGTTGGGTGAGGTCGGCCCGGATGGCATCCTGAAAGGATTCATAAAAACGCTTACGGTCTTCCTCGGTCATCGTTTTACCATCGCCAGTGGAACGAAAAAGCTCTTGGGTAAGACTAGAAGCCCCTTTGAAATAGCGTGTCTGGTGTTTTAGCCCAATGCTGGAATACGTGATGGAATTGACATAGGCCAGAATACCATCTACATTGGGTTTCAGGATGGTAAAAACTTGCTTGAGTATGGCATCGATATCGGCTTCTTGCTTGTCTTGAAACACTACTGCCAGATTGAGCTTTTTATCGATATAATCCTCGTATTTCTGGTCTAATTCTTTAAAGAATTGTTCGGTTTGGCGAATGATTCTTTTTTCATCGCGGCCTGCATAGATAAGCAGCAAAATAATGATGGCCACTAAGAAAGCCCCCCATACAACAAGAATGTTCCCATACGTTTTTTTAAATTGATTGGATATAATAATTTTTTAACGCCGGCACTGCTCGGCTTTTTTCTGGATTAGTTAGATATTGCAAATTAAGGAAAAAATTCTAAATCCTTATTTTGGCCTTTTGCGATTGTCAACGTTAAATCGTGCTTTCGGTTGAAGAAAAAGCGAATGGCTTGCCTTCTGATTTGATTCCCGATTTTAAATCCGTTTAGGCAAAACTTTTTGGGCTTTTTGTATCTTTATGACTTAATTGAAAGCGGCCACAAATATTTTTTCAATGCAATACCAACAGCTCACAACCGAACAAAAAGCTTCCCTCAAAACGCTGGGCGATTTGCGCCAAGCAGGCTATCAGCCTCGCACCATCCACGAGGAGCTTCGCCAAAACCTCATCCTTCGGCTACGGGCCAAGGTCAATACCTTTGAAGGAATTTATGGCTACGAAGAAACGGTGATACCCGAAATAGAGCGGGCCATCCTTTCCCAACACCATATCAACCTGCTGGGTTTGCGGGGGCAGGCCAAGACCCGCCTGGCTCGGCTAATGGTCAATCTGCTCGATGAAGTGATTCCGGTAGTGCGCGATTCGGAACTGAATGACGACCCGCTGCGGCCCATTTCGCGCTTTGCCCGCGACCGCATTGCTGAGCAAGGCGAAAATACCCCCATCGCCTGGCTGGCCCGCGAAGACCGCTATACCGAAAAACTGGCTACCCCGGATGTTTCCGTAGCCGACCTCATCGGGGATGTGGACCCTATCAAAGCCGCTACCCTGAAACTGCCCTATTCGGATGAGCGTGTGATTCACTATGGCCTGATTCCCCGTTCGCACCGGGGCATCTTTGTCATCAATGAACTGCCCGATTTGCAAGCCCGGATTCAGGTATCGCTCTTTAATATCTTGCAGGAAGGCGACATCCAGATTCGAGGCTTCAAGCTTCGCTTGCCCCTGGACATCCAGTTTGTGTTCACGGCCAATCCCGAAGATTATACCAACCGAGGAAGTATCGTAACCCCGCTCAAAGACCGGATTGACAGCCAAATCATAACCCATTATCCCAAAAGCATTGAGGTGGGCCGCAAAATCACGGCCCAAGAAGCCCGCTTTTTGCCCGAACAGCAAAGCCGGGTGCAGGTGGTGGACGTGATGCGCAACATGGTGGAGCAATTGGCCATCGAGGCCCGCCAAAGCGAATATGTGGATGCCAAAAGTGGGGTTTCGGCCCGCCTGACCATTTCCGCTTTTGAAAACATGGTGAGCGCCGCCGAGCGCCGGTCTCTACTCAATGGGGATGCCCAAACCCAAGTCCGGGTCTCTGACCTCTGGGGGGTAATTCCTTCTATCACGGGCAAAGTAGAACTGGTTTATGAAGGCGAACAGGAAGGCCCCTTTATTGTGGCCCAAAATATGATTGGCAAAACCCTGCGCACTTTGTTTCTTGATTTTTTCCGGACCCCGAAAAACTCAAAAAACAGCAAAAGGAAAAAAGCCCTTATAAGAAAGTGGTGGATTGGTTTGGCGAAAACCAAACCGTAGATGTGCTCAATGACCTCAGCAACGCCGAATACCGCCAAGCCCTGCATCAGGTGGCTGGCCTGACCGACCTGGTGGAGCAGTTTCACCCTCGCGAATCCCCGGAAATGAAACTTTTCTTGATGGAGTTTGCCCTGCACGGTCTGGCCGAGTACTCGCTCATTAGCCGCAATACCCTCAGCGCTGGCTTGCAGTTCAAAGACTTGCTCAGCAGTATGTTTAATATGCCGGGCCGCTACGAAGATGATTTTGAGGAAGACGAAGACAATTATTGAGCCGGGGGCTCAAATGGGGCGGCCAACTGTTGGGGGGCCGCCTTTATTTTTTGGTAGATGTTTTTTTTCGGCTTCTTCCTTCGGCTGAAAGGGCCATTCAACGGTTTGCAAAATCTCAATCAAAGACCCTATTTTTCCCTCCAGGGGATAATATTTATTAATGACCACTACAGGCTCGTTTTTGAGCAGGCAATACCCTGAGCGGAAATTGCCTTTTTCATACCGTATAGCATAGCCGCTTTGGCTAAAAATATTTTCTAAATGACGCAAGGTGCTTGCGTTTTGGATAATTTTCATGGCGTATCAGTCAAGGTCGCGGCTTGTCAGCAAACCTAACAGATTTGCTGACAAAACTAAACAAATTGGCCACCTTCCCCAAATCAGGGCGGGCTATTCAGGCGAAATTTGCCGGATAAGGGTTACCAGGTTGTCAAAATCAATGGGCTTGGGCAAATAATCATTGATGCCCGCCTCTTTGAAATCCTCGAGGGAATAGTTTTGGGCATTGCCCGTGATGGCGATAATAGGGATTTGGGATTTTTTCGCATCCCCCAGGGCGCGAATCTGACGGGCACATTCCATCCCATCCATTTGGGGCATATTGATGTCCATCAGAATCACATCATAAGTGGTTTTCTCAAGCTTTTTGAGCACTTCTTTTCCGTTTTTAGCGGAATCAATTTCATAATTTTGAAACTCCAGCACCCGCTTGGCGATGTTTTGGATGACAGAGCTATCTTCGGCAATCAGGACTTTTTTGTTGCTCATGAGGTATTTCTGATTAGAATGTTTGGCCTAACTTCGGCAAGGATTTAAATTTTTGCTAATAAAATTATATAATTTTCTTTAAAGTCGGCAAAATGTTGTGCCAACAGGTTCAAATCATCGGCCAAAGCGGGGTAATTCCCTTCTTTGAGCCTTTTCTCCATTGCCGTAGCCAGTCGGGCCACCTGGTTTACGCCCAGCGTGCCAGCATTCCCTTTGAGGGTATGTATTTTTTGCCGGATGATTTCAGGCTGATGCAGGCAAAACGCCCCCTGGGCTTCTTGCAGAAGCACTTCGCTGTCTTCGCAAAACTCCCGTAGCGATTCTTGCACCAGCTCCACCCCTCCATACTTACTCAATTGCCGCAGGATACCTAAATCCAGCATGGCCCCGCCTGGCTGAGCCAGGGTGCCTTTTAATGTTCCGACTGGGGGAACAGCATCGACGGGCAAGAGATGCTCTTTGACCTTGTTGATGAGGGCCTGGGCTTTGATGGGTTTGGAGATGTAATCATCCAGCCCTTTGGCCAGAAATTTCTCCCGGTCTTCGCGCATAGAATAGGCGGTCATGGCCACAATTGGCGGCAGGGCCTTGCCAAACTTTTCGCGCAGACGGCGCGTGGTTTCCACCCCATCCATATCAGGCATTTGTATGTCCATCAGAATGAGGTCAAAATGCTTTTTTTCCCGCGACAGCATCGCCAGGCACTCAGCCCCGCTCTGGGCAATGCGCACTTCGCAGCCGGCCTTACGAAGGATTTCGCTGGCCACCTTACGATTGACGGCATTGTCATCCACCACCAAAACCGAAGGCACACTCTCCGAAAATTGCGGTTCGGTACTAAAATGAAGAGCTTCGGCCTGGGCATTTTGGGCCACTTCTCGGGAGAGATGGGCCTCAAAAGTAAACCAAAAGGTGCTGCCCTGCCCCAGTTCCGAATCCACCCCAATATGTCCTTTCATCAGGCGGGCCAGCTCCTTAGAGATGGCCAGGCCCAGCCCTGTGCCTCCATACGATTTGGAAGGCGAGTTGTCTAGTGGCTAAAAGTATTGAAAAGCCTTTTGACATTTTCGGCATCAATGCCAATGCCTGTATCCTGCACATCTACCCGGAAGCGAAGCCGGGAACCTTCTTGCTGCAAAAGGTGGAGCTTTATCCAGATTTGCCCGGCCTCCGTAAACTTGATGGCATTGGAAGTGAGGTTGGCAATGATTTGGATGAGGCGGGTTTCGTCGGCTTCCACACTTTCAGGAATCTCTTCGGCGATTTCGCAATGCAAGTGATTACCTCTCCGCTGGGCCTGTGGCAAAAACAAGGTATGCACTTTTTCAATCGCCAGACGAAGGTTGGTGGGGCGCAGGTGCAAAGACATCTTGCCCGCTTCCATTTTAGAAAGGTCCAAAATATCGTTGAGGATGTGCATGAGTGTTTCTGAGGACTTGCGCACGGTGTCCATATAGCTGTATTGCTCCTCGCTTAGTTCGGTATTCATCATCAGGTCTATCATCCCGATGATGCCATTCATAGGCGTACGGATTTCGTGGCTCATATTGGCCAGAAAGCTTTCTTTGACGGCCAGCGAGCGTTCGGCCAGGTTTTTAGCCCGCAGCATTTCCTCCGTCGCTTTTTTGAGTTCGGTAATGTCGCGCACCACCCCGTCTATCCCCAGGGGCTTGCCCGTCTCATCGCAAATGACCCGCACATTGGCCAGGGAGGGAATCATCTTACCCGCCCGTGATTGAAGCGAAATCTCGAAATTCTTTATCTTTCGGTCGCGCAAGAGGGTATTCATAAAATCCTCGAGGCCTTTGGTTTCGCGGGCAAACTCGGAAATCTTCCGCCCGGTGATTTCATCCGGACGATAGCCAAGGATTTCTTGCACCGAAGGGCTGACCAAGGCGATGTCGCCCAGCAGATTGGCATGGAAATATATATCTTGAAACGACTCGAAAATACTGCGAAACTTGCGCTCACTAGCCGTGAGGGCAATCTCAGAAAGTTTCTTTTCGGTGATGTCGTGCGAAATGGCCGAAACTTCTTCAATAGAGCCATCTTCAAGCCGGATAGGATTGAGATAGACTTCGCGCCAGCGGTAGGTTCCGTCAGTAAAGCGGTCTTTCATTTCAAAATGCTGCACATCGCCCTGAAAGGCAGCCGCATAGCGGGTTTGCCAAAATTCATACAAATCACTCTTTTTTAGCTCTTCCCGTAGGTTGAGCAAACTGTTTTGGTTGGTGGCATCAAGGTTATACTGCTGCCGGAGCGATTGCAGATAATTATTATTAAAGGAAGTGAGCTGGTATTTTCGGTTGACGGACCACATCATGTGGCTACTGCTCTCAAAAATGGCCCTTAGTCGTGCTGATTGATTGCTGAGGCGCTCTTCATTCCGCTTACGCTGGATGGCCAGGGCGATTTGCCCCGAAATGAAATCCAGGAGTTCGAGGTCATTGGTGGTATAAGTGCCTCGGCTACGATAACATTTTACCGAGATAAGGCCGATGACTTCGTTTTCAAACTTGAGTGGTACGCCAATCCAGACTTTGGGCAAGGGGCCAAAAAGTTTGATAACGCCCTGGTTGAGCAATTCCGCAATTTCCTCCTCATACAAAAAAGGGCTTTTTCGCGGCGCATGACGTAGTCGGTCAGGCCCATGCCCGACCTACGGCGGCGAATCTTGGCTTCGTGGTCGCGGGCCTCGTCGTGGTAATAAGGAAAAAGTATCTCGGTTTTTTCGTCGTTATAGAGCTTGATGTAAAAATTGCGGACTTCAATCACCTTGCCCAGTTCGCGGTGGATGCTTTGATAAAGATGGTCAAGGTTTTTGCTTTTTACCGTCAGGTTGCCAATGCTGTAGTAAAGCATTTGGGCTTTTTCGGCCCGGATGCGGTCGGTGATGTCATACATAATGCCCCGCACCGCAGTTGGATGGCCATTTTCAAAGCGAAAACTCACATTGCCTTCCAGGTGGATGAGCTTTCCCTTTTTGGTCAGCAAGATGGTATCGAGCTTGGGCAGAGGCTCACCTTTGGCAATTTCAATCACCTTCCGATAAGTACTTCTTTTGACTTTATGATGAATAACGTCCCGCACATTCAGTTGGGCCAGCTCTTCATTGGTATAGCCTACTTTGCTTTTGAAGGCTCGGTTGGCAAAGAGAAAGTCGCCCCGGGTGGAACAGATGAAAATCAGGTCGTTCGAGTTGTCAAACAAATCCTGAAGAGCCTCATTACTTCTTTTGAGAGCCAGCGACATTTCGTGTTGTTGGCTGACATCCTCACCTATCTTGGTCAGACCACTGATTTGGCCTTCGTGGTAGTTGAGCACCACCGAGCTAAAATGGACGTGCAGCACTTGCCCGGCTTTGGTGAGCAGGCTCCGGGATTTATTTTCCCAAATGCCTTGCCGGGCCAGGGCTTGTTCGTATTCCTGACGGCGGGCTTCGCGCTCGGCTTCGGGCACAAAGCAATCAAAATAATTTTTGCCCCACACTTCTGCTGCGCCATAGCCCGTGATGCGTAAAAAATAAGGATTGCAATAAGTGATGCGTCCATCTTTGGCTACTTCTACCCCAAAAAGGTTGAGGCTGTCCAGGGCCTGATGCAGCCTAAACTGGTTTTCGCCTGGAAGCATCCCGAGTTGCGAAGAGGGATTCTCCGGGGCAAGCTTGGCCAGGGAATCAGGGTTTTCTTCCGAAGCAGGCAAATTGGAGGTAATGGGCATGGCTTTTACACGATTAAAAAAGGGCTTTTTTTTGGCTGATAAGCACCTCAAGCCCAAAATTTTCTTAAATTAGTAAATATTTTTACAAAAAATAACCAAATTTTATCAAAAATATCCAAGTTTTTGGCAGAAAACAAGCATCTCTTTGTGATTGTAGGTCCCACTGCCGTAGGCAAAACGGCTTTGAGCCTCTCTTTGGCCCGGTATTTTGCCACCGAGATTATTTCGGCAGATGCCCGGCAATTTTATCAGGAAATGAATATCGGCACGGCCAAGCCCAGTCCAGCCGAACTGAACCAAGTGCCCCACCACTTCATTCACCATCTTTCTATCCACACGCCCTATAGTGCCGGACATTTTGAACAAGCGGCCCTGGCACAACTGGCACATATTTTCCAACAAAAAAATACCGCCATCGTCGTAGGCGGCTCCGGCCTTTACATCCGGGCCCTTTGTGAGGGAATGGACGAAATGCCGCCCGAATCGCCCCTCCTCCGTGCCCAGCTCAGTCAGCAATGGCAAAATGAAGGCCTGGCTCCCTTGCAGGCCCAGCTCCAGGCCCTTGACCCACTCTATTTTGCCCAGGTAGATTTGCAAAACCCTCACCGTCTGATACGCGCCCTGGAAGTGTGCCTTTCTACTGGAAAGCCCTATTCTCAGTTTCGGGCCCGAAGGCCCGCCCTTCGCCCCTTTCAGCTTCACAAAATCGGTCTGGAGCTGCCGCGGGAGGCACTGTATGCCCGCATAGATACCCGTATGGAGGCGATGCTGGCGGCTGGGTTGCGCCAGGAAGCCGAAACACTCTATGCCCACCGCCAGTTGCCCGCCCTGCAAACCGTGGGCTATACCGAGATTTTTGATTTCTTGGACGGGGCCTATGATTGGGAAGAATGTGTGCGCCTGCTGAAACGCAATTCGCGCCGCTATGCCAAACGGCAGTTGACCTGGTTCAGGCGGGAGGCAGGGATTCGCTGGTTCTCGCCCGAACAGGAGCCCGACATCATTACCCATCTCGAGCAGCAGATGATGGATTCGTGATAAGAGCCAGGTCTGCCCCTCCACTGAGCAAATAATTTATTTTAAATCTGCCCAATCCACCCCCGGACGCAGACTAGGCCAGGGTTTGGGCCTCCGCCGAGCCGGGCCGGGGCTGGTAGTCGTATTGACCAACT
>JAAUUB010000048.1 GCA_012031215.1 Microscillaceae bacterium | reverse complement strand
CCGAATTGAATAGCAAAAAAAAGAGCGCGATGGACCTTGTTACAAAAATAATGTTACACCTTTGCAAACCTATCCTGGTGGAAACAGAAGGATTTGAGTGCCACCAAAAAACTATTTATTGGAAAAATGAAAGAAAAAAACATTCTCTGCCTTCTCCGTGAACAGCTTGGCTTTACACAGCAAGACCTGGCCAACTACCTGGGTTTGTCGCGTAGCCTGGTGTCGCTGGCCGAAAGCGACCAAAGACAATTACCTGGGGAAGCTGTTAGCCAATTACAAGACTTAGCCCAGATTTTTGAAAGTAGCCCCCCGCCGGCCCGCCCGGCATTGGCCAACCCCGGCACCCGTCTCGAAGAAGTGCAACGTCTGATGAACCGACTCGAGAAAGCCTATGCCCGTTGGCAGAGCAAAGGCACCCAATTGATGCGCCGTGAGGCTTTACTCCGGCAAATCAATGCCTCCGAAACTCGCATCCAGCTTTGGCAAAGCGACCAGCTTGACCGGGCCCAGTTTGCCCTGCAAGACCACGCCCAAGCCCCCGAAGCCCTCTACCCTTATCAACTGATAGGACTGGCAGCGGAGGAAAAAGCCCTTAGAAACTTACAAAAAGCCCGTACCAAAGAAAGAAAACCAGGCCAAATAAGGGAGGAATAGTGCCGAAATCGCCCGGTGGAGGTATTGCTCAAGCCGAATATGCAAAAAACGGCCTCTTTTGAGGGAGGCCGTTTTTTGTTGACTGAGGGATGGACTAGTCCAGTCGCACCAAGGCTTCGCCCTGCAATACCGGGACAAGGTCATATTGGTCGGGGGTCAGGCAAAAGTCAATATCGGCCATGGCCCCCCTTTCTTTTAGTCTTTGGAAATGAGAGGAATCGGCCAGAAAGCGAGTGGGGTTTTTTTTGCCCAGGTAATACGCTGAGCGAGCCAGGCCGCAGGCATCATCACTAAACTGGAATTTATCCAGAAGTTCATCCAGGACATTGCCAGCAAACACAGAATCTTCCAGATTGACCCGCCCTTTCCAACCGGCGCAGAGCAAGAGCACTTCTCGGGCATGGTCGCGCAGGTATTGCAGCAGGGCACTTCGGTTCAGAAATGCGCCTACGACTATCTGCCCGGCACCCATTTTTTTGGCCATCGTGAGGGCCAGGGTGCCATTGGAGGTGGTCATGGCCAGCTTGCGGCCTTTCAGGTCAGTATCAAGGTAGGCCAGGGGCGAATTGCCAAAATCGAAGCCTTCTACATGGTCACCATTGCGCTCGGCGGCCGTCAGATATCCCTGGGCTTGATAAGCCCTGCATTCTTCAATCTCGGCTACCGGCACTACCTTCTCGATGCCATGGGCCAAGGCCGTCACGATACAGGAAGTAGCCCGCAAGATATCAATGACCACCACGGTTTTGTGGGCTACCTCGTAATGCCGGAGCAATTCGGGACTCAGGCAGACTTCAATTTTTTTCATGGATTTGCTTTTCGTAATTTGGACAGTAAAAGTTTAATTGATATTTGTTAAAAAACCAGGTACTTGGACTTGTTTCAGCTCAGACCAGGGGCAGCTTGGCCACCTCGGCTTTGAGATTTTTCTGCCGAATCTGCACAAAAATTTCCGTGCCGGGCTGGGCATAGGCCTGGGGTACGTAGCCCAAGCCAATGCCAATATTGAGGGAGGGCGACAAAGTGCCGGAACTCACCTCGCCAATAACCTGGCCCTGGGCATCTACAATGGGATAATGGCTGCGCGGTATGCCTTTGTCCACCATTTTGAAGGCCACCAGACGGCGGCTTAGGCCCTGTTCCATTTTTTGCTTGAGGGCTTCCGCATTGATAAAATCCTTGCTAAACTTGGTTACCCAGCCCAGCCCGGCTTCAATGGGGCAGGTATCGTCGTGGATGTCATTGCCATAGAGGCAATAGCCTTTTTCGGTGCGCAGGGTGTCGCGAGCCCCTAAGCCTACGGGCACAAGACCAAATGAACGCCCGGCCTCTAAAATGGCCTCCCACACCCGCACCGCGTCGGCGTTGGGCAAATACAGCTCAAATCCACCCGCGCCGGTATAGCCGGTTGCCGAAATCAGGACATCGGGAACGCCCGCCAAAGTACCTCTGGTGAAGGTATAATATTTCATTGCCGCCAGGTCGGTGTCGGTCAGGGCTTGCAGGGTCTCGGTGGCTTTGGGTCCTTGCACAGCAAAAAGGGAGGTTTGCTCAGAGAGGTCTTCCACCAAAGCCCCCAAGGTATTGTGGCTTTGCAGCCAATCCCAGTCTTTTTGAATATTGGAAGCATTCACAACCAGCATATATTCGTCGGCAGCCAGGCGATAGACCAGCAAATCATCCACAATGCCGCCCCGCTCATTGGGCAGGTAAGCATAGAGGGCTTTGCCGTCCTGGAGCTTGGCCGCATCATTAGAAATCACTTTTTGAATGAGGGCCAGGGCCTGCGGTCCCCGCACCATAAACTCGCCCATGTGCGAAACATCAAAAATACCTGCCGACTGGCGCACGGCCAGGTGCTCGTCTTTGTCGGAGGTATAACGCACGGGCATTTCAAAGCCGGCAAAAGGCACCATTTTGGCACCAGCGGCCACGTGCCAGTCATAGAGGGCCGTTTTTTGAGGGGAGATGTCATATTGATGAGTTCTGTCAAAAAGCCTGAAATAATTATTAATCGGGGGTAAAGTTACGCAAAAGCCAAGAAAAGCAGGCCTGGCCCCCGAAATTTCGCCCCGGCCCAAACTCATACTTCCTGAATTTTGTGTGGTATTTCAAATAAAATGTTTGCCGTTCTCAAAGATAATGGCTAGCTTTGCCCACCTTTTACAAACAAGCACACGTGGTGAAATTGGTAGACACGCCATCTTGAGGGGGTGGTGCCTTCACTGGTGTGGGGGTTCGAATCCCCCCGTGTGCACATTACTTTCTTCCAAGCCGATTTACAAACCCGTAAATCGGTTTTTTTTATGCCTACTATTCAAAAATAAATCCGGGTAAAAGGCAACATTTCACGAATTTTGGCTCGCTCCGACTTCGAGAGGGGGTTGCTCATGATGTTGAGTTTGCTGAGGTGCGGACTTAGCTGGGCCAGGCTGTCGGGCACTTTTTGCAGTTGATTTTGGTATAGGTTCAACTCCTGTAGCTGAGAAAGCTGGCCAATGGAGGCAGGCAAATGGGCAATCCGGTTGCCATTCACCCGCAAAACGGCCAATTGCCCCAACTGGCCTAATTGTGTGGGCAAGGCCCGCAACTGATTGTTTTCTACATTAAGGGTCTGAAGACGGGTGATTTCCACCAGGCTGTCGGGCAGATAGCGTATTTTATTGCGCAAGATGCTTAGGCTTCGCAGGTTTTTGAGCTGACCAATGCTTTCGGGCAATTGCTGAATCTCATTATTTTCCAAATCGAGGTTTTTCAAGGCCTTGAGCTCGGCTATTTCATCCGGGAGCTGGGTCAGGTGATTATTGCCCAGCATCAGGTATTCCAGCTTGTGCAAGTGCCGAATGGCTGGGGGTAAATGCGCAAAGCCGTTGGAGTGAATATTGAGCACCACCAGATGGCTCAGGCCAAAAAGACCTTCGGGCAGTTGCCCTATTCGGGTGCGATTGCAATGCAGTTGGGTCAGAGAGGTCAGGCGCGAAATCTGTTCGGGCAAAGCCCGCAGTGGGTTTTGGCTGAGCGAAAGGCTTTTAAGCTGGCAAAGGGTAAGAATCGGGGCCGGAAAATGCACGAATTCATTGCTATACAGGCTCAATTCTTCCAGGGCTTGCAATTCGGCAATAATGGGGGGCAGCTCAGAAAGCCCTTGCTTGGGCAATTCAAGTTTTTTGAGCCCCTGCAAGGGGGCAAGGAGACCATGCTGGAGGCACAAAAGAGCATATTTCTGCAAATCCGGGTACAAAACCAATGGTAGGGGCTTTCCCTGAATTAGCTGAAATACCAGCAGGACATTGGCCATTTCCCGGCTAGCCAGGAGTTGTTGTATTTTGGCGATTTGTGCCGGGCTAAAAGCATCTATTTCTTGCGGCATAATTTCGGATACCTGGTTTTGTCAACCCTGGTGCAGGGAGAGGATTTGAGTGCTCACTTTTTTCAAGATAGAGAACAAGATGTTTTTTTATATGTTTCGCCCAAACCCGGACCATTTGTCCCATTTGAAAGCATGCAAAAGGGCGAAATGAAAGTATATCCTTCTAAAATACAGCCCTCTTTTGAGGAAACCAAGTGATGGCGTGGATTTTTTGCTGTTGCGCGAAAATATGGCCCCTCTTAGTAGCCCAAAGCTTGGGCCAAGCAGCCAGCGGTTCATTTGCCAATTCGGCCATTTTTACCCAGGTATTTTGGTATTTGAAATTTGGTACCTTTGGATAGAGTCATTTTATAAAAGTAAGCCTTCTGTAAGGTGTGGGGGCGCTAGTCTTGAAGTATTGGCTCACCAAAATTAATTTACTCATATTTTGCCTTACCTTTGTAGTATTTGGTTTTGGGATAAAAAGCTAAAAGACAAAACAGACGTGTATGCGCTATCTTTCTCCTCTTTTTTTAGGCCTGGTTTTACTGCCGGGGTTTATCGTGGGGGCCTTTGCCCAGTCTCCTCCGGCCCTTAACCGCGTGGAACCTGCCTATTGGTGGGCGGGCATGCAAAACCCTACCCTACAAATCTTGCTGCATGGGCGCCGCTTGGCTGGTCTCGAGGTCCGCATCGAGGGCACGCAGGTGCGGATGCAGCAGGTCATCCAAACCGATAATCCGAACTACCTTTTTGTGTATTTAGATATAGGCCAGGCTCCAGCCCAGACTTTTCAGATACTGCTTCAGAAAAATGGCAAAACGCTTTTTCGCCAACCTTATGATTTGATTGCCCGGGCCCCACAATCCTCGCGCCGCAAGGGTTATGGCCCGGAGGATGTAATTTATCTCATTACGCCCGACCGCTTTGCCAATGGCAATCCGGGAAATGACAATAATGCTGATTATTCCGAAACGGCCAATCGTCAAAATCCTGGCGGACGGCACGGGGGCGACCTGGAAGGCATTACCCAACACCTGGCCTACATCCAGCAAATGGGCTTTACGGCCCTTTGGCTCAATCCAGTTTTGGAAAACAATATGCCCGAGTATTCTTACCATGGCTACGCCATTACCGATTTTTATAAGGTAGATGCCCGCTTTGGCAGCAATGAGGGCTATCGTCAGTTTTGCCAGGCCGCTCACCAAAAAGGGCTAAAAGTCATTATGGACATGGTGATGAACCACTGTGGCCGGGAACACTGGATGTATGCTGACCCCCCGGCCCGGGACTGGTTTAATTACCAGGCCGAAGCTCAAGGCGGGCAATACATCATCAGCAACCACGCCCGCACCACGATGCAAGACCCTTACGCCGCCCCACATGACCGCCACCTTTTACAAAAAGGCTGGTTTGTGAGCGACATGCCCGATTTCAACCAACAAAATCCGCTTTTGGCCGCCTATCTCATCCAAAACACGCTTTGGTGGATTGAATATGCAAACCTGGACGGCATCAGGATGGATACCTATCCTTACCCGGATGCCCGGTTTATGCAGGAATGGGCCTGCGCGATAATGGCCGAATATCCCCATTTTTCATTGGTGGGCGAAGAGTGGTCGCGCAATCCCCTGGTGGTAGCCTTTTGGCAAAGAGACAAGGTAAACCCCAATGGCTATACTTCCTGCCTCCCTCAGGTGATGGATTTTCCGCTTCAGCATGCCCTGGTGCAGGCCCTCAATACCGAAAAAGAGACCTGGGAGGCCGGGCTTATCAAGCTCTACGAGGCATTGGCCAATGATTTTGTGTATGCCCATCCCGAAGACCTGATGATTTTTCTGGACAACCACGATATGGACCGGTTTTATACGCAAATTCGCGAAAACCTGGCCCATTTCAAGCTAGGGCTGGCTTACTTGCTCACCATGCGGGGCATTCCGCAGGTCTTTTATGGCACGGAAATCCTGATGGAAAACACCGCCTATCCCGAAAACCATCTCATCATCCGGGCCGATTTTCCGGGGGGCTGGCCGGGCGATGCCAGCAATGCTTTCACGGGCGAAGGGCTGCGTCCCGACCAGAAAGAAGCCCAGGAGTTTTGTCGCCTGCTGCTCAACTGGCGCAAAAACAAGCCGCTTATCCACGAGGGCAAACTGATGCACTTCTTTCCGCAATGGAATGGCACGTATGTGTTTTTTCGCTACAACGAAACCGAAAAAGTGATGGTGGTGCTCAACAAAAGCGATAAGACCGAAACTCTCAATCTGGCGCAGTTTCGTGGCCTACTCACCGAAAAAGAAGGCCGGGAAGTGATAAGCGGAAAGGTGATGCCTTTGGTGGATACCCTGGCCGTACCGGCCAAAACGGCCTTGATATTAGAACTAAAATAAAATAGCGCTATGTCTTGGCGGATTTTTTTTTCCCTCCCTGCTTTGCCTCTGTGCTTACCTGATAATGCTTGGAGCTTGCCCGGCCCCGCCACCTGCCCAGGAAAAGGCCTCTTTTGGCAATATGCGCCTCTTGTATCTGTTTGCGCCCAATGGCAAGGACCGTGAATTGCGCCGCCAGCAGGCCTATCTGGCCCCCGAAATGGCGGGCTGTAAGGAGCGAAACCTGGAAATACGTGTGGACACCCTCGCCGACCTCCCCCACCCGGGTGCGCTGGGGCATTTCGGGCGCTGCCTTTACCCTTTTGCTGATTGGCAAAGATGGGGGCGAAAAGCTTCGTAGCCCTGAAGCCCTACCTCCGAGCCAATTGTTTGCTTTGATTGATGCAATGCCCATGCGCCGCCGGGAGATAGAGAACCAAAAAGCCAAACCCAGATGAAGCCTCGAGCCGAAGGCGCAATTACCGGGAATGCGCAAAAGGCTTTTTGCAAAAAGGCTACCTTTGCATTCTTAAAATCCCATAAATACCGGCTCCGAGCCTTGCCGGTGCATTTGGTGGGGACAAAGCTTGTTTCCCGATGAATACATCTCTGCATTACTGCCTTTTGGAAAAGCCTTCTTTTGATTTGGGGGCATTTTTTCCTGGCCAAAAATTTGGTACGTAAGACAATACCCCGAAGTGAAGCAGCTCATTAAAAAAACTATCGGAGGGGGCTATGATGCATAAATCTTCTTTTCGGCCAGCATTTCGGGGGGGCGCGCTGCTCTTATTACTTTTAGGCTTATGGTTGGCCGATATTGGCCTGGGTTCGGTGTATATTCCGCCCCTGGAGACCCTCAAAATCCTGCTGGGCCTGCCCGCCCAACATCCTGAATGGGCCGACATCATCTGGAAAATTCGTTTTCCGCGGGCCGCGACGGCCCTTTTGGTGGGCATGGCCCTGGCCCTTAGCGGATTGCAAATGCAAACCTTGTTTTTGAATCCTTTGGCGGGACCGGGTATTCTGGGTATCACCGCCGGGGCCAGTCTGGGCGTAGCGGTGGTGATGTTTTTTCTGGGGGGCTTTGTGGGGCAAAGCCAGGGGATAGGCCTTTGGAGCAGTGGCCTGGTGGTGCTGGCTGCTATGCTGGGCGCGGGCCTGGTGATGGCATTGGTCATGCTTCTGGCGGCCCGGATAGCCGACCCGGTCGTCTTGTTGCTGCTGGGGCTGATGTTGGGCAATCTCACCCTGGCCCTGGTGAGCCTGGGGCAGTATTTTAGTCGTCCCGAAACTTTACAAACCTTTTTGCTTTGGTCATTTGGCAGCCTGGGAGGGGTGCAGGGCTATTCACTGATTTTACTCGGGGTCTTGGTTGGGCTGGGAATTTTGCTAAGTTTTTGGCTCAATCCGGCCCTGGATGTGATGCTGCTGGGGCCGGAATATGCCCAGAGTTTGGGCTTGCCTCTGAGACGAATTCGCCTGAGTTTGATTTTCATCACGGGTTTGCTGGCGGGGGGGTAACGGCATTCTGCGGGCCAATAGGCTTTGTAGGGGTAGCCGTGCCGCATCTGGCCCGGGCACTTAGCAATACTTCGCGTCATCAAACGCTGACCTGGCTTTGCCTGCTTTGTGGGGCTAGCCTGATGTTGCTCTGCGATTTGGTGGCCAAGGGGCCGGGGGTGAGCTATAACTTTCCCATCAATGCCGTCACGGCTTTGATTGGCTCCCCTATCCTGATAGGGGTGATATTGAAGAGCCAGTACGGGCGGCAATTTTTTTAATCCTTTCAAAACCCGCATTGATACTTTAAGCGGGAGGGTCTATTTTTAAAGACTGACTAAAAAACAAAGCCATGCCAGAGCTACTAAATGCCCTTGAACGCACTTACTATTTTGACACCCTGAGATTTGCCCTTCACCAATCACATCTGTCTCTATCCGTGCGTTTGCAGCAATTGCATACCTGCTTTTTATCCCTTATCAATGCCCTGACCGAGCAAAGAGAAAGGCAGGTATTTACCGGGTGGTTTGCCAAAATCACCTTTTTGGCCCAGGCCTATCAGTTAGGCCCGGACCGGGAGGCGATGCTTCAGGCCCTAAGGCGGCTTTTCCGACGCAACCTGATGGCCGAGTCAAGGTTTATACCCCAGGAAGGGCACTTGGCCCTGGCCATAAAAATTGTGGCCGAATTGGTAGCTGATTTTTCAAATAGCCCCATCCCCGAAGAGCTGCTTCAGTATTATCTCCGGCAAACCCTCCCTGAGCTGCGCCCCGAAGCCCCTTTACCTCAAACTGTGGAAGATTTGCAACTGGTGATTGTAAAGAAAGGCCCGCTGGAGCCATTGGATGCGCATCGGCAGGAAATCTGGCTGGAAGGCGATAGCGAAAAGTATGGCCGGGTGCAGGTGCAGGTGCAAGACCGGGTGTATTTTTCGCAAGCAGGAAAACCTTTCCGAAAATATGCCCTCAGCCAGCACTGCGCTGCCCTTACCCGGCCCTATCAGGCCCTGCGGCTTACCCAAATGCAAGTCCGG
The DNA here is from genome assembly GCA_012031215.1 of Microscillaceae bacterium. Classification (GTDB taxonomy): domain Bacteria; phylum Bacteroidota; class Bacteroidia; order Cytophagales; family Microscillaceae; genus JAAUUB01. The sequence goes on along the minus strand of JAAUUB010000048.1, from coordinate 17,111 downwards.
GAAAATGGCCATTGGCAGACAACGGCCCAAAGCCTGCTGGTGGCCAGTCCTGATTATCTGGTAGATGTCTCGGCCATTGCCCGCTGCCAGGGCGAGCAGTTTCGTTCCCCTTATCTTTACTTTATCCAGCGAATGCGCTTTTTTGAGGGGAACCTGCAAACCTTCCGGGGCAATTTGCTCAATTATTTGCTTGACCTGCTCATAGAAAAAGGAGAAATGCCTTTTGCCAATGCCCTGGCCTGGGTGCTTCCCGAAGTCCAAATAGAGGCGGCTATGCTGGGCCTGGACCAGGCCCGGGTGCAAGAAGCGGCCACCTTTATCCAGCCATTTTACCAAAACCTGGTCAAAGTGGTGGGTGATTATCAATCGGCCCGGCTTACGACAGAGCCTTCTTTCATCTCGGCCCGGTATGGCTTGCAAGGCCGTCTGGATGTGCTGGTAGAATATCCCGACCAACCCCAGCGCAAAGACATCATCGAACTGAAAGGCACGGGCTTTCCAAAGGCTGAAATGGCCATTGCTCGCCGCGAACACCTGGTACAGGTGGCGGGCTATAATCTCTTGCTGGAAAATACCTATCAAAATCGCCAGGGGGTGAGTGCCATTTTATATGCCCAGGATTTGGAAAAACCGCTCCGCAATGCCGGCAAACTCGATTTTGAGGTCCAGGATGCCATGTGGCTGCGCAACTGTATGGTCTATATCGACCTGAAGATGGCCGAAGGAAAAACCGCATTTTACGATGCTGTTTTGCAAAAACTGGAACAGGAACGCCATTTTCCGCCCTATCTGCAAAATGATATTGACCGCTTTGCCCATCGCTGGCGACAGGCTTCGGATTTAGAAAAGACGTATTTTGCGGCCATGGCGGGCCTGGTAGTCCGCGAAATGCTGGTAGCCAAAGTGGGTGGGGTTTCGGGAGGCGAGCCCAGCCAGGGTTTTGCCAGCCTGTGGCGCAATGCCCCCGATGAAAAAAGAGCGCGTTTTGCTTTGTTGTATCCCCTGACAATAGAATCGGTTTCGGAAAACGGGGCCGAATTGATTTTTGCGCGTTCCCAGCCCCAGGAGATTACCGCCTTTCGCGAAGGGGATATTGTGGTGCTTTATCCCGTAGAAGAAGACGGCCATCTATCTCCCCAGCAGTTTCCGCTACTCAAAGGCAATCTCACCCAGCTTAGTCCGGGCCAGGTGGGGGTAAAACTATGGAGCCAGGCTGTGCACAAGGCCTGGTTTACGCATTACCAAACCTGGGCCATCGAGCCCAATTTACTGGAAAGCAGCTTTCGACATTTGCTGGCTTCGCTGGGCGATTTTTTAGGCTTTCAAAAAGAACAAAAACAACGTTACCTGGGCCTGGTGCCCCCGCGCTTTGACCTTAGCCTTCCCCTGCCGTATTTTGCGCACCTGAGCGAAGAGCAAAATGCCATCTTGCACCAGGCCCTGAGGGCGGAGGACTACTTCCTGCTGCAAGGACCACCCGGCACAGGCAAAACCTCCCAAATGCTCCGCACGATGGTGGCCCATCTCTATCAGCAACAAGCAGAAACCCTGGTGCTGCTGGCTTTCACCAACCGCGCCACCGACGAGATTTGCGAAAAAATACAGGAAGCCTGTGAGGGCAATTTTATCCGGCTGGGCAATCTCAACCGCCAGGATACCTACTGGCCCTATAGCCTGAAAAGCTTGCCTGACGTGGAAGCCATTCGGCAAAGATTGCAAAATGCCCGGGTGCTGGTGGCCACGGTGGCCTCTTTTTATCAATACCTACATCTCCTGCCCCGCTACGACACCGTGATTGTGGATGAGGCATCTCAACTACTGGAACCTCATTTATGCGGCATTCTGCCTCGTTTTCGCCGCTTTATCCTGATTGGCGACGAAAAGCAGTTACCCGCCGTGGTTACCCAAGCTCCTGGCTTTTGCCACGATGCGCCTGCTCTGCTCGAGGCGATTGGTTTAGGCGATTTGAGTACTTCGGTTTTTGAGCGGCTTTTGGGCAATGCCCAGCAAAGAGGCTGGACCGAAAGCTATGCTATGCTCACCCGCCAGTATCGCACCCACCAGGAAATTGCCCAGTTTATCAGCCGGGAGTTTTATCATACTCTAGAGCCAGGCTCGGCCCGCCAGGAGGCCCCTTTCATTTTTTTGACCCAAAAAGCCCTGACCCCTGGGAACGCAAGCTGGCCTCCGCCCGAAACTTTTTTTGCCCAGCCCCGCCGAGGAAAACCTGAAATTTCACGAGGCAGAAGCCCGCACGGTCTCTCTGCTCCTTCATACCATTCGGCGAGTGGCCAAAGCCAAAGGTGTTTTTACATCGGAAACCGTCGGCGTAATCAGCCCCTATCGCGCTCAAATTGCGGAGATTTATCGGCATCTGGACGAGGAAATGCGCCAGATGGTCAGCATTGACACCGTAGAACGCTACCAGGGCAGCGAACGCGACATTATTATTATTTCTATGGCCGTCAATCATCCGGCGCAAATGAAACTCCTGCAAGCCTTCAATGCTGATGAAAGTGTGGATAAAAAACTCAATGTAGCCCTGAGCCGTGCCCGTGAACAGTTGATTTTACTGGGAAATCCTACTTGTTTATCCTTTGGTAAGTTTTATCGAGAATGGTTGAGATATATAAAAAATACCTATTAATTTTGAGAAAATTCTTTATCTGCCGCAGTTTTTCATATACTACACTGCAAAAATTAACCTTAAATTAAACAGAACTTCGTATTTTCTTTCTTGATAAAATCGTTCCCCATTAGAATTATTACTATCATTCTTAGAATACAATGCTTCAAATTTTACTACGTGCTGTCTTGTTAACAGCCCTGGTGTGGCCCAGTTTTTCCTCCACTCCATTGAAAACTATTCGGGAAAAAGCCGAAATAAAAGAAGCTGCCTATACCTGGGTAACGCTTTCGGACGCTATTTTGCCACGGGCCGAAGCCCAAAGTACGGTGGTGAACGGAAAACTATACGTCTTTGGCGGATTTAATGAATATTATGGGGGCAGCGACCTCCGCATCACCGATACTTGTGAAGTGTATGACCCGGCCACCGATACCTGGACCTATCTGGGGCGTATGCCCATCCCGGTTACCCACCTGGGCATTGTGGCCGATGGCGACCGGGTCTGGCTGCCGGGTGGCTTTGAGGGGGATAATCCCGGAGTGGCCATTGCACAGGTGCAAATTTACAATACCGATACCAATGCCTGGAGCCTGGGGCCGGATTTGCCTGAGCCCATGGCCTCCCACGCTGTGGCCCGGCTAGACCGCAAGCTCCATATCTTTGGAGGCTTAAAACCTAACCGACAGACAAACAACCCTTCGCATTATGTCCTGGACCTGGACAACCTCGGGGCCGGCTGGCAGCGCAAAGCCGATTTGCCCCAGGCCCGCAATCACCTTTCGGGCATTGCCCTCAATGGAAAAATATATGCCATTGGCGGGCAGTTTGGGCACGACGGGCCACACCAGGATGTGGATTTGGTGCATGTCTATGACCCTTTCTCCGATACCTGGACCCAGGTAGCCAGTCTTCCCCAAACCCGCTCCCACTTTGAGCATTGCACTCTGCTCACCCAGGATGGAAAAATCCTGATTATGGGCGGACGAACAAACAATGTAACCTCTTCCTCCAATAATACTATTCTTGAATATGACCCGGACACCAACACCTGGACTTTTCTGAGTACGCTACCCACCGGACTGATTGCCCCCAATGCGGGCATTATCAATAATTTCTTGTATGTCTCCCATGGCGGGTCTAACTGGCAAAACCCTGGCAATAAGCTCTACCGCACAGATTTTGTGCGCCCTCCCCTGCTCCAGCTCGGCTTCCAGCCCCAGGAAATCACCGTTGTGATGGAAAAAGACCAAAGCTTGCAAAAAGTGGTGCATCTCTGGACAAGCAGCCAGACGGCCAATTATACTATCCCAACCAATGCCCTGCCCGCCTGGGTATCGGTGGCCAATCCTACTGGCACTACCGATACGTATGCCAAAGAAATCAACCTGCAATTCAATACCAATGGGATGGTTTCGGGAAATTACAGCACCACTCTTACTGCAACCGCTCCGGGTTTTAGCCCTACCACCCTGACCATCCACTTACAAATAGTTCCTCAGCAGGTGCGGGTCTTGTATATCTATGGCGAAGTAGATGCCAATGGCTACCTGCCTTCTGACCCCAGTTTTAACGGGACACTCTACCAACCAATGCGCCTTCAGGACAGCGGCAATCGGGGTCTGTCTATGTTTCGTATGGCCATTGAAGAACTGGGCTTTGAGATAGAAGAACGCTATGACCAAGACATCACCCTGACAGAAAGCTTTCTATCCAATTATGAAGTAGTAATTTTGGGCTCTAACCAAAAAATATGGGCCGCCTCTGAAGTTGCCGCACTCAATGCCTGGGTGCGGGCAGGGGGCGGGCTGATTGGATACTCCGATTCGGCCTTTGGAGGGGCTTGGAATAATCCTCCCCCTGCGGGCCTCAGCAACCAACAGGGACGCGACAGCGACAACCAACTGATGGCGCAATTTGGCATGTTTTTCTTTACTGACCAGGGCGGGGCAGGTGGTGATAATCTGGTAAACAACTGGACTATGGACCACTTTCTCAATACCAAAAACAATATCCCCCAAAGCCTCCGCTTTCGGGGCGAAGGGGTAAGTCCTATTCGTATCCAGGCCAACTGGCCCGAAAAGCAAGCCTGCGATACGGTTTATCAGATTGCTCCCCACCAAAACGGCGGAGCAGGGGGGCCAGTGAGCATCAATGACCCTGACCTGGGCAATGGCATACAGAACTATGCCATTGATTGCGCCCTGGCCGCCGCCGAGATTGGTACCGGAAGAGTGATTGGCACTTTTGACCGCAATAACTTCTGGAACAATGGCGAAGGCACAGACATAGAAGAGGAAGACAATCGCCTTTTTGCTCAAAAGTTGGTGCAATGGGCCGCCCGTGCCCCCCTGCGGGCGACAGAGGTGGTGCAAAGCGGCGAACTCAAACAGTGGCATAAAATCACCCTTACTTTTGAAGGCCCCCAAACCCACGAGGCCCAGGCCAATAATCCTTTTCTTAATTATCGGCTCAATGTTACTTTCAGCAATGGCAATAAGACCCATATCGTGCCCGGCCACTATGCCGCCGATGGCAATGCCGCCCAAACCAGTGCCTATGCCGGCAACAAATGGCAGGTGCATTTTTGCCCGGATGAAACGGGCAACTGGGAATATGAAGTTTCGTTCCGAACCGGAAACGAAGTGGCCGTAGCCGAGGAAAGTTGCGCAGGCATTGCCAATTTTATGGATGGGCATCGGGGCTATTTTTACGTAGGTCTTTCGGACAAAACCGGGCGAGATTTTAGGAGCAAAGGCCGGCTACAATATGTGGGCGAGCGGTATTTGCGCTTTGCCAATGGCGAATATTTTCTCAAAGGCGGGGCTGATTCGCCCGAAACCCTCCTGGCTTATACCGATTTTGACAGCACTTACAACCACGAAGGGAATAATAACCTTAAAACCTGGACCGCCCATTTGGGCGACTGGCAGACGGGCGACCCCACCTGGCAAGGTAGCAAAGGACAGGCATTGATTGGTGCGCTGAACTACCTGGCCCAAAAGGGCAATAATGCTTTTAGCTTTCTGACTTACAACGCCGGGGGCGATGGCAAAAAACGTCTGGCCCTATCGCCAACACGATGGGCCGCTCCGCTTTGATTGCTCTAAGCTGGCCCAATGGGACATCGTCTTCGCCCATGCCCAGCAAAAAGGCCTTTTTTTGCACTTCAAAACTCAGGAAACTGAAAATGACAATGACCCCACCTGGGGACTGGACGGAGGCAACCTGGGCACTGAACGCAAGCTCTACTACCGGGAGCTCATCGCTCGCTTTGGCCATCACCTGGCCCTCAACTGGAACCTGGGTGAAGAAAACACCCAGACCCTGGCCCAGCAGCAGGCGATGGCCCAGTATTTTTATGACCACGACCCCTATCGCCATCACGTGGTCTTGCATACTTATCCCAATCAAATTGCCAGTGTCTATACTCCTTTGCTGGGTAATAATTCCCGGCTGAGTGGGGTATCTATCCAAACAGCCTACAACAATGTCCACGCCGAGACCCTGAAATGGATAGAGGCCTCCGACCTGGCTGCCCGCCCCTGGGTCGTGGCCAATGATGAGCAAGGCCCTTTTCAGTGGGGCGTTCCGCCGGATGAAGGCTATAATGGCTATGTCCACAGCAATGGCCCTTCCCAAACAGCCATACGTCAAAATACACTTTGGGGCAATCTCATGGCTGGTGGCACAGGCGTTGAGTACTATTTTGGCTATAACTTGCCCCAGAATGACCTGGACGGCGAAGACTGGCGCAGTCGCAACCGGATGTGGGAGTTCAATGCCTTTGCCCTGGAGTTTTTCTACAATTATTTCATTCCCTTTTGGGAAATGCAAAACCGGAATGATTTGATTGGCAATGCAACCAACAGCAACGATAAATATTGCCTGGCTAAGCCAGGAGAGGTGTATGTCATTTACCTGCCCAACGGCGGAACGACCAACCTTGACCTGGAAAGCTATGGTGATGCTTTTGAGATTAGCTGGTATAACCCTAGCCTGGGAGGGGCTTTGCAGTCGGGCTCGGTGCAAAGCGTCTTTGGACCAGGACTGGTCAATATTGGCAATCCTCCATCTGACCCTAACCGTGACTGGGTAGTGCTTCTGGTCAATTTCAATATTACGCTTACAATTGACCCGAACGTGCCCGCCATTCCGGTTCCGGGAATCTCCCCCAACAAGTTTAAGGTATATCCCAACCCCGCCGAAAACTGGCTCAAATTAGAATATCCGGTGGAATCTCCCACTCAGCAAGCCCCCCGGGTTTCTTTCTACGATGCCCAGATTCGCTTACTGGGACAATTTGAGTTACAAAAAAATGCCGGGCTTTGGGAATTGCGCCTCTCTACTCAGCATTGGACCAGTGGCCTGCATTGGCTGGTGCTGGAACACGAACGGGGGCGCATCACCCGCAAAATAATCCGCAAATAAGGCTTTTAGAGCGCGGGAAAAGACCTATGAGGAATATTACTAGACTTCAAATCTCTATAAGGGTGCAGATAATTTTTTTCCAAATTAGAAATCCCAGCGAAAAGGTTGCTTTTTCTTGGAAAAGAAAGGCTTTGGCAATTGTATTTATTTTTTTAGCCAGTGGCCCTCCTCTTGCCGCGCAAATAGGCGGCGGGGGGGTGTATGAGCGCAAAACTGCCTTCAATATCGAAGGCAAAAGACAACAAATATATCTTTCGGACAGTACTTTTTTGGTAGAGGCCAATATCCTACTCAATGTCTCGGCGGATGAGTATGTAGCCGTTTTTGGTTTGGCCGAGCTACACCCAACCCTAGCACAAAGCCAGGCCCGTTTGAATCAGCGAATCAAGCTCTTTATGGCTGAAATGATGAAAAATGGTATCCCCTCTACTGATATTGCTACCGACTATGTTACCCAAGCTCAAATTTACGATTTCGAAGTATCTGGCAATGTAGCCCAGGAAGTACTTAAAGGCTTTGAGGTCAAAAAAAATGTGGCGGTTCGTTTCAATGTCCTCTCGCAAATAGATACCTTGATTGAACTGGCTGCGAACCAGGGGATTTACGACCTTATCAAAGTAGATTACATTGTGCGCGACCTCTCCGGAATCAATGCCCGTCTATTCGAGGAGGCTTTTAAAGTGATTAACCGGAAAAAAACCCGCTATCTGGCCCAAACCCAACTAAGGCTTTTGCCCCAGAGCAAAATTTACTTTGAAAATCTGGCCCAGCTTACGCCCAAAGATGCGTACGCCAGTTACAGTGCCTTTGAGTCGGGCGATGTCAATAACAGCAACTACCGGAACAATAGCCCCACCACGGTGCTCAAACGAAAAATGAAAACTTTTTACTTCCAAGCCCTCGACTCCAGTGGCTATGATGAGGTCATCAATCCGGTCATCCTGGCCCCGGTGGTGCAATTTAGCTATACGCTAGGGGTATTATTTGAAATAGCCCCCTGAAACAACTGGCCTTTTGCTTTGTTATTGAGCTTTAAAATCTACCTAAAATGAGACAGCTTTTTGGGGGGTGTATGCCCCTTTTTCTGATGTTTTTGGCGGCTTGCACGGGTGGGCCTTCTTCACAAGAGGCCATAGCAACGACGGCGGGCAAGGATTCGGAAGGTAAGATGTCTGCCCCGGCGGCGCTGAGCGAAGTGGCGCAAAAAGGCAAAAACATCTTTAACATGAACTGCAGCCAATGCCACCAGATGAACAAAGCCGATTTGATAGGCCCTGGCCTGAGCGGGGTGAGACAAAAATACTCAGAGGAATGGCTGCGCAAATTTATCCTCAACTCTCAGGCCCTTATTGCTAGTGGCGATGCCCAGGCCAAAGCCGTTTATGAAAAATACAACAAAGTGCTGATGCCCGGTTTCAACTTCAAAGAAGAAGAACTAGTGCAATTGCTAGCCTATCTCAAAGAAGGGGCCGAGTAGCCAAACAAGTCCATCCAAAGGGCGATAAAAGTTGGCGGGGAATTATCAAAGCGGCTTTTGAGTTTCAATGTTAATTGTATTAACATAAGCCTTGCTTTTGATAAAGCATTTGCCATTCTGAAAAACCAACACGCCAAATGCAAAATTGTATGCTTCAAAAAGGAAAGTATTTTAGCGAAGACAAGATGCCTTTCCATCGTATTTTGAGCCTGGCCCCTCTACTTCATCATTTGGAAAAAAAGCTGAAGGAATACCCGGAAACAGACTTAGTTACCTATCGTAAATTTATGGCCGAAGTGCGTGAGATTCCGGCCCTTTGGCAGCCAATTTATGATTTATCATTACTTGAAACCCATAAGGAGCGCATCAAAATCATTATTAATTCGCTTTTTCCGGTAGTGGACCTAGACTACGAAGCCCGGGCGGCCGTTTTTCCGCTTCAGTTCAAGGCCCTTTTTAGCAGCCCCGGAATGAACAAAATTCTGGACATAGACTCTTTGTACCGCCAGGTGGGCCAAATACTGCCCGAAGATATTTTTTACCAAAAAGTGGTGTATGCGTATATCCAGATTTTGCAAAAAATTTACGGTGCCGCCTTCACGGCTATGGAACCTATTGTGATAACCCTTCCGGAGCCCGAAACCCAGCTGGAAAGGCACTACCAGGTCAATCTGGATATGAGCTTTATGGAAATACGCCACCGCAAAGGGTGGCCGGATTTGCACCCGGAAACCATCCAGCACCTGCGCGACAATGTATTTGACCTTCAGTTACTTTTTGAGGCCCTACCCCCTCAGGAAATTGAGTTTGTGGGTTTTGCCCTGATGCACCTTTTTGACATAACCGACCAGAAAGCATTTTCCGATTTAAAAGATATTTTGCTTGAAAGAGAAGTACTCCATAATCTTGAGCTCTATGAACGTCTTCAGCAAAAGATTCGGGCAATTTTTCATCGTCCGGATTTAAGAGTTGGTATTTCTCTTTATGACTATCGTCAAAATGCCATTACCAGTTCTGACTTTGCGCTTTGGCACAGTATGCTCCATCAGAATGGCGCGGTCTTTTCCTGTTCCGAGTTTAAAGGCTGTATCTACGACCAGGCCCTGCATAAATTGCATCCTATTGTCATTCCAGATTTGCTCAAGCTCCCCCATCCTACTGAGGTAGAAAAAGCCCTCATTGCCCAGGGCGTGCGGAGTCTGCTGATTGTTTCGCTGGTTTATGACGAAAAAATCCTGGGCGTGCTTGAAATTTGCGCCCCGGAGCCCAACGTAATGGATTATTTTGCCATTGAGCGTCTGGAAAATATCGTCCCTCTCTTTTCGCTGGCCGTGCACCGGGGGCTGGAAGACATGGAAAACCGTATTGAGGCCATTATTCAAAAAGAATTTACGGCCATTCATCCTACGGTGGCCTGGAAATTTCGGGAAGTAGCCGCCAAGCTCAAAACCCTTCGTGAAAAAGGCCAGGATACCGAAACCGAGCCCATTGTTTTTGAAGAGGTCTATCCGCTTTTTGGCCAATCAGATGTGCGTGGCTCCTCCACTTTGCGCAATGAAAGCATTCAGGCCGATTTGATTCATCAGTTGAGCCTCATCAACCACATCATCCGCACCGCCCAAAGCCAGCGATATTTACCCATTTTGGAAGAATTGGACTTTCGGGTGCATCAGCACATTACCGAAATTGAAAAAGGGCTCAATGCCGGCGATGAAATCAATGTCCTTGAGTTTATCAAAAAAGAAGTAGAACCCTTGTTTAACCTGCTTCAGGCCAGTGGTACGGCTACCCGCACGGCCATTCAGGAATACTGGGAGGCGGTGGACGGTGAGCTGGGCTTTGTCTATCAAAAAAGAAAGGCCTTTGAGCAAAGCCTGACCCGCCTGAATGAGGCCATCTCGACTTTCCTTGACAAAAAGGAGGCGGAAGCCCAGGCTATGTTTCCCCATTATTTTGAAAAATATAAAACCGATGGCGTAGAACACAATATTTACATTGGCAATTCGCTGGTGCAAGCCCAAAATTTTGAATTGATTTATCTGAAAAACTTACGCCTTTGGCAATTACAAACGATGGCTGAAATTGCCCGCCTGTCGGAAAAGCTGAAAGCCGATTTAGAAGTGCCTTTGGACGCTACTCACCTCATTTTGGTACACAGTGCCCCTTTGGCCATTCGGTTCCGGCAAGAAGAAAAACAGTTTGATGTGGATGGCGCTTATAACATTCGCTACGAAATTGTCAAAAGCGAATTGATAAAGCCTATATCAAAGGCACGCAGGAACGGCTGACCCAACCCGGCAAAATTGCCATCGTATATTCCCGCGATGCCGAAGTCAAAGAATACCGACAGTTTATCGCCTTTTTGCAAAACAAAGGCTTGCTTTTGCCCGATGTGGAAGAGCTGTACCTGGAAGAGCTTCAAGGCGCCAATGGCCTGCACGCTCTTCGGGTGAGTGTGGCGGCTGATGTCTCCCTTGCCCCCAAAGGCTTTCAATATTTTTCCAAGCTGGTGCCGGCCCTCGAGGGCCATCCGGCAAACCTTAAATCTCTTTCACAGGCATGAAAAAATATTTGGTTGAAATCTGGCTCCCTGATGAGTTTTCGGATGAATTTGCGGCCCGTATTCCGGCCCAGATTGAGAAAGTGAATGAACTGATGCTCAATAGAACCATCAGCAGTTATACCCTGACGGCTGACCGCTCACGCCTCTGGACTACCCTCAGCGCGGAAGACGAATCCGGGGTGCAGGCTATCCTGGATGAGTTTCCCCTCATTGAGTGGATGGACTATGAGATACACGAACTGATGTTTCATCACGAGAGCTCAGCTTTTATTATGCCACGTTTTTCACTCAATTAAGGGGCCGCTTTTCCTTCAAATCAAGCCCTTTTTTTGGCCCTGCCTTGCGCTCTTTTGCCGCTTAAAGGCGGATTATTGACATATAGAGGGGCAAGCCCAGGGTAATATTGAAGGGAAAGGTAACCCCCAGTGCCATCGGAATATACAAACCCGGGTCAGAACGGGGTGCCGCCAGGCGCATCGCCGCAGGAACGGCAATGTAGGAAGCCCCCGCCGCCAAGACCGCAAACATGAGCCGGTCGCCCGCACTCTGGCTGATAAATCCACTCAGCCAGGCCACCCCTGAGCCATTGACCAGGGGCATGGCCAGGGCAAAAAGGCTGGCAAACCACCCATAGCGCCTAAATGCCGCAAAGCGACGAGCCGTAACGATGCCCATCTCGAGCAGGAAAATAGCCAGAAAGCCTTTGAAAATATCATTGGTAAATGGCTTGATGCCTTCGGCCTGCTCGCTGTCGGAGATAATGCCAATCACCAGGCTACCCAGTATCATTAAAACACTGCCATTGGTGAATGAATGACGAACAATGCCCCCTAAATCGGATTTTTGGCTAGCCTCTGTATCGTATCGGCCAATCAATATCACCCCTACAATGATGGCCGGGGCTTCCATCAGGGCCATGATGGCTACCATGTGTCCGCCATAGGCAATGTTTTGCAGCTCCAGAAAACTATCCGCCGTTACAAACGTAACCGCACTCACAGAGCCATAGGCCGCCGCAATGGCTCCCGCGTCGTGAACACTGAGCCGCGTTCGCAACAAAAAGAAAGTATAAAGCGGAATGATTGTAGCCAGGGCCAGACCAAAGGCAATGCCATAGCCTATCTCTGGGGTGAGGGGGTTGTGCACCAATTCCTGCCCCCCTTTAAATCCAATGGCAAACAACAAATACAAAGCAATGAAGCGGGCCGACGTTTCGGGAACCTCTAAATCACTTTTGAGCACCTGGGCCAAGATGCCCAAGCAAAAAAACAGCAAGGTGGGATTGGTGAGGTTGCGGACAAGGAGTTCTAAATCCATATTTGTGTTTATTTGACTGTGCCCAAAAACCGGGGCGTTTAAAACTAAGCGAAAAAAACTTGAATTTTGAAAATATTCCCCGGAATCGGCTCAAAAATACTGGCGCAATTTGTTTAACCCTTATACATAGCACAAGAAATGGTGAAGATATTTGGCATTGTTTTAGGATTGGGGGTATTTTTCAAAAATGCACCAGCCCTGGCCCAAGCGGGCACTAGCAGCCCTGATTCCCTGGGATTTTTTTTGGTGCAGGCCTTGCAGACCGAACGCACGGAGGCCCTTACAGCTTTGCTGCCTCCGGTTTCGCTCTTTGCTTTGATTGCTCCCGAAGAAACCGAAGGGCTAAGCGAAGCAGAAAAGGAAGCCCTGGCCTTGCGCCTTGCCCGCCGACAAAGCGAACGCCTAGAAATGCTCTTGCAAGAGGCCCGAAAAGCCCGCCTGAGCACTATCTTGCTTTCCCCGGAAAATATCGAGGCGCAGCCCTTGCCCTTTAGCCAAGCCCCACTTTATGGTGTAGAGGTGCGTATGAAGCATCCCAGCCGAAGAAACTATACTTTGTTGCTGGTGGCCCTTTATCACCAAAATCGCTGGTATTGGATTGACCTGGCCGCCGAGCAGCCCGGGTTTTTGCCCCGCCGCCCTTAGGCTTTGCTTTTCATTCGCAAAGGCACTAGTTGTTGGCGCAGGGAGCGCTTCCGTATAGTCTCAGGCAATTGGGCAAAAATTTCTTCCCGCAGGCTCTCCACCAGTCGCCTTTTCAAAAAGCGTTCGTGCACCACCAGACTAATCTGACGGGCAGGCTGGGGTTCTTCAAAATATCGCAAAAACTCCCAGCGGTCAGGATGAATGTCTTGCAGGGCCAGTTGTGGCAAGAGTGTGTAGCCAAAGCGTTGTTCCACCATCTTGCGCAAGGTATCCAGCGTGCCACTTTCATAGACAAAAGCCCTTTCGTGATTAGGCTGTTTTTGGCAAATTTGCAGAATTTGATTGCGGAAGCAGTGCCCCTCGTTTAATATCCAGAGGTCGTGGGCTTCCAAATCCGTAAGCACAAGTTCGCGCTTCGCCAAAAGCGGATGGCCTTCAGAAAGATAAGCCACAAAAGTTTCTTCAAAGACCGGAATTTCTTCCAGCCCTTTTTCTTCCAAAGGAGTAACCAACAGCCCAATATCTAAGCGGCCTTCTAAGAGCCGATGCACCAAATCTTCGGTTTGTAGTTCTTCTATGACTGGTCGAATCGGAGGATGTTTTTTTAAAAAACCCGACAAAAACAGGGGAATGAGATAGGGGGCCAGGGTGGGGATGATGCCAATTTTTAACTCTCCGGCCAGTATTTCTTTTTCATTTTTGACAAAATCACGCATTTCCTGCACTTCGCGCAAGACCTGCCGAGCCCGCCGAATTAGCTCCCGACCCACTGGCGTAGGCTCTAGCGGTTGCTTTTTTCGGTCAAAAAGCAGTACATCCAGCTCTTTTTCTAGCTTTTGGATTTGCATGCTGAGGGTAGGCTGGGTTACAAAGCATTTTTCGGAGGCCGTTACGAAGTGCCGGTGGGTATCCAGGGCCACAATATACTCAAGTTGGGTCAGGGTCATATCTGTAAAATAAGTGTTACCCAGCAAAGATAAAAAAGGCTGGGAATTGGGCTATATATTTCGCGCTTAGTCAGATTTGTTAAACACCCCTCGGCAAAAAAACTAGCCCCATCCAATCAAGAGAAAACATTAGCCTTTGTTTTTGGAGGTAAACCGGCCATACCTGAAGTACTTCGGCGATGTTTGTGTAATTTTGAAAAGAATTGACTTTGCAAACTAGCAGAAAAAACCCTTGACAAAGGCTTTTTCTCAGAAAGTCAATAAGTAAGCACTATCATTTAAAAAAACACAATAGTATGCAGGAAAATAATCAAAGCTTTCCCGAAGAAAAGCCTGTGTTGGGCATCAGTATTGGCGATTTCAATGGCATTGGCCCCGAAATTATCCTCAAAACCCTTTCGCATCCCTATATCCTGAAAGTGTGTACGCCCGTAGTATATGCGCCCCTTAAAGTGCTCAACCACTACCGCAAACTGCTCAACTTAAAGGAAATAATGTTTCATCTGCTGAATACGCCGCGCCAGATTAATCCCAAGAAAGTCAATCTGGTCAATCTCCTGCCTAATCAGTCTTTTGAGGTGCAACCCGGCCAGGTGAGCCCGGAAGCGGGGCTGGTGGCCCGCGAAGCCCTCAAAGCCCTGGTGCAGGATTTGAAAGAAAATATTTTGGACGGCGTGGTTACGGCCCCCATCCACAAAAGCAATATCCAAAGCGATGATTTTCGCTTTCCGGGCCATACCGAGTTTTTTACCGAAGCTTTTGGCCAGGCCCAGAGTCTGATGCTCCTGGTAGCCGAGGATTTGCGGGTCTCGGTAGCCACCGGACACATCCCCCTGAGCGAAGTAAGCCAACGCCTGACCCGCGAATGGGTGCAAACCAAAGCCCAAATCCTGCTCACAAGCCTGGAGAAAGACTTCGGCATTCAAAAGCCCAAAGTGGCTGTTTTGGGCCTCAACCCCCACGCAGGTGAAGAAGGCCTGCTGGGCGACGAAGAGCAGCAAATTATCCGGCCCATTGTGTTGGAAATGAAAAAGAAAGGCCAATTGCTCTTTGGCCCTTTTCCGGCCGATGGCTTTTTTGGCACGGGAGATTTTAAAAAATTTGACGGCATCTTGGCCATGTACCACGACCAGGGCCTAATCCCCTTCAAGACCCTGGCTTTTGAGCAGGGGGTGAATTTTACGGCGGGCTTGCCCATTGTCCGTACTTCGCCCGACCACGGCACCGCCTACAGCATTGCGGGCAAGGGCATCGCCGAAGAAAGCTCTTTTCGAGAAGCCATTTTGCTGGCCTGTAAAATTATAGAAAACCGTATGCCCATGCCGCGTGAAGAGGCTTAAGCAGGAAGCCGCCCCTGGCTTTCTCAGAATGAAGGCTGCCCCAGGGTAGCCTTTTTCACTTTTATAGCCGGCAAGTGCATTTTTGCCAGAATTGCCTTATTTTAGAGCAATTATCATTTTTTAATTATAGAATTAAACTTTTGAATTATGGCATCTTTGGACGAAGCCCGGGCCGATATTCGGACGGGGGAAGAACTGCCCCACGAAGCCCTCCAAAACTATTTAGACGCGCATTTTAACGAACGGCAAAACCTGGACATTCGCCAGTTTCCGGGAGGACATTCCAACCTCACCTACCTTATCCGGTATGGCGAACGCGAAATGGTGCTGCGCAAGCCCCCCGGCGGTGCCGAGCATATCAAGGGTGGCCACGATATGCGGCGGGAGTTTAATGTTTTATCACGCCTCAAACCCTATTACGAGCGGGTTCCGCAGCCCATCCTGTTTTGCGACGATCCCCTTGTGATAGGCACAGATTTTTACCTCATGGAGCGGGTCAGGGGCATCGTGATTCGGAGCCAGAAACCCGAAGGTGTAGAATTAAACCCGGCTTTTATGCGCCACCTCTCCCAGACCTTCATTGATAATTTTGTGCAGCTTCAGCAAGTAGATGTCTATCAGAGCGGCCTCATCGAGATAGGCAAGCCCGAAGGCTATGTGTTGCGACAGATAGAAGGCTCTTATAAACGATTTCAAAATGTAGTGATTGAAGCCATCCCCGAAGTGGAAAAAGTGGTGGACTGGCTCAAAGCGCACCTGCCCGACGAAAAAGCGGTTTCCATTATCCACAATGACTATAAGTTTGACAATGTCATTTACCAAGCCGACTTCAGCCAGGTCTTGGCGGTGCTGGACTGGGAAATGGCCACCGTAGGCAATCCGATGATGGACCTGGGCATGGTGCTGGGCTATTGGGTAGAACCGGGCGAACCAAATATGCTCAATACCTTTGCCACAACGGAGCCGGGGGCTTTTTCGCGCCGGGAGGTAGTGGAATATTATGAGGAAAAAAGCAAGCGCAAGGTCAAAGACCCGGTTTTTTACTTTGTCTGTGCCTGCCTCAAAAACGGGGTGGTGGCTCAACAACTCTATTACCGCTATGCCAAAGGCTTTACCAAAGACGAGCGGCTGGGTAAAATCGGCCCCTTTGTGCGGAGCTATTTTCAGTATGCCCTGGAGGTCATCAAAGCCGGGCGTATCTCAAATCTCTAAAAAGCGGCGGGCCGGAGATGTCGGACAACATTTCCGGGCTTTGCGTTTGGGCGGGTTTCGGAGCACAAATTTTCAATTTATTACTAAAGTTCATTAAAAACAAAAAACTCCAAGTTTCCAGGTCAGCCTGCCTGACGCAAAACCCGTATTGTGCCTTGTTTTATCGTTCTATATAATGCAAAAATTTGGATAATGTTTTTACTCTAATTGAGCATTTCATCGGTTACACGCAAGATGTGGTGATAATTGTAATCATTGACCATTTTTATCTCCCACTTTAAAACTCCAACAGTATCCAATTGCAATGCTTCATTTATATATATTGCCATCTGTTTCTCTCAGAGATAAATGTCATCTTCGGTTCGGGTAAAAAATTCTTCAGCTCGTATAAGTCTTGCGCTATCGCCACCAAAAGCAGCCACTTCTATTTCAGCTAAACTAAGACGTGGAATTTCAAGAGTCCTTTCATCAAGGCCTGAATCTGTCTTGTAAATAACTCAGTAGAGGATTGATTATCAATTATGAATCGCTTAAGCTAGTTACAGGATCCTAC
>JAAUUB010000047.1 GCA_012031215.1 Microscillaceae bacterium | reverse complement strand
GCCCCCGTTCATCCAAAAAGGAAACAATTGAGCGAATATCCTCCGATTCGCCCGCTAGCAAGGCTTTTTTACGGGCAGTTTTTAAGACATACTGGTCATTTTGCCAAAGTTGGTATTTTTTATAAATCGCATCCAGGCGGCGCAACTGACTATATTCGGAAACCGAAGAGGCACTCCATGGGCCATAGGCACTGAGCAACATCAACACGGCCAGGCTTATGGGGATGAAGCGAATTTCGGCCTGGGAGCGCAACACAAAATAAAGCGATAGCCCAAGAAGCCAAAAAGCCAGTACCAGCACGATATAACGTGGCTCTGTCAGCCCATAGTCCAGGATACGCCGTCCAATGGCCACAAAAAGCAAGGCCAGCAAAGGCAACAAGGCCAAAAAGAAAAACTGGGCAAAAATCTTTATCCATTGATGGCCTTCCTTTTCCCGCAGAGGATGAATGAGCAACAAGGAAAAAATGCCTGTTACTGAAAAAGCCAGCACCAGATAACTCACCAGGCCCTGGGGCAGGTTCCAGGTAATCAAAATTTTGAGTGCATAGCCAAACAAAATCAATCCGTACAGGCTCACCAAAGGCAATAATACAAACTGGGTAAAAAGCTTTAAGGGCCGTGGGTAGAAATCATCGGCTTCCAATTCGGCAAAGTCGCGGGGCACGCCCCCTAGAAAAAACCAGGTATTGAACAAGCCTACCATCAAAACCCAAAGCCGGGCATAGATGGTGGGTTCTATCTCCATGTCAAACAAGACACTGATGGACAAAAGGGAGGCGGCTATTCCCAAATACAATACACTGGAGTACAAAGCTGCGGCCAGGATACGCAAAAACAGACGCTGGTTGTATTGCCAGAACCCATTTTCTTGGCGCCCGGTCCAGTAAGGGGCAAAGGCCACCAATAAATGAAAGCTGACCTGGAGCAAGCCATAGCGAAAAAAATCCCGTACATTGGGCGGGTCGGCAAAAAGCCAGAATTGAAAAGCCAGCAGACCTACGGCCCCCAGCCAGCACAGGCGGTTTTGGCCCGATGCCTCGGGATAGCGTAAGTTCAGCAAGTGTATCCCCAGAAAAAGCGGAATGCCCTGAAAAGCCAGTAACATCAGGTTAATGTGCCAAGGAGGCGGCTCTAACTGATAGTCAATCAGTGTCATGCCCAAAAACGTCGCCAGCCCCGCACTCAGCAGTACCATCGGATATTGCCATAAAATCCGCTGGGACGATTCCAGCAACCAGGTAAAAGACACCCATTTTTTCATAATGACTTGTATTAATTGGAAATTATCTTGTCCCTACCTCTATTGCGCAAAAAAATTACCTCCCCCCAAATTTTTGTTTAGGCTTTTGGCAATAAAAATACAATTTTATGGAACGAAACATCATTTTCCGCATAAAAATACGAGTCAAAAATTGGTTAAAAAAACGCCACCCCTTGATTAAAAATAAAGGTCTGATGGGTGAGAATTTGCTTTGAATCCATCAAAACAAACCGCCCCAACAGACCTTTGGTAGATTTTCAAAGTTTTTTTACTCCCTGACCACCTGCATCTGCACCTGGATTTTGAAGGCCTCTATCTCGAAGGTTTCCCCTTCGGCCAGGGCATCAGCAAAGCGCAGCTCGAGGGCCTGGGTTTCGGTGGCGATGTAGTCGCGGTGGGCCAGGAGGGCGGCCTGCACAAAGGGGTCGGTAGCCGCAACGGCCACATTAATTTTATCCTGTACCTCCAACCCTGAGTCTTTGCGCAGATTTTGGAGCCGGTTCACAAAATCCCGGGCCAGACCTTCGGCACGCAGCTCCTCGGTGATTTCCAGGTCGAGGGCCACGGTGAGGCCATTTTCGCTTTCTACCGAAAATCCTTCTACCTCTTGTGATTGGATGAGCACATCCTCGAGGCTCAGGGCAAAGCCTTCTTTTTCCAAGACCTGGGTGCGCTCCAGTTGGGCAATTTCCTGCTTGCCCAAGTTTTGGATAAGGGCCACCACATTCTTTACGTCCTGCTTGTATTTGGTGCCCAGAGTTTTGAAATTAGGCTTCACACGCTTGACCACCAGGCCCGAATCGTCGCCGACCAGCTCCAGGGCTTTTACATTCACTTCGCTGAGGATGAGGTCAGAAACGGCGGCAATCTGAGATTTAGTGGTTTCGTCCAGCACCGGCACGAGGATTTTTTTCAAAGGCTGGCGCACCCGCACCTTGGCTTTTTTGCGCAGGGCATGGGTCAGGGAAGAAATCTTCTGGGCCAGGGCCATGCGTTGTTCCAGGTCAGCATCAATGGCTTCGGCTTGGGTTTCGGGAAAATAGGCCAAATGTACCGAAGCAAAAGCCTGGCGTTGGCTCACCTCATTGAGGTCGCGAAAGAGCCGCTCGGAGTAAAAAGGTGCAATGGGGGCCATCATCACCGCCAAGGTTTCCAGGCATGTATAAAGAGTTTGATAGGCCGCAATTTTATCCTGCTGATAATCACTCTTCCAAAAGCGTTTGCGATTGAGGCGCACATACCAATTGCTGAGGTCGTCGGTAGTGAAGTCCTGCATCAGCCGGGCCGCACGGGTAGGCTCATACTCCTGGTAGGCCTCGCCTACTTCCCGGATAAGGGAGTTCAGCCGGGAGATAATCCAGCGATCGCTTTCGGGGCGTTCGGAAAGGGGAATATCGGCCTGTTCAAATCGGAAGCCGTCTAGATTGGCATAAAGGGCAAAAAAAGCATAGGTATTGCGGAGCGTGCCAAAAAAGCGACGGCTAACTTCCTCGATTTTATCTGATTTTTCGGGCTTACCTTCTTTGATTTCTTCGGGAGTAGTCCAGCTAAAGCGCAGGTTATCCCAGGGATTGGCATTGGCCACCATATACCAGCGAGTGGCATCGGCTCCATACGTTGCCATTACTTTGAAAGGATCCACGGCATTGCCCAGGCGCTTCGACATCTTGCGGCCCTCAGCGTCCAGCACCAGGCCCGTAGAAACCACATTGCGAAAGGCAACTGAATCAAACAAAAGACCAGCAATGGCGTGCAGGGTAAAAAACCAGCCTCGGGTTTGGTCCACCCCTTCCGAGATAAAATCGGCAGGAAAATGCTGGCCAAACTGGGCCTCGTTTTCAAAAGGATAATGCCACTGGGCGTAGGGCATAGCCCCCGAATCAAACCAGACATCTATCAAATCCGGTTCGCGGTACATAGGCTGGCCAGTAGGCGAAACCAGCACAATCTTGTCGACATAGGGACGGTGCAGGTCAAAAACATTGGGCGAAAAGAAGGCATCAATCACCTGGCTATCAATTACTTCGCCCTTTTTATTGCGCTTTACCTCGCTCACGATTTCGTGTGCCCCGATGGGATTTTCCTGCATCAGGCCCACTTCCCGGGCTTTTTCAATTTCTTCATACAGTTCATAGACCGAGCCAATGCATATTTCCTCCGTGCCGTCTTCACTACGCCAGATAGGCAGCGGGATGCCCCAGTAGCGCTGGCGCGAGAGGTTCCAGTCCACCAGGTTCTCGAGCCAGTTGCCAAAGCGCCCCTCCCCCGTTGAAGCGGGTTTCCAGTTGATGGATTTGTTGAGTTCGGCCAGTTTATCTTTGAGGGCCGTAGTACGGATAAACCAGGAATCTAAGGGGTAGTACAAAACTGGTTTGTCGGTGCGCCAGCAATGGGGGTAGCTGTGGACATATTTCTCGACCTTGAAGGCTTTATTTTCTTCTTTGAGCTTGATGGCAATCAGCACATCGGTCGATTTGTATTGGGGGTCGGCAAGGGTTTCATCACGTTCGTATTCGGCCTTGACATAGCGCCCGGCAAAATCGCTTACTTCCTTGACAAACCGGCCCTGCTTATCCACCAGGGGTACTTCATTGCCACTTTCATCGTGGGCCACCACGGCCGGTATGTCGTGCTGGCGGGTTACCCGAAAGTCATCGCCCCCAAAAAGGGTGGCGGCATGCACTACCCCCGTGCCGTCTTCGGTGTTTACAAAATCGCCGGGAATCACCCGAAAGGCTTTGGCTTGCAGTTCTTCGGTTACGATATAAGGCAATAGCTGCTCATAGCGCAGCCCCACCAGTTTTTTACCCAGGAATTCCTGCTCAATCGCATAAGGAATGAGTTTATCACCAGGGGCATAATCGCCGAGCGGTTGGTCTGCCGCTTTGGGATTAAAGTATGCGCTCAGGCGGTCTTTGGCCAGCACAACCGACACCGGGAGGTGTGTATAAGGATTGTACGTATTGACTTTTGCATAGTGCAGGTGCTCCCCTATCACCAGGGCCCCGTTGGAGGGCAGGGTCCAGGGGGTGGTGGTCCAGGCCAGGATGCGAACATCTTCGCCAGGACGGGCAAAAAGAAAAGCGGAGGCCTCCTCAGAAACGACCTTGAACTGGGCTGTGATAGAAGTATCCGATACTTCGCGGTAAGTGCCGGGCTGGTTCAGTTCGTGCGAACTCAGCCCCGTGCCAGCTTTGGGCGAGTATGGCTGCACTGTGAAGCCTTTGTAAAGCAAGCCTTTTTCGTAGAGTCTCTTGAGCAAATGCCAGACCGACTCGATATAATCATTCTGATAGGTGATGTAAGGGTTTTGCATATCCACCCAATAGCCCATCTGACGGGTCAGATTGCCCCAAACATCGGTGTATTTCATCACCGTTTCGCGGCATTTTCGGTTATAGTCTTCAATGCTGATTTTGGTGCCGATGTCTTCTTTGGTAATGCCCAGTTCTTTTTCCACGCTTAGCTCCACAGGCAGGCCATGGGTATCCCAGCCCGCTTTGCGCTTCACTTGATAGCCTTGCAGGGTTTTAAAGCGGCAAAATATGTCCTTGATGGTACGGGCCATTACGTGGTGAATACCCGGCATGCCATTGGCCGAGGGGGGACCTTCATAAAAAGTGAAACTAGCCTGTCCTTCACGGCTTTGTACCGATTGGGCAAAGATTTTATTTTCTTCCCAAAAATGCAGGATTTCCTGCTCCTGGGCGGGGATATGGCTGTCTTTGTATTCCGGGTATTTTTCTGGATGCATGGGTGTTTTCTACCTTTTTCAGGTGCTATTATAAAACAAAAATACAAATTTTTGGGAATCGTGCTGGCAAGGCCGGCTAAAAGACTAAGGCCTCAAAGCCGTAACCTCTATCTCAATTTTCATTTTTGGGTCAATCAAACCCACAATGAGCATGGATGCCGCCGGGCGAATTTCTCCAAAATATTGCTGCATAATGGGTCCGCAAGCGGCCACATCTTCGGCACGGGTGAGATAATACCGCACCTGCACTACATCGGCCAGTTCGGCCCCGGCTTTTTGCAGGGCCAGCCGGATATTTTCAAAACACTGGACAGCCTGCGTAACTATATCTTCGGCAATGCGCATCGTTTCGTAGTTATAACCGGTGGTGCCTGCCACAAAAATCCAATCGCCTTGGACCACCGCCCGAGAGTAGGCCATTTCTTTTTCAAAAGCAGAACCGGAGCTTATCAGTTGTCTTGTCATGGTGTTTGCGTAATAATTAAAAATTTGTATTTCAAGGATTTAAACCATCACGGCCCGGGCCAGGAAAATGGGTTCACCCAAGGTGGTTTTGCCTTTTATCTCTATTTGAGGGCGGGCCTCTTCGATGGTGATGCCCTGGGTCAGCAGGCGCCAGGCAATTTCGGGTGGAATAATCACCTGGCAGACCCCCTTATGGCCTATGTTTTCTTCTTCGGCCAATTCCCAATGACTGCCCAAAAAAGTAAGCCACCAATGCCCGCCGCTGTCCCCACTCACGGATATTTGAATGGTATCGCCTCTTTCTGCCTGCACCTGGCGATATGATGTGGCAAAGCCCGCATAGAAACCCGCAGATATGGAAAATAGAATGCCCTCTGATACAAGGGCGCTGTTTGCGCCAGGGCCAGGCGAATTTGTTGCTGATGGTGCCATTTTTCGGTGTATTCCCGCGCCACGTGAAACCAATTGGGAGAGTGTTCTTCACCCGCCCAGGCCACCGAAAAAACCGCCTCTTCATCGGGTGGCAAAGTGGCCAAAAATTCACGGGCTTCTTTTCCGCTTTGGGCCAGCCACTCGGTGAGTACTCGGGGGCTGAGTCTGCGCATGGCCCGGGTCCAGTCGGCATTTAATTGGTTCAGAAAAACTACTAAATCCGAATATTGCTGGACATGCTCGGGCTTTTCCCCAAAATACCCGTCTTTGAGCATCGAGAGCGTGCGCAGATTGCCATCCAGCAGATGCGCCACAATGTCTTTTACGGTCCAATTTCCCGCTATGGTCGGCTTTTGCCATTCTGCGTCCGAAAGCGAGGCCAGCAGTTCCAAAAGCATTGTGTCCAGCTTGGGAAATAAATGGAGGGCAGCAATGGGAGGAAGACCTGGCATTGGCTTATAAAATTGTAAAATTCAAAATTAGCAGAATTTCCGCTAAAGCACCGAATTTCTTTTTTTTGGGCCCAATGCCAAGCCAATGAAAGCCAGGAAAATGCTTTTCCGTCAAAATTTTATACCTTTGGGTAAGATTTGTATTGGCTAAGTCCTATCAAAATGATAGCGAACTGGGCAAAAAAACGAGTATCAAAAATTCTAAACAATACCGCCTGATATGTTTACTGATTTTTTTCTGGTATTGAAACAGCACGGAATCCCGGTTACGCTCAAGGAGCACCTTATGCTGCTGGAGGCACTTGACCGGCGCGTGGTCGAGTACAGTGTGGATGATTTTTATGCCCTGAGCCGGGCCATTTATGTCAAACACGAAAAAAACCTGGACCGTTTTGATGTGCTTTTTGGTCGTTATTTTCAGGGAATCAACCGCCTGCCCGTGGAAAAGCTGGTGGAAATTCCGGCTGAATGGCTACAAAAAGGATTGGAAAACCGCCATTTTACCGATGAGGAGAAAGCGGCCATTGAGGCCCTGGGCGGGCTGGAAAAACTGATGCAACGCCTTCAGGAGCTACTCGAAAAACAAAAAGAACGCCACGAAGGCGGCGATACCTGGATTGGTACCCAGGGCACTTCTCCCTTTGGCAGCGATGGCTTCAATCCCGAAGGCTTTCGGATAGGACAGCCGAAAGGTAAGCAGGGCCAGGCCGTGAAGGTTTGGGAAAAAAGAGAATTTAAAAACCTTAAAGATGACATAGAGCTGGACACCCGCAGTATGAAGGTAGCCCTCAAGCGGCTCCGGCTGCTCACCCGCGAAGGCAGGCCCGAAGAACTGGATATTGATACTACTATCCAAAAAACCAGCAAAAACGGCGGTATTCTCGACCTGGAAATGGTGCCCTTGAAAAAAAACAAGATTAAAGTGCTGATGCTTTTTGATGTTGGGGGCACCATGGACCCTTATATCCGGCTTTGTGAGCGGCTTTTTTCGGCGGCCAAATATGAGTTTAAGCACCTGGAGTATTATTATTTTCACAACTGCCTCTACGAGCACGTCTGGAAAGACAACCGCCGCCGGTTTGAAGAAAAAATCCCGACGCTTGAGCTGCTCAACAAATACAACAAAGACTATAAGCTGATTTTTGTGGGCGATGGCACGATGGCTCCCTATGAAATCACGGCCAAGCACGGCAGCATTGAGCATTACAACGAAGAAGCAGGGGCCGTGTGGCTGCAAAGGATGAAAACCCATTATCCTTACTTTGTGTGGCTCAATCCCACTTTGCCCCGCTACTGGGATTTCACGCCTTCCATCAGCATTGTCAAGGAAGTGATGGAAGCCCGCATGTTTCCCCTTACCCTGGACGGCCTCACCCAGGCGATGCGGGCCTTAAAAGATACTAAAAGAAAATACGAAGAAACCGCCGAGTAATAGTTTTCCATTTTTTTGAATGGCGAAGCTTTTAATTGCCTCTATCATTTATCAATTTGACCGCTAAACTAGGGATGTTATGTTTGTAGCAGATTATTCATTTTTTCAACATCAACACGAAAAAATTTCGCACCCGGTATATTTCCGGGGCGAAGGTCCCCCAGTGATTGTGATGCACGAACTTCCGGGTATGGTGCCGGAGTGTCTGGCTTTTGCCGAGCGGCTTGAGGCGGCCGGCTTTAGCGTTTATTTACCTTTATTTTTTGGAAAACCCGGCCAAAGTCCGGCCTTTGTCGGTCCCTTTCTGACGGTTTGTATCCGGCGTGAGTTCTCCATCTTTGCCAAAAAGCAAACCAGCCCGGTGGTTAACTGGCTGCGTAGCCTTTGCCAGCACCTCTATGCTGAGCATGGGGGCAAAGGTGTGGGGGCCATTGGGATGTGTATGACCGGGGGCTTTGCCATTCCGATGATGGTAGAACCTTCGCTGGTAGCGCCCGTGCTGAGCCAGCCTGCCACTCCGCCCAACCTGGGCAAAAGTTACCAAACGGCCTTTGGCTGCTCAGAAGAAGACCTGGCCCACGCCCGCCACCGTGCCCAAACAGAAAACATTCCTATCAAAGCCTACCGCTTTTCGCAGGATAAATTGGTGCCCCGCGCCCGCATGGAAGCCTATCAGGCTTATTTTGGCGAATATTTTCAATATCAGGAACTGGATTGTGCCCGTCAAAAGCCCTATGGCAAAGGCTGTCATTCGGTCTTTACCCTTGACTATGTCGATGAACCGGGGCATCCTACCCAGGAAGCCCTGCAAGATTTGATAGAATACCTGAAAAAACAGCTTATTTAAGCTTTTTTCTTTTCAATAGAAGCTACAAATTGCTTTTTGTCATTTTTTCGGACCTGCTTTTGGTTTAGTTTAGCTTTATAAATTTTAGCGCGGGTAAGCACCAAGCCTTTGCCTGGGTCAAAGGAGATTTTTTCGGCAATACTTTTTTTGATTTCTATTTTTTTCTTCAAAATTTTTTTGGCTATGCCGACCATTCATCTCAATCAAACTGAATTATTCTACGAGTGCCAGGGCCAGGGCAATCCTTTGCTTTTTGTGCACGGACTGGGGGCCGGGGCCTGGACCTGGGAAGCCCAGGTGCTCCACTTCAAAAACACATTTGAAACCTGGGTGCCTGAACTGCGCGGCCATGGGCGGAGCGAAAAAACGCCCGGCCCTTACAGTATTGATATTTTTGCCCAAGACCTGATTGGCTTTATCGAGGCCCAGCAGCTCAAGGAGGTGCATTTGGTGGGCTTGTCTATGGGGGGCATCATTGCCTATGAGGTGGCCGCCCAAAGGCCCGACTTGGTGGCCAGCTTAGTCATAGTCAACTGCGGGCCAGAAGTGAGCCAGGCCAATGTGCAGGCCCAGTGGGCGATGTGGCAGCGCGAAATCTTCATGCACCTTCTGAGTATGGAGGGGGTTTCCCGAATATTGGCCGCCCGACTCTTCCCGGATACCCACCAGGCCGGGCTTCGCCAACGCTTTGTAAAACATTGGGCCAAAAACGATAAGCTTTCCTACGAAGCGGCCTTTCACGCCCTTGTTACCTGGAAAGGAGGCAACTGTCCCGAGCGGGTAAAATGCCCGGCTTTGTTTGTAACTACCCCGGATGACTACACCCCGCTTCAACTGAAGCAACGCTACGTTACCCGGATGTCCGACGGGCGATTGGTAATTGTGCCAAACTCGCGCCACGTTACCCCTCTTGACCAACCCGAAGCCTTTAACCGGGTCTTGGCGGAGTTCTACGAAGAAATGATGGAATTGGCCTAAAACCAAGATTGAATTATTCTATATCTAAGAAATAATGTCTTTTTTCCTTATTTTGGGAAAAATGAATTTATTTTAAAAACCCCGCTTTTGGGTAAGCCCTCAGAATGAGACAATCACAACAATATGAACTCCCTTCCGCTGGTAATTTTTTTGGATGTAAATGAAACCCTACTAGACCTCCGCCCGGTGAAGGCCGAGATAGAAAAATGGCTTCCCGGGCAATCTTCGCTTTGGTTTTCAAGATTGTTGCACTATTCGCTGGTAGCTTCTGCCGGGGGGCAATACCGCCCTTTTGGGGAGATTGGCAAGGCAGTTTTGCAGATGCTGGCCGTGGAAAACAAGAAGGAACTGAGCACTTTTGAAATTGAGGGAATTGTATCGGGCTTTGCCCGGCTGCCCGCGCATCCTGAGGTAGAGCCAGCTTTGGCCCGGATGGCGGCACACAAGTTACGCCTTTACACCCTGACCAATTCGCCTCTTTCTACTGTGAAGGCCCAAATGCAATACAATGGATTAGATAAATACCTTACTGATATTTGGAGCATTGAGGCTGTACAATGCTATAAACCACAGCCCCAGACCTATCAATGGGCCTGTAGGCAGGCGGGCGTGCGGCCCGAAGATGCGATGATAGTGGCGGCGCACGGATGGGATGTGGCCGGGGCTCTCTGGGCGGGATTGCGGAGTGTGTTTGTGCATCGGCCCGGGCAGAGCTTGTACCCCCTGGCCCCCCTGCCCGAAGCAACCGTAGGCAATTTTAGTGAACTCTGCACTTATCTGGGGCTGGAAGCCTCGCCAAAAGCCAGGACATAAGGCAAGCCGATTTGGGGTGAAAAGCGGTTCCCTTTGCCTTCTAGGGTTAGGCGAATAGGAAAAATGCCATTTTGCAGAGAGGTCGGAAACCAAGCCCTTTGCAAAGGAACCACAAGTCAGAAGGCCTTCGGCATCGCCCAGGGCACAAAAAGTTTCCAGATTACTGATGTGGCTGTAGTGCGGCAGTGGCAAGTGGAGGTGCAGGGCTTCGTAAAATTCCGCCAGCTTGGGCACTGGAAAACCAATTTCACTGATAGAGAGCAGGCCTTGGGAGCCAAAAGCCTTTTCGCAGTCATTTCCCAGGTCGTGCCGGGCGATGAACTCGAGTACATTGCCGGCCGGGTCTTGAAAATACAAAGCGTGGGCATTCCAGTTTGGAAAATCCACCACTTCTTTTTCCAGAAAAGGGCATAGAGGTATTTCTCTTTGTTTGAGCCAGGCCAGTGCCTCAGCGAGCTGATTTTGAGGAATATTGAAGGCAAAATGGTAAGTAGGTGGCTTTTCGGCCCGTTTGGCCTCAAAATATCCCTCTTGATAAAAGCTCAGGCAGGAGTTACCGGCCCGTACCGTGAAGAGCGCGTCTTTCCGGGTCTCTTCCGCTGGTAGGCCCAGCTTTTGGGTATAAAAATGCTTCATTGCCGCCCCGGGGGCAGTTTCCAGCTCCAGGTGTTGAATCTTCATTTTTGCTTATTTTTTTACATTGATTGGCCCAGGCTGTTTTCTGAGAGGGCTTTTCCTTTCAGGCAATCCTTAGCAACTCTTCCAAAAAGACCTGTCTTTCGGAAAGGTTCCATTGCTTCCAGGTCCAAAACCAATCCAGCAAATCATCCATTTGCTCAAACTCGCAGATAGGGTAGGTTTGCACGCTTTGCGCACTTTGGCTTTTTTGCTGAAAAGCCACCAGGGCCTGGAGCCAATGCTCTGCTTCTGGTGGGAGGGTCTTCTCGATTTGTTCATAAAAAACCACGAAAGTGTGTTGGTTGAGCAAGCATCTAAAAATGACCCCTTCCTCCCCGGGCTCGAGTTTAAAAACAGTGTAATCGGTAAAAATGCCCACGATGGGGTGTTGTGCGAAATAAAGCTGTGCGGCTTTTCGGTGCGAAAAATATGGTGTGTTCAATCGGTTCATTGGCTTGCCTTCATTTGACAGAAGTACGTTTTGGGGCCATGTAAGAATGAGAAGAGGCCAATAAATTCACATTTCATTTTGGATTTTCAAGGTCTGACCTTGGCTTGGGGCTTCATTTTCCTGGGTGTGTTTACAATCCAAGTCTTTTTCAATCAGGAGATTCAAAAAAATATCTTCGGCAATATGCTGTTGGGTTTCAATACTGAACTGGGGGCTATCTGCCCAGTTTTGCACCAGGGCCTGGGGGAGCCGCACCATAATATTGCCATTTTGAAAAGCAATCCGCGGCTCGCTCACTGCCTCCGAAACGGTCAGGGTATAAGACATGACTTCGTCGGAGGCAAAACCAAAGCAGGTTTTTTCCGAAACAGGGCGGCCTTGTCTGATTTGGGCTACCTCATAGGAGTTGAGGCGAAAACGAACCGAGTTACCTTGCAAGCGGAGTTTCATAGTAGAAAATTTTTTAAGGCGAATTTTCAACGCTAAATTTAATCATTTTTTTCCATTACTCCTTTAAATCCTCGCCGGTGCCAGGGGCTAGGGCCAAGGCTTTGAGGGCCTCTCGATGAGCCGAAGTAGGATAGCCCACATTGTTATTCCAGCCGTATTGGGGAAAAGCCCGGTGGAGCTGGCGCATTAGGCGGTCGCGGTAAGCTTTGGCCAAGACCGACGCCGCCGCAATAGAAAAAAAAGTATTATCTCCTTTGACAATACAGCGATGGGGCACAAATGAAAAGGGCACAAACCGATTGCCGTCCACCAATATCAATTCGGGGGCAGGGTGCAAGGCGGCCAAAGCCCGGTGCATGGCCAGCATACTGGCCCCGGCAATGTTATAGCGGGCAATTTCGGCTACCGAAGCCAGGGCAATGGTCCAGTCTAAGGCCAAGGTCTTTATTTCTTCGGCCAGGCTTTGGTGCTGGGAAAGGGCTAATTTTTTAGAATCCCGCAAAACCGGATGTGTAAAATGAAGCGGCAACACCACCGCCGCCGCCACCACAGGCCCGGCCAAACAGCCCCGCCCTACTTCATCTATGCCTGCCTCACGGTATTGCCCGCTAAAGGATGACCTCAAAGGACTTGTCAAAGTTTGGATTTTCATAAGTTTACAAATAGTAAAAATAAGCAAACGTTGGTAAAATCTAGCCTTTCTCTTATCGGCTTGGCATGCCCCGAATCAAAAATCGGTTCTTGCATAATTCTTGCACAGATTTGCATATGCAAATCCAGATTTCCTTGCTTCACTTGGCTTGGCTGGCGGGGGGGCTGGCTTGTGGCTTGGGCCCCAAGCTGCTAGCCCAAAGCCACAAAACTGATTCCTATTTATCCCTGGCTTATCAAAAGGCCCAGGCTGGTAATTACCGACAGGCCCTGCGCTACTACGACAAAGCCCTGGAAACTGACCCCCAGCACGCGGAAGCCTACTACCACCGGGGCAATGTGCGCTATGACCTCAAAGACTACCAGGGAGCCATAGAAGATTGCCAGGCGGCCCTCAGACTCAATCCTGGCCTGATAGATGCTTTTTTCAATCTAGGCATTTCGCATTATCACCTAAAAGAATATGCCGAAGCCATTACGGCCCTTAGCCAGGCCCTGCAAGCCAATGCCCAAGATGGAGAATCGTATTATTGGCGTGGGATGGCGTTTTTTCGCATAAATAAAATAAATTTGGCCTGCCAGGATTGGAACCAGGCCAAAAACCTCGGCAATGCCTATGTCAATACTTATCTTTCCCGGTATTGCCAGGAGGAAGGCCAGATTGATTCGGGCGCGCCTGAGTAACCACCATACATAAGCAGATATTTGACACAAATGCGATTTCAATTGAAAAGTAGATTTCTTCACGCCTGCGCTTGGAGCTTTTTGATAGCGGGAGCTTTGACGGTATCGGTGAGCCAGGGCCAAAGTGCCCAGGATTACCTCGCCTTTGGCCAGCAAGCCCTGCAAAACCGGAATCTTTCGGAGGCAATTCGTTTTTTTAACCAGGCCGTTTTGCTAGAACCAGCCAATGTGCGGGCCTTGGCCTTGCGTGCCGCCGCAAAGGGGGAGTATTTACTTTGGCACGATGCCGTCCAAGACTATACTGAGGCCTTGCGCCTCAACCCAAATGAGACGATGGCATTGATAAGCCGGGGTATTTTGTATATCAAAATGGGGGGAAATTGCGGCAGCCATTGCCGATTTTGACCGAGCCTTAGGCCTTGACCCGCAAAATGCGCTTGCTTATCTGATGCGAGCCGATGCCAAATACAAAGCCCTGGCCGATGTCTTTAGTCCCCAAAAACCTTATACATATTTCAATATCGTAGATGATTACAGCCGGGCCCTGGCCCTCAATCCCCGCTTTGGGCTGGCCTTTCATCAAAGAGGAAAAGCCCGTATGGATTCCCTGCTGGCTTCGGCCCGCCCCAGCGATGGCGAAGAAATCAAAGCCATCCTCCGCGACTGGTATTTTGCGGCCAATCTGGAATATGCCCCGGCGGCGGCCTTCATAGAAGCCTATCGGAATACCGAAAATGCACCAGCACTGCAAGAAAAAAATTTCCGAATGGCCCAATTTAAGATGCACCAGGCAAAAAGCTGGAAGGCCTGAGTCTGCTCAACCAAATCATAGAACAAGGCAAAGTAGATGACCCCTGGTTTATTCAGGCTCTTGAAATACGAGCCAGTTATAAATATAACCAACGCGACTACGAAGGGGCCCTGACCGATTTTCAGAACCTGCTTAATTTGCAAAAAAAAACCGACTTGCAAGCAGGTTTTTGCACTATCAGCGCGGCCTGGTGCAGGTGGCCCTTCGCCGCTATCAAGAAGCCCGTAGCGACTTTGACCAAGCCATTGCCCTGGGTTATAACCGGTCTTGGGTATATCTAGAGCGAGGACTAGTCCTGCAAAACCTGGGCGAAACCGAGGCGGCCTGTGCCGATTTCCGAGAAAGTGATTTCAAAGGTGATCCCCGTGCTGCGGACAAAATCAAGGCTTTTTGCAAAACAGGCATTTTCCGAAATCGTTAGCCTTTCCAACGTAAATTGGGCAAGGCCACCACCAGCAGTACAAATGCCGAAGTAAGTAATTTAAGCCAGTTGGGATGCACTCCGGCGGCCAGGGCCAGGGCCAAAATGAGCCTAAACACTATTGTGCCCAGTATCACGCCGAGTATCCGACCCCCAATTTGGTGTTGACCTGTCCAGCGACTCAGCGTTTCGCCAATCACTACCGAACCCAAACCCACAATCACAATGCCGATGCCCATATTAATATCGGCAAAGCCCTGGTACTGCACCACCAAAAAGCCGCTCAGGGCCGTCAAGGCATTGGCCAATGCTAAACCAATAATTTTCATTCGGTCGGTATTGACCCCATTGGCCCGAATCATGGCCTCGGCATTTCCCGTGGCCCGCATGGCCAGTCCAAAATCGGTACGAAGCAGATAACTCAAAGCTCCCCAAAGCATTAAGCCCACCAAAAGCAAAACGAGCAAGCCGGATAATCCCGCGCCCAGGCCCATAAATTGCAAAAGATGCAGAAAGTTTTGCACCTCTAGCAAAGGCAGGTTAGACTTTCCCATTACTTCCAGATTGACAGAATAAAGTGCCGTCATGACCAAAATACCCGCCAGCAGGGCATTGACCCGCAAGCGGGTATGGATAATACCTGTAATCATTCCGGCTAAAGCCCCGCCCAACAAAGCCAGCCCCAAGATGGCCAAAAGCGGCCATTGCGCCAGAAGCAACACGGCGGTAATGGCCCCGCCAAGTGTATAGCTGCCATCCGTGGTAATATCAGGAATATCGAAGATGCGCAGGGTGATGAAAATTCCCAGGCCCATGGCTGCAAAGGCCAGTCCCAGCATCAGGGCCGAAAGATAAAACCCCGGCACAAATGCTGCCTTCTCCGGCAAAGGGCGACCTTTCTCCAGGTTTTGGTCAATGGCTTGCAATCCTTTGGGAATCTTGAATCCAAATTGAAGAACCACTTCGGGATTGTAGAGGCTTTGGTGGCGGGCAACGGCCTGGGGCCTGGGCAGGGCTTGCCGGGGGTTTTTTAAAAATTGTGCACTCTGCTGGCCCGCCTGGTAGCCCCAGGCATACATATTGGCACCATAAGCGGCTACGGCTCCCCTTTTCACGAGGCCTTCTTCGCTGGTAAAAACGGGTATTTTGCGGGCCTGGCAGGTCTTATATATCACTTCAAAAGAGGCAAACACGACATTGTCGGGCATGGCAAAAAAAGCGTCAATGCCCTCATTCAGCAGGGCCTCTACCACCAGCTGAGTGTCGGCAGAATTGTTCACGGGTAAAGCCATAAGCTCCCATCCGAGGGCCTCAGTTTGGCCCTTGATTACTTGGAGGGCATTGACCGACTGAGGCTCCGCCTGATTATAAATGAGCCCCAGTTTTTGGGTTTGGGGACGAAATTGGGCGATGAGCTTCACAGAGCGGGCGATGTAGTCCAGGGTTTCATACACCCCCATCAAATTAGCGGGAGCCTTTCCATACTTGTCTAAAAGATTGACAAGGGCCGGGGCAGGCGATACCATCATGCAAACGGGGATTTTTTGGGTCTTTTGGAGGGCCGTGATGGTGGCCGTAGTGGGACAGGTAGCAATGAGGGCTACTTCTTGGGCCAGAAAATAATCGGTGGCTTGAAGCAAGGTAGGAATATCTCCCTGTGCATTCCGATACAGGACTTTGAGTGTTTTCTTTTCTTCACTAAAGCCTGCGGCTTTCAGAGCATCCAGGTAGCCCTGCCGGGCTTGGGCTATAGTAGCATCTTCAAAAGCATCTAAAAACCCAATGACCGGCACCGCCTGGTTTGTGGGCAATTGGCAGGTGGTAAAAAATCCCAGCAACAGAAAGACAAGAATAGCGCTTCGCATCATTTTTTAATTTCGCTCAAAAATATGTTTTTGCTTCCATTCTTTCACAAAGTCGCGCTCTGATACAAAAAAAGCCCGGCAAGAGATTCCGGGCTTCGAGTGAATGCAAAAGTCTATTTACCAGTTCATTGCAAAACGACACGTCCGGAGAAGCTTTCCCCCCCGAGGTAAATCCGCACCAGGTAAACGCCCCGCGGCAGGTGCGCCAGGGCGAGTTGCTGAATAAATGATTCTCCGGCTACCTGAAAATCTTTTCCCAGGCCTTTTGCCCTAAGGGGCTGATAAATTCTATTTTACCAGGCTTACCGTTTTGGCCAACAATTTTCAAAAACAAATCCTGCGGGCTTGGATTAGGAAAAAGGCTTAGGCCTGCCGCCTGCGCTGCCGGAGGAAGTGCCGTGCAGGTAGTTCGGGTTAGGGTCAGTATGCTTCCGTCAGCCTGCTGATTACTCACATCTGCACAAAGACCATTTTCATTAATATCTGCCAACACTGCCTCTATATTAGCCCTCTCATTGGTGAAAAGCTGGGAGATATAGGCCTCTGCCCCCGAAACGGCATTGGTGCGACTGTAGGAAATCCCCCAGACCTGATAAGTGCCTGGCAGGATATTGGTCAGGTCAAACTGTCCGTTGTTGCTAATGGCCACCAATGCCTGCGGTGCTTCTGATGTGCTCAGTAAAAAATAATAATCGTAGCCTAAGCCGGGATTGGTTTCATCATTGGCCGCATAGCTTGCTGTGAAACTAAACAATTCGGTATCTTCCTCGGGGCAGCCCGTCAGGGGCAGGGGTAAGCCCGCCGGGGGCAACAAATCACCCGCATCCGGTGTACAAGACAAAGCAAACACCGCCGCAGATTGGGCGCAAATTGGCTCTGTCAGGGTTCCGCCCGACACACAGGCTTCGTTGGGAATGCCCGAAGCCACTCCTTCGCTCATCAAGATATCGTCAATGTACCAGCCCTCGCCCCCAATTGAAATGTCGCTGACAAAACGGAATCTGATTCGAATAGACTGGCCATTGAAGCCCGACAAATCTACAACCGTACGCACATAGCCATTGCTTCTTCCGTGAAAGGCAGGCTTTCCTGCCAAAGAAGTGCCGCTAGCTCCATTTATGGGGCCTACGTAGCCATTCTCGAGGATGGCAGTGCCTAAGTCAGACCAGGTGCTGCCATTGTTGGTAGATACTTCAATAACACCGCCATCCCAGGAGGCCTCCGTATTGTAATAATGATAAAATACCAACTGGCTTTGGCTACTAGGCTGAATGGCCTGCGTCAGGATAAGAGAATGCTCGCCGGAAAACCCTGGATTGGGCACAAACCAAGCAAAAAGACCGCCATTGGGCAGGTTGGTATTTCTTCGCCAGGTATTAGCGGCATTATTGCCGGCCACCTGCCAAAGCGTGTTTACGGCCTCGTGGCTATCCCAAAAGGGTAAATTATTGAAATTACTGGTATTGAGTAAAGCCTTGAACTGCAGAAGCCTTTCTTCCTGTGCGCCCAGGGTTTTGATGGCAAAACTTACCGTGTTGCCGTTCTGCGTGCCGCCCTCCGATAAAGAACCGGGCACTACTTCCAGGCCTTCGGCCAGTATATCTTCAACGACCAGGTCGGATTGAATTTCAGCAAAATTGTTTTTTAGCAGGAGGGAGTAGGTAAGTTCCTGGCCCTGTGCCACAAAAATCTTATCTACGGATTTGCGCAAAGAAACGGCCTTAGGCAAAGAAAAACTAGGTACACCATCGGAGAGGTCGTCTGGGCTGCCTTGCGAAGCATCACCGCCCATTCCCCGTCGGGCAAAAGCTTCCCATATCAAATCTTGGTTGGCCCCACCATTGCTCAGTTGGTCAGCCAGCAATATGGCATCGCGGCCATCAATAAATCCCGGATTGCAGGGTTGAAGCTTCAAGCCATCAGTTACCAGTTGCAGCGCAAGGTTGTTTCCTCCTTCTCCTTCATACAAATCCGGGTCAAAGCCATAGCGGTCTATCAGTAGCCAAGTCATATCCCAAAGCGCCGAACACCAGATAAATCCCACGCCGTGCGGCACGGTGATGGGGCCGCCATCGCCTACATTGGCATAGGTAAAAGGATTGATGCTTAAATTGGTGGTATAGGGAGCCGGCCGTATGCCCCCGCCGGTGGTAGGTTGGTTTACGGCAAAAGTGCCAATGCCCCGGGCATAGTTGCCACGTCTCCGGGCTTCATTGTCAGCACGAGGGCAAAATAATCACTCCAGCCCTCACCCATTTGCTCCAGATTGCCCAGGCAGCTAGTGTTGGCGGGGCCTCCCGTCAGGCGGTTAGAGATGCCATGCCCATATTCGTGTACGATGATGCCATTGTCAAGGCTGCTGTCCAGGTAATTACGGTTATCGGTAAGGGTAACTTGCAAGCTGGCAATATTATCTTTCAAAAGCTGACCATCACTTTGGCTCACCATAATAGACGGAATGGTGATGGCGGGTTCGGTCCCCCCCAGGTTGATGGGTGGGCCAGCCTGGTTATTGACCACAATGACGGCAATTGCGCCTGCGTTTTGGGCATTGAGCACTTTTTGCACAAAAGTACATTCCCCCCGGTCCACCAGGGCAATTTTGCCGTTAATGGACGACGCATTGGTGAAAGGCTCACAGGCCAGGTTGGGCTGGGCCAATACCACCGCACCACTGATAGGCCCGGCCAAAAACAAAGGCCCAAAGCTGGCCCCAGTGGCGGTATATTCGCCCGCAATAGCGGTGGGGGCATTGACAGTAAGGACAAACCCTCCTCCGGCTGTATTCCACAAAAACATTTGCATCCGGGGGCGGTTGCCGTCCGGGGGAGTGCCAAAATTAGCATTGTTGAGCCCACTACCGTCCTGGGCTTCGGCCCGCACTTCGTCATTGCCTGCCCCCAGGCCCCCGTAATTGTTTACCTGAAAATTACCGGATATTTCATCAAAGCCGTAAAAGTGAAAGACATCGTGGATAAAATTGTTCCAGTAAAACAAATTAGTAATCACGGCATCCTGGTTATCAACGGGAGTAGCCTCCTGGTCAAAGGGAAAGTCAAAATTTAATCCTGAGCCGCCATTGGGGCTGTATCCGGGTTGGTTGTCACTATTGCGGTCTTCGTAGGCATAGACATTATTGCCCCGGGTGATGGTATGCTCGGCGCCCGTCTGACCGTTGGTATCGTGCCAGCCTAAAGGGGAAGCCAGGGGATTGAAGGGGGAAGTTACCAGGCTACGGTCGCCGTGGTTAGGGCTTTCAAGAGGATAAGGATACACATTGTATTGTGCCGTTTCATTGGTGCCCATTGGCGCGCTGGTCTTGAAGCGATTATCGGACTGGGTTTGGCAGTCTTGGGCATGGGCATGGTCAAATTGGCATTTGGTAACCCAATTGTGCTTGGCAATAATTTGCCCGGTTTGGGCATCGACGCAGACATCCCACCAGTTTTGGCCCGAGTGTTCATGGATGTGCATTTCCCAGGCCAGGCGCAGGCTTTGGTCGGGCAAGGCCCAATATACCAGCCGAACCGGGATAGGGTCTTGCGAAAATTGGCCGCCTTCAAAGATTGTTCCTTTGGTGGGGGTCGTTTGGCGCTGGGCGGGCACAGTACCCGAGAGTCCCAGTTGTTGGGCAGCCTGCATGAGGGCTTGGGCCTCGCTCAGGCCCGGGTTTTTGAGCAGGCCCCGGGGAGACACTTTTTGCACAAAAGCACCGCTCATCTGCTTCACCTGCCCTTGCTGCAGGGTAAAATTCAGGTTGGCATTTTTGATTTCCAGGCCCTGATAAGTTTGCCTCAGGTATAAATGTACTACCCCCAGGCGGGGGTTTGGGATTTCATCCGTTATCACCCAACCCAGTTCAGGCTGTTGGGCCAAATACGGATGCTTTTGATGCAAGTGGTTTTGAGCCTGTTGCAAAGCAGATTGGGCACTCACCGGGTCTGCCCAAAGTCCGCCGCCCAGTAGGAGAAAGAAGAGAATTTTTTTATAATTCACCATTCTTGTGGATTAAATAATGAGAAAGGATTTTGCGAATATAAATCATTATTTTCAGGAAATAGGCCTTTTGCCCTCAAATTATTGACAATTTAGCAGAGATAGTTTGCTTAAAGTAACTGTTTGAGCGCAATTTGAAAAGCGGTTTCTGCCAGGTGCGTTCTTTTTGGGTGAAGAGCGTGAATATTTTCCAAGGCCTTTCGGATGGTCTGGGATACATCCTGAAAGATGGCTTCGTCTGTTACATCGGCTTCGGGCGACATAAGGTAGGCAAAGGTGCGGGCCATCCCGCAATTGGCCACAAAATCGGCGATAAGGGCTACCTGTTGGTCCACCTGCTCGGTGATGGGGCCATAAAAAATGGCTTCATCCGCAAAAGG
Organism: Microscillaceae bacterium; assembly: GCA_012031215.1. Lineage (GTDB taxonomy): Bacteria > Bacteroidota > Bacteroidia > Cytophagales > Microscillaceae > JAAUUB01. Next base: position 5,233 of record JAAUUB010000047.1, on the reverse strand, counting down.
CACATTGGCTCCGCAGGCAATCACTTCCAGCCCATTCGCCAGGAGGGCCTCCACCTGAGCACTTTGCACCAGGCGCGAAGCGGCAGCCGGGATAAATATTTCGGCCCCAATGCTCCAGATACGGTCATTGACTTCCTGAAAAGAAAGGGCCTCCTCGGCCACCAGGGTATTGGTTTCGCGGCGGGCAAAAAGCTGCTTGATTTCCTCAAGGTCATATCCTTCGGGATGCAAAAGTCCCTGGTTGCGGTCAATGATGCCCACAATTTTGGCCCCTTCTTTGGCCAGATAGAGGGCCGAAGTGGCCCCTACATTGCCCCAGCCCTGAATAATGACTCGCCTGCCTACTAGGCTTCCGCCCCAAATCTGGTAATAATGTCGCACTGACTCGGCTACTCCATACCCGGTAATCATATCGGCCACCGTATATTTTTTGGAAATGGTGGTAGGGGTATAATTAGGGTCTTCCAGTATCTTGGAAACCCCCTGCCGCAAACGGCCTATTTTGCGAATTTTATCCGGCTTGGAGGCATTGTAGTGTCCATTGACTACCCCTTCCTGGGGATGCCAAAGCCCGTAGGTTTCGGTGATGGGAATAACCTCGTGAATTTCGTCCACATTGAGGTCCCCGCCCGTGCCGTAGTAATTCTTAAGCAAAGGATAAACGGCCTTGTACCAACGCTCCAGCACGCCGGCTTTGCGCGGGTCGCGCGGGTCAAAGTTGATGCCCGATTTGGCTCCGCCAATGGGAGGACCCGAAATGGTAAATTTAATTTCCATTGTTTTGGCCAGCGATTCTACCTCGCGCCGGTCGCAACCAAGTCGCATCCGGGTTCCGCCTCCGGCGGCACCATGGCGCAAAGAATTAATCACCACCCAGCCCTCGGCTTCGGTCTCACGGTCTTTCCACTCAAAAACAATCTCTGGGGGGCGATGCTCAAACTTATGCAGTAATTCTTTCATGCTTGCTGTGGCAATTATTAAATTTTAGGTATCTACAAGAAAACCCTTCTCTCATAAGAGCAACCCTTTGGCTTTCTTGAAATGTTTCACAAATTTATAAGAAAATTCTAAGTCGAGAAAGCCCGGAAAGCCGGGATTTCTATTTGCCCTGGTCTGATTTCGGTTTTGTAGGAAGAAAAAGAAGGTTTAGCCGCCCGGATAAGGAAGAGAGGGGGGAAATATAAGCCCAAAAAAACCCTTAAAACTTTGGCTTAAGCATCAAGAATGCGATATACCAGCCCCCCGTTTTGATTGACTTCGGAGATAAATATTTGCTTTTGGCGCAAGTCTTCCAGTCTTTTTTGCGCCTCATCAACGGAAATATTAAGCTTTACACAGACTGAGGAAGCCGAGACCACCCCCTCGTTTTCCAAAGCCAGAGAGATAATCATGGCATCTTTGGACTGTGAGGGCGTGGGCGTAATGGCTGGACTGCCGGTTTTGTCTATGGATTTGAAAATATCGCCAAAACCCAATTTATTGACCCATTCATTTTTCTCAAAAACCTGGCTGATGGCAGCAAAGGTATTGTCGGTGCCCGTAAGCACATAAGCTCCACCTCCCTGAAAGAGTTGCTTCCAGTCGGTGGAAATTACCCGGTTCTGTTGTAAATACTTGAGCTTGGTTTTGGCCTCTGAGGCCGAAAGGCCGGTACGCTCGCAAAGTAAGGCAATATTGATTTTACCGTTATTTTCGCGGGCAATCTCAATGACCGTTTGGTCAGACATTTTTTCATTGACCAGACGTACTTTTCTCATTTCGTGCCATATTCCCCATCCTATCAGCCCCAGCAAGCTGCTGGCGCCTATGCTGGCCAAAGTAATAATCATCCAAGCATCCATAAGGCGTTTTTGTTTTTTTGACAAAAATACATCAATTGTTGAATAACAAAACCGCACACAAGGTTTTCCTGCGGCAAATTAGTAGCCCCGGCCGGGCAAGCCTTCACCCAAATCAGGAGCCGGAGCCTTCCTGAAGACGGGCGGCATTTTCGGCCAGGCGCAAACTCTCAATAAAATCGCCAATCTCTCCATCCATCACGGTAGGCAGGTTATGAACGGTATAATTGATGCGGTGGTCCGTTACCCGGCTTTGAGGATAATTGTAAGTGCGGATTTTGTCGGAGCGGTCGCCACTGCCGACCATAGATTTGCGCTGGGAACCAAGTTCATCCTGTTGCTTTTTTAGCTCCATTTCGTAGAGGCGGGAGCGCAAAACCTTGAGCGCCTTTTCTTTATTTTTGATTTGAGATTTTTCATCCTGACAAGAGACCACCAGACCAGAGGGTTTGTGGGTGATGCGTACTGCCGAATACGTGGTGTTGACGGACTGCCCGCCAGGCCCGGAGGAACAAAAAGTATCGATGCGAATATCGTTTTCTTGGATGACCACCTCCACATCGTCCATTTCGGGCAATACCACCACGCTGGCTGCCGAAGTATGCACCCGGCCCTGGGTTTCGGTGGCGGGCACACGCTGTACCCGGTGCACGCCCGATTCGTATTTCAACATCCCGTAAACATCAGCCCCGGATACACCGGCCACGATTTCTTTGTAGCCCCCCGAAGTACCATCCATAAAATCAATCAATTCCATCTGCCAGTTTTGCTTTTCGGCAAATCGCTGATACATCCGAAACAAATCACCGGCAAAAATTGCTGCTTCATCGCCTCCGGCTCCGGCCCTTATCTCAATGACAATATTTTTGCTGTCATTGGGGTCTTTGGGAATGAGCAACATTTTGAGTTCTTCTTCTACTTTTTCTTTTTCGGGCAGCAAGGATTCAATCTCCATTTTTGCCATTTCGCGCATTTCGGGGTCTTTTTCCTGCTGAAGCAAGTCTTTGCTGGTTTGTAGGTTGCTCAATACATTTTCGTATTCTTTGTATTTTTGGTCAATCTTCTCAAGTTCTTTGTATTCTTTGGTAAGCTTGGAATAGCGCCCCATATCGGCAATCACGTCCGGCTCGATGATGAGTTGGCCCACTTCTAAAAAGCGTTTACGAATGGCATCTAGTTTGTCTCTCATTTTCTTTTTGTTTTTTGAGGCACAAAAATACAACAAATAGCCTTTAATTTGTAGGTGGCAGAAAAAGCCCCGGCGGCAAGAAGGGGCCTAATGCTGTTTCATTTACGTTGATGGAGAAAGTATGTACAAAATTTTATTAATAATGGCCGGGCTGGGCTGGCTGGCTTATCAGGTATATCGGCGCTGGGCGCGGGTAAAAGCCGCTTTTAAGGAAGGCTACGCGCCCGAAAAGCGTAAAAAAGTGAAACGCGGCTCAGTTACGATTGAATATGACCCGGCGCAATACCCGCCCAAAAATTTCAAAGGGGGCGACTATGTGGATTTTGAGGAAAAGCGCTAGGGCTTGCGTTTTTTCTGTAAATCGCTTGCTCTTTGCCTGACTTCTGCCTCATTGGGAAAGAGCCACAAAATAGCCATGTATGCTTCCAGGGCTTCTTCAATTGCTCCTAAGGCTTCATAAGCCCGCCCTTGATAATACAAACCGAGGACATCGGTTTCATCTTGAGCCAGCAAAGCCTGGCCATCTTTGAGAACAGCTTCGTATTGGCCCATTTCCAGATAAAGGGCAGCCCGCTCGCCACGTGTTTGGGTGAGGGTACTGTCCAGTCGCAGGGCTTCATCGAGGAACCGGAGGGCTTCTTCGTTTTGCTTGGCTTGCAAGGCCCAAAATGCCTTTTCCTGATAGAAATTTGCCTCCTCAGGATATCGCAATAAGGCTTCGTCTAAGGTTGCCTGCGCTTCGCGACTTTTGAACTGCAGACGATACACAAGCGCCAGGAGGTACAGTCGTTGGGCCTCCTCTTGGGGTGAAACAAGGGCCTGGGCTTGCTCGAGGCTTTGTTTTGCCTCCTCGGTTTTTTTCATCATCGCCAGGGCCCGGGCTTTGAGCAAATATGCGCCCGCTTGTAAAGAATCTAAGGCCAGGGCTTGCTCACAAACCCGCACGGCCCGGTTTGAATCTCCCGCCGCAATATACTGCTCGGCCCGCCGCAGGTACCCTTGTGCCTGGGCACTGTCTATGGCGGAGGGTGTCAAATGCGAAGCGAGGATTTCGCGCAAATTGCCCAGCAGGTTGAGGGGGCGGTTTTGAGCATCTTGTTGGGCCAGGATTTCGGGCATAAGCAAAAGTGCTTTCAAAAAATCTTGTTGGGCAGCCTGATACTTTTGAGCCTGGGCAAGCACCACCGCCCGGTCGTAATAAAAAGCAGCCAGGGCCTCGGAGAGAGAATCACCCGCCAGCGAAATAGCCTGGTTGAAGGCGGTAAGTGCTTTTTCTTGCTCATTGAGCTGAAAATAGGTTTTGCCAAGATAATACCACAGTTCGGGAAGAGCTGGTTTTTCGGGCAACTCGAGATAAAACTGAGCATCTTCCCATTTTTAAAAAATAATAGGCCTGGCCCCAGTACAAAAAATCGTCTTCCGCAAATTGCAAAGTGTCAATTTTCTCCAGATTTTTATAGACATCCAGGGCACTCAAAAATCGGCGTTGCCCCAGCAGGATACGTACTTTAAGGCGATGCCCTTCCAGGTCTTCGGGTATGGCTATCAGGTATTGGTTTATCTTAGCGAAGGCAGCTTCGTGTTTTTCTTCTAAGAAATACAAGAGCGCCAGATAATAATTGGCTTCGTGGGCTTGGGGATGATGCCTAAGGGCATTTTCAAAATACACGGGCGCATCTGCATACAATTCCATCCAAAGATAAAATGTGCCCAAAGCCAGATTGGCTTCCAGAGAGGTGGAATCTAACTGCCAGGCATACAAAAAATCCTGTTCGGCCTCGGCAGGCAGGGCCAGGGCCATATAAGCTTGCCCCCGATAGACAAACAAATCGGCTTCTTCGGGACGCAGGGCCAACAGCCGGTGGTAGTCGCCCAGTGCTTCCCGAAAATAACCTTGCTCTACCAGATAATAGCTTCGGGCATAAAGGGCATCTTCATACTCCGGGTATTTTTGCAGCAGCACGTCCAGTTTTGCAAAGCCTTGTTCTGTATTTTGGGCATTAAAAGCCTCGATGGCCTCTTCATACATTCGGGCGGGATTTTGGGCCAGTAGGTTTGTTGCAAGGCTGGCTGTCCAAAGCCCACTGATGAAGACGATGTTGAGAATTTTCCGAAAATGCATCATCTGACAATAATACACCAAAAGTATTTGCCCAAAAAACAATTGCCGGGGAAATTTGCAAATTTGCACTTTAAAAACACGCAC
>JAAUUB010000046.1 GCA_012031215.1 Microscillaceae bacterium | reverse complement strand
ACAAAGGCCAAATAGTGGCTTTGGGGTCTAGCTCCAGCTTGTATTGCAACTGCCCAATAAAAAGAGAATGGTACAAAATCATCACCAGCCAGCCCATAAAAATGGCCATCCCGAAAGACTTTGGCCCCAGAAAATACACCGCCATATAGCCCAAAAAGGGAAGGGCATAATAATACCAGTAGAGATAAGTAGCCAGGCTTTTCATGATTTAAAATAACAGGTTAGCAATAAACGAGCAGGCAAGCATTTGGCTGGCCCACCTTTTTTGCGGTAATTAGTGAAGTAATTTCTCAAATATATTTTACATTCTCAAATACTGATTGGTATGGCTTCTCAAAAATATACTGACCGCCCCCCCAACCGACTGGCCCAAAGCACCAGCCCCTATTTGCTGCAACACGCGTATAACCCAGTGGACTGGTTTCCCTGGGGCGAAGAAGCCCTGGCCAAAGCCCGCCAGGAAAATAAACCTATCATTGTGAGCATTGGCTATTCAGCCTGCCACTGGTGCCACGTGATGGAGCGCGAATCTTTTGAAAATGAGCCGATTGCTACGCTCATGAATCGCTATTTTGTCAACATCAAAGTGGATAGAGAAGAACGCCCCGATGTGGATGCAATTTACATGGATGCCGTCCAGGCGATGGGGGTGCAGGGTGGCTGGCCGCTCAATGCTTTCCTGATGCCCGATGGTCGTCCTTTTTATGCGGGTACGTACTTTCCGCCCCAAAACTGGGCCAGTTTGTGCCAAAAAGTAGCCGACATCTTTGCCCAAAACTACGAAGAACTCTCAGCCTCCGCCGAGCAATTTCGCCAAACCATCGCCCGCAGCGAACTGGAAAAATACGGCCTTGTGGCCCAGGGCAAGGATTTTTCGCCTGCCGACCTCGATGGTATGTTTGAGGGCCTGGCCCCGGCCTTCGACACGGAAAGGGGAGGCATGCAAAAAGCCCCTAAATTTCCGATGCCTTCCATTTATCGCTTTTTGCTGGACTATGCCCACACCACACCCAAAGCCGCCAACCGCCAAAAAGCCCTGGCCCAAGTAGAAAAAACCCTCCAGGAAATGGCCTGGGGCGGTATTTATGACCAAATCGGCGGCGGCTTTGCCCGCTATTCGGTGGATGCCCGCTGGTTTGCCCCCCATTTTGAAAAAATGCTCTACGACAATGGCCAGCTCGTCGGGTTGTATGCCCAGGCCTACCAGGTGTTTCAAAATCCACTTTTCAAACCATTGTCTATGAAACCATCGATTTTGTGGCCCGCGAACTGAGCAGCCCCGAAGGTGGCTTTTATGCCGCCCTGGATGCCGACAGTGAGGGGGTGGAAGGTAAATTTTATACCTGGACCGGCGAAGAACTCGAGAGCCTTTTTCCAGATGAAGCCGAACGCCGGCTCTTTGCGGCTTACTACCACACCAGGCCCGAAGGCAACTGGGAGCACGGCTACAATATTTTGTACCGCCGGGGTGAGGAAGCCCAGATTTGCCTTCGCTTTGGTATAAGCGAAACCGAACTGCAAACCCAGGTGCTAAACTGGAAAAGCCGCCTCCTGGCCTTGCGCCAGCACCGGGTGCGTCCCGGACTGGATGATAAAATTTTGACCAGTTGGAACGCCCTGATGCTCAAAGGCCTGGTGGAGGCCTATCAGGTTTTTGGAGAAGCTCGCTTTTTGGAGATGGCCCAGCGGAATGCCCACTTTTTGTGGGAAAACCTGGTTTCCGAAAGAGTGCTATGCCGTACTTACAAAAACGGACAGGCTCGGCTGGTGGGCTATCTCGAGGATTATGCCCTGCTCATAGATGCTCTTACCACTCTCTACGAAGCCACCTTTGCGCTGGAATGGCTCACCCGCGCCCACCAGTTGGCCACCGTTGTGTTTGAGAATTTTTATGACCCACAGGAAGGCTTCTTTTTCTTTACTGATGCCCGGGGAGAAGCCCTCATTGCCCGCAAAAAGGAGATATTTGACAATGTGATTCCTTCCTCCAACGCCGTGATGGCCAAGGCCCTCTTTCGCTTGGGCCTGATGAGCGAAAAGCCCCTTTGGACAGAAACGGCCCGCCAAATGCTGGCCAAGATGCAAAAAGTATTGCTGACCAATGTGGAATACCTGACCCATTGGGCACAGCTTTATTGCCTCCTGGTAAAACCGATGGCCGAGGTGGTCATCATAGGTCCCGAAGCCCAGCCAATGGCCCAGGCCCTGAGCGCGGTGCGCTTTTATCCACACAAAGTCCTGCTGGGGGAAAAAGAAGCCAGTGAGGCCCTGCCACTCCTGCAAAACCGCCCCGCCATCGGCGGAAAAACCACCTTCTATGTTTGCTGGGGGCAGGTATGCCAGCTACCTGTGCAAAGCCTGGAAGCGGCCTGGGCGCAAATAGAAGCCTGGCCTCAAGGCTGAGGTTTTTGGGCTAAAAATGCGTATTTTTGCCCCGCAAACGCTGTTTGTATTACCTGTTTAAACAGAGGAGGAGAAATGGAGCGTCCTTTTAACATTATTTTTGAAGACAATCACCTTATCATTGTCAACAAACCCAGTGGGCTATTGGTGCAAGCCGATAAAACCGGCGACCTCACCCTGGCTGACCACGTAAAGACTTATATCAAAGAAAGATACCAAAAGCCGGGAGCCGTCTATCTGGGCATTCCGCACCGGATAGACCGCCCCGTGAGTGGCCTGGTGATTCTGGCCCGCACTTCCAAAGCCCTGGAGCGAATGAATGATTTGTTTAGGGAGCGTGAAATCCAGAAAACCTACTGGGCCATTGTGCGCCGTCGCCCCGAACCCCAGCAGGGCAAGCTGACCCACTGGCTCCAAAAAGATGAAAGCAAAAACCTGGTGAAAGCTTTCGATACCCCCACCGAGGGAGCCCTCAAAGCCGAACTGCGCTACCGCACCCTGGGCCAGATGAATGAGTTTTGGCTAGTAGAGGTAGAACCCATCACAGGCCGGCCCCATCAAATCCGGGTGCAACTGGCTGAGTTGGGTTGCCCTATCCGGGGCGATGTCAAATACGGCTATCACCGGCCCAACCCAGATGCCAGCATCAACCTGCATAGCCGCCGGGCCTATTTTATGCATCCGGTACGCAAAGAACCATTGATTTGCATAGCCGCCCTTCCACCTCAGCCTTTTTGGGAAGAATTTTTGGTCTTTGACGATGTCCGAGCCAAAGAAAGAAATCTCGAAATCCTGCACGAGGGCTAGAAAAGTGTATCTTTTTGTTACTTTGTTGGTCACAAGCAGGTCAAACACCAAAGATGCATACTTTATTTATTCCAGAGCCAGGACAAAGCTCAGAGAGGGTTAAATGGCTTGCCATTGCTATAAGCCAAAAAATGGAGGCCTGCCTAAAATCCAGAAAAACAGCGATAGCCTTTTCAAAATTGGTCAATAAGCGTCTAAGCCTCAGGTCAATACCCAAAACACCAAGATAGGCAGCATCGCATTGACATTTAGCCTCATCAAGCAGTAAAACCGGCCTGGCCAGCACTTTCCAAAACCCTGTCCGGGATGAACAAGTCCGGGGCGGGGTTTTGCTTGTTGGGAGGCCTTCCGCACCCAAAAGCATCACTTAGGGCTCATTTGGCTTCACAGGATGTCGGCTCTTTTCATACATACAGGCTTTCTCCTGTTTTTTGGGATATGTGAAGGGTGGGGAGGGGGTGCGTAATTTTTTGGTTTATTTATTGAACATAAAAGCCTGATTCTCACAAAGAATCAGGCAAAATGTTCGTATGCTGAGAGGAAGGGATTCGAACCCTCGATTCCGTCTCCGGAAAACACGCTTTCCAGGCGTGCGCCTTAAACCGCTCGGCCACCTCTCAGGGTGCGGTTCTTCTGCTTGAGTGGACAAAAGTACACATTAATTTCGGGATTATACACCTATTCGCCCGGAGAAATTGTCATCTCACCGCGCAAAGGCGCGGCCAGGGCGGCACGTAGAGCCTCTGGAGGAAGTTTTTGGCCCAGCAAAAACATAAGCTTGGTGATGGCGGCCTCGGTAGTGAGGTCGCTTCCCCCCACCACGCCCATCTCACGCAGGGCCACACTGGTTTCGTAGCGTCCCTGGGCCACTTGTCCGCCCAGGCATTGGGAAATATTGAGAATGACCAGGCCCCGGGCCAATGCCTGGCGCACACTGTCTAAAAACCAGTCGGCAGTGGGGGCATTGCCCGAACCGTAGGTTTCTATCACCAGGCCCTGCAAATCGGGGATTTGTAGCAAGGCCTGCAGCACCTCGGGGCGCAGACCCGGAAAAAGCTTGAGGAGAGCCACCCGATTGTCGAGGGCCAGATGGGCCGCAAAAGGGGCCGTGGGACAGGGGGCAATGGCTTCGTGGGTATATTGAATATGTACCCCGGCTTTGGCCAGATAGGGATAGTTTTCCGATTTGAAGGCATCAAACAAGACGCTCTCTTCTTTTTGGGCACGGTTGCCCCGAATGAGCACATCGTTGAAAAATATGCAAACTTCCGGCACAAGAACCTGCCCCCTGGGGTGGCGGGCCTGGGCAATCTCCAGCGAACTGAGGATGTTTTGGCGGGCATCGGTGCGAATGGCCCCAATGGGCAATTGTGCCCCGGTAAAAATCAAGGGCTTTTGGAGGTTCTCGAGCATAAAGCTCAGGGCCGAAGCCGAATAGGCCATTGTATCGGTGCCATGCAAAATGACAAAGCCGTCATAATCAGGATAAAAATGGGCAATAATTTGCACCATTTCCTGCCAGATGGCGGGCTGCATATTGGAAGAATCGATGAGCTGGGGCATAGAGACTACCGTGATTTCGCAAGACAACTGGCTGAGCTCGGGGATGTTGCGCAGGATTTGGGCAAAGTCAAAAGGACGCAAAACCCCCTGACGTTCATCTAGCTGCATGCCCAGGGTGCCACCCGTGTAGAGAAGCAGGATGGCGCTCTGGGGCGGGGCAGGGGCAGCAGTATTAATTTTGATGGCTTGCATATCTCAGGGTTTTGGCCCAACAAATATAAAGTGGGGGCGGTTATTTTTGTATTTTGGCATCGGCAAAAATAAAGCAAATGCGTTTCAGATACTTTTTGAGTGATTTCTGGTATTTTTTGGGCACTCCCCAGGCCGAACGTCCGGCGGTTCGGCTTTCACTTGGGCAGCAGGTACGGGTCTTGGGCTATGCCCTGCTGACCAATTACGCCCTGATGTTATTGGCGGTGCTGCCTTTGGGTCTGCTCTTTGGCCCCGAGCTCGAGGAGCAACACCGGGTGAAAGAACTGATGGAAGAAAGCTCTCCGCTGGTTTTTTTTATTGACGGCGGTGGTGATGGCTCCTTTGCTGGAAGAAACCATTTTTCGGCTTTTCTTGCGCTATCATTTGGTCAATGTCTTGCTGAGTGCTTCTTTGGGGGCTGTTTTTCTGCTATTGGCCCTGCCCGCCACCTGGCTTTGGTTCAGCCTGGGGGGCATTGCTTTGTGCCTGCTTTGGTTATTAATTAATTTATACAAACATTCCTTGCCGGAGCTTTATTTCCAGGATTGGTGGCATCGCCGTTTGCCTTGGCTCTACTTTGGTTCTTCGCTGGTGTTTGCGCTGGTGCATCTGAACAATTATGACCTGCCCCTGGGCAAAAGCCTTTTTTATGCCCCGGTATTGGTATTGCCGCAGTTTTTTATAGGCCTGGTATTGGGCTATGTAAGGATTCGGTTCAGCTTCGGGATGGCGGTCTTGGTGCATGCCTTGCACAATGGTTCCCTGGTGTTGCCTATTCTTTTGTTCAAGGGGCTTGCCTAATCGGCGGGAAAGGCCCCAAACAGGCGGCGGGCATTTTCGGAAGTAATCCTGGCAATTTCGCCCAGGGGGCGGTCTTTCACCTCCGCCAGTTTCTTGGCAATAAGGGGCAAATAAGCCGATTCATTGCGCTGACCCCGATGAGGCACTGGAGCCAGGTAAGGGCTATCCGTTTCTAAAACCAGGTGGGCAAGGTCTATATCCGCCAATACTTTGTCCAGGCCGCTATTTTTGAAGGTAAGCACGCCCCCAATGCCCAGTAAAAAACCCATTTCCGTGATTTCTTCGGCCTGGGCTTTCGTGCCAGTGAAGCAGTGAAAGATGCCCCTGAGTTGGCCATCCAGCAATGGCTGAAGCAGGTCAATCGTTTCGCGGATAGACTCCCGGCAATGAATGACGAGGGGCAAGCCATATTGCCGGGCCCAGCCGACCTGGATACGAAAAGCTTCCTGCTGTTGGGCAAAATAGGTTTTATCCCAATAAAGGTCCGTACCAATTTCGCCTATGGCCGCAAATGGGCGTTTTTTGCAGCCACCCTTCTATCACCAAGAGCTGTTTTTCAAAATCTTCTTTCACCGACATCGGATGCAAGCCCATCATCGCCTGGCAATGGGCCGGATGAAGGGCCTCGAGGGCCAGCATCGGAGCAATGGATTCGGCATCGATATTGGGCAGATACAGCTTGCTCAGACCGGCCGCAATGGCTCTTTGCATCATATCTTCCTGGTCCTCGGCAAAGGCTCTGGCATAGAGATGCGTGTGGGTATCAATCCATTCCATTGGACAAAAATAAGCCAAAGCAGGCAAATCAGGGCGATGTAAAAAAAACTTCTCCTTTCCGACCGTTTTTCCCGCCTCAAAAGTCAAAAGGATATTATCAACAAAAAATAATATCTCGATGACAAATTTGAAAGACAAAGTAGCGACTGTTTTTGCCGCTTCGGGGGCAATAGCGGGGGCGGTGGCCCAAGCCTTTGCCCAACACGGCGCAAAAGTCTATGTTTCGGCACGAAACCTCGAGGCCGTAGCCTCCTTGGCACAAACCATCCGCCAAAATGGGGGCTGGGCCGAAGCCGCGCCGGTGGATGCCGAGAACGAAGCCCAAATTGAAGCCTATCTGCAAAAAATCGTTGCGGAAAATGGCAAATTGGACATTGTATTCAATGGCATAGGCGCACGGGCCATTGAGAGTGATTATGGTGTGCCGACCACGCAAATTTCCTTTGCGCAATTTATGAAGCCCGTCCAACTGCATCTGGGTTCGCAATTTCTCACTTCGCGCATTGCGGCTAAATATATGATGCAAACCCAATCGCAAGGTACGATTCTGACGCTCACCGCCAGTTTGTCAAGGTTAAAGATGCCGTTTATGGCGGGTATTACAGCCAGTTGCACGGCCATTGAGGGCTTAACGCGGGTAATGGCGGCGGAATTTGGGCCGGCAGGCATCAAAGTGATTTGCCTCAACCCGACGGCCATGGGCGAAACCCGCACCATTCAGGAAACCTCTATGGCAAATGCCAAGGCAATGGGCATCCCCTATGAAGAATTTGGGGCAATGCAGGCCCAAAACAGTTCGCTTTTGGGCCGGGGCCTGACGCTGAAAGATACGGCCGAAACGGCTGCCTTCCTGGTCAGTGATGCCGGAGCGGTTTTCAACAGCCATATTGTGGATGTGGATTTTGGCACTAAGTCGGTTATTTAATGTTAATTTATTCTCTCAAAACAATGAATCCTATCCTCAATCTGGGAAAATGGTTTTTTGTACTGCCTTTTTTGGCTTTTGGTTTGCTGCATTTTGGCCCTTTGGAGTTTAGCCTGCCCTATGTGCCGAAGTACTTGCCCTTTCCTGCTTTTTGGGTCTATTTTGTGGGCATTTGCTTTATGCTTTTTGTGCTGAGTGCCGTTCTCAAGAAATACGACAAACTGGCCGCAGTTTTATTGGCTTTGTCCCTGTTTCTATTTGTCATTTTGGTGCATGTCCCTGCTGCGAGTGCTGGCGATTTCAAAGCTGTTATTGGCAGCATTCGGGATATTTGCATGGGCGGTGCCGCGTTGATGTATGCGAATGCTTTTGCCAAAGACAAAACCTGGATAGGCTAAAGCAAGCAACACATTGAAACCGAAACACATTTTCACAAAATTTACCGCTTTGCCTCCACAGGCGGTAAATTTTTTCTAAGCCAAAATACTCCTTGATAATGGAAAAAGACCATCTCCTCCAAGAGGCCCTCAAAGGCGACATCAATGCCTTTCAGCAATTATTTGCCGCGTTTCAGCCGCAGCTTAAGTCGTATCTGTATCGCCTGGTGGCGGATAGAAAAGATGCCGAAGATTTGGCCCACGACACTTTTATCAAAGCCTTTGACAAGCTAGCCACCTTCAAAGGAAAGTCCTCGCTCAAAACCTGGGTTTTACCATCGCCACTCATTTGGCTTATGACCACCAAAAACGTTACCAACGCTGGTCAGCCGATGCCCAGGACAAATCCAAAGCCCTCGCACTGAGCAATCGGGCGGTGCATGATGCCATCAACCTGGTGAGCCAGGCCAGTGGCGAGGGGGCTTATGAGATGAAGGAGCATATTGATTTTTGCTTTACCTGCATTTCCAAAACCTTGCCCATTGAGCAACAAGTGGCGCTGATTCTCAAAGATGTGTATGATTTCTCGGTGCAGGATATTTGTTTGATTTTGGATAAAAACCTGGGTGTGGTGAAGCACCTTTTGGTAGATGCCCGCAGAACGATGACCGATATTTTTGACCATCGCTGTGCCTTGATTAACAAAAACGGTGTTTGCAACCAATGCAGCGAACTCAATGGGGTGCATAATCCCAAGCAAAACCAACAGGAGGCACTGATGAAACTGGAATTGGTGAAGGCAAGCAAAAAATTCAAGCGCGAAGAATTGTACGCGCTCCGGGCGAGCCTCGTCAAAGCCATTGACCCCCTGCGCTCCAAAGGCGCGGATTTGCAGGATATGATTATGAAATGCACCCGAAGGGCGATTGGGGAAGTTGAATAAAAGATAAGATTATACGTTCGGAGCTATCTAACGCAAGATTTTCCAAAAGGCTCAAAGAAATTTAACATAGGCTCCCAGAGAAGCTTATATCGCTCTTTCATATTGCTTGCCTCTTGATTTTGACCCTAAATTTAAGAATTTAGGGTCAAAAATCACTCGTCATCCGATTTGTGCTAATATTTCTAATAGTGTGTGAGGTTCTTTCAAAAAGGACCGATTTGATGGCCAGCGCAGAAAAAATACTTGGTTAATTTTTTTTCTTGTTCAAAAGCTTTGGTTTATATTTAAAATCACAATATCACTATTTACTCAATTCCAAACCTGACAGGCTTATGGCCACCACTACCTCTGAATCGCTCATTTACCAAATCAAGGTGAAGCTCTTAGATGCCCCGGTGCTCATCTGGCGAAAGCTGGAAGTGTCTAGTGAGGTTAGATTGGATAAATTGCACCTTATTATCCAGACCGCAATGGGCTGGGAAAATGCGCATTTGTATCAATACATTTTACCCAAACTGCATCAATATATCGTGCCTGAACCGGAAGACCTTGCCGAGTACGGCCATTTTTTAGCTTCAGCAGTCAGTCTGGCAAAGTTTCTTCAAGCTCCCAAACAAAAATTTCGCTATGAATATGATTTTGGAGATAGTTGGCTACACGAAATTTTGCTCGAGAAAATCCTGCCATTTGATTCCAATGTGAGCTATCCCCGCTGCCTGAGTGGCAAAGGGGCCTGTCCCCCCGAAGATTGTGGGGGCGTTTGTGGCTATGAGGAGCTTCTGGCCATTCTTGCCGACCCTAAACACAAGGAACACAAGCACTATCGCGAATGGCTGGGTCTCGAGAAAGGGGAACAATGGGACCCTAAGGCTTTTGACATCAACCAAATCAACCAAGCCCTGACGTACTATTTTGGCTGAGGCACTCCGAGCACTTTGCTCACGGCGAAAAAGCAAAAGAACCCGAATGAAAAAACTTGCTTAGCGGTATCCTCGGATAATTTTCTAAACCCAAAAGGCAAAAATCTGCTTGTCTTTGAACGCGATTTGTTCCTGTTTATATTCTTTGGTTTTGCGAAAATCATAAATCAGTAAATAACCTTCTTCAAGTTGGTATAAATCCAGGTAATTGCTGAGTTGTTCTAAGCCTTCCTGATGGTATTCTTCTCCGCGCCAGACTTTGAGTTCCAAAAAATGCTTTTGCTTAAAGTATGTGATGACCAAATCCATTCTTCGTTCATTGCCTACTACGGGTTCTTTGAAATCAAAGCCTTTGCCATTGAGAATGGGTTTGAGGAAAGACAAAAACAAAAGCCGGCCTTCTCTTTCTAAAAACTTGAGGTCTTTTTCGGAATAATTCTCCTGCATAAACTGCTGAAACTTGAATAGAATTTCTTTCAGCAGAAGTTGGTTTTTACTTTCAAATTGTCCGTAGGAAATGATTTCGTCCGAAAGCTTGGTTTCTTGAATAGAAAGCATTAAATCATAAATTTTTTTCTCAAAAACACGGTTATGGACTTTACAAATTCCGTTCTCGGATTTTAAAATTCCATAGGTACTGGCAATGGAAATGAGGGGATTGCTAATATTAAAACTAAATCTCAGCCCATTGATGATAATTTCAAAAACCAAATCATACAAGTCCTGGTTGTTTTTTGAGATTTTTTGCTAAATCATCAAAAAGGGTAGTAGTATAATCAGGATTGACCAAGTATTTGAAACTTTCTTCCAGGTCTTCCAGGGTCCAGTTTTTATTTTCCCTTTCTTGAATAATAATTTCCTCCACAATCTTACACATCTTGCTCACCAGATAAGGATAGCCTGAGGTGTAATAATGAATCCTTTCGGCTATCGCAGGAATATTCATTTGTATTTGGGTTTCTTCGGTATATTGCCGGAGCATGCTTTGGATTTCTTCGGAATGGAAGCTCATGTCCACGGTAAAATCGGCGGCAATATTCCAGGGGCTGTTCAAAGCGTGGGCATCCTCGGGGCGAATTTTTCTTTTAAGGTTTTTGATGTCGTGCACCCCCAGCAAAATAACCGAGTGAAAGCTTGTGTCTTTGCCTCGGTTTTGTGCCAAATATTTATCTCTCATAAGTGCCAAGAACTGCATAAAAAGCAGATTATCACTTGCTTTGTCAACCTCATCTATGGTTATGACTACTTTCTTCTCTACTTTTGTGCATATTTCCGTAATCAAATTTGAAAGGCTTTCAAAGCCTTCTAAATTTATCATTTCATTTTCTACAAAAGAGGCAAGGCTTTTTTCTCCCAAAACTAAAAAAGCCTTTTTGAGTAGTTTCGCAAAGTAAACGGCCACATTTCTCTTGCTATCAAAAGTATCATCTTCGGAAACCTCAAAACTTATTTCTAATGTAAGGTAGTCGTCCTTTTGTTGTAAGTTTTTCCACAACAAATAAGCGGTCGTCGTTTTCCCAAACTGACGTGGGCGATTCAGGGAAAAATATTCTCCTCTCTCAACCATGTGCAGGATTTGCGCCATTTTAGCAGAAATATCTACCATAAAGTGTTTTTCGGGGATGCAAAGCCCGGTATCATTAAAGTATTTGTGCATGTTTTTGGCTTCTTTTGGTAAAAATAAACAATTTTCCCTCGACTCTTGATTATACCCAATAAACCCATTTCCGGAAGCGATTTTGCGCCTGCACCCTGAAATCATTTTCAGCTTTCGGCTATATCATCAAAGTGTTGAGCAGTATTTTATTACTATTTTATCTTGCGCCATCAAGGCTTGGAGAGTACTTCAAATCCCTGTAAAGAAGAGCAATATCTTCCCGCCGGGTCAGTCCCGCTTGCTTTGCAGGAATTGCCCTCATGCCAATAAGTCCACCTAGGCCTTGAAGGGTGAAATAACTCCCCGGCTCGCCCCTACGATTTGGCTTGAGGCTTTGTGGGTAGTTCGCAATGGGCGAGGGCTTCATAGTCGGGCACATCGGCCACGCTTTGGTGGCGG
This sequence comes from Microscillaceae bacterium, assembly GCA_012031215.1. Lineage (GTDB taxonomy): Bacteria > Bacteroidota > Bacteroidia > Cytophagales > Microscillaceae > JAAUUB01. The sequence goes on along the minus strand of JAAUUB010000046.1, from coordinate 14,441 downwards.
TAGGCCTGCAAGAGTTGGTTTTGAAAGACCAAAAACACGCCCGGCATCCGGAAGCCATCGCCCACCAGCTTGCCCACTCCGTGCCCCTGCCTTATGCCCGCCTGCCAGCCTCGCCCCCAAACCCGGGGGCCGAAGGTCTGCCAAAAAGTGGCTCGGGAAAGGGAAAAAGCCCGGTAAAGCCCACAGGTAGGGTCGCTCAGGTGGGAAACCTCGCCCAAGCCATATTGTTGAAAATAGGCAGTGGCTTCGGCTTCGGAGGCCATGTGTACCAATACCACTTGGGAGCCCTTTTGCTCGAGGGTATTTTTCTGACTTTGCAAAGTAGCCAGGGCCTCCCGGCAAAAGGTACAGCCAAAATGCCGCAGAAATACCAGCAAAACTGGTTTTTGGGCTTGCAAATCGGCCAGCTTTTCGCCTTTTTGGGTGCGGTAGTCCGCCATAATATCGGGAAAAGGGCGGGGAATGCCCACTTCGGTGTTTTGCCAGGCCTTAAACAAGCTATAGGCTGCCAGGCCCAGAGGGACCACCCACAGCAAATCGTTGAAGACTACACTCAGGCCAAAGTTGAACCAGTTGGGATGAGGGCCCAAAAAAAGCAGGTAGCTTCCCAAAGGGCCCGCCAGCTTGGTGAAAAAGCCAAAGGCGGCCAGATACCAATATTGCAAAGGCCGATGCGCCGTCCACAAATAGGCCAGCCCCATCCCCAGCACAAAAGCCCCTAAAAGATACAGGTAAAACGGAAAAGCCTGGGCCTGCGGATTGAAGGCCCGGTAAAAATCAAAAGGGCGGCTGAGGATATACACCCCCCAGGCCAGGTTGTAATAGCCCGCATATTTGAGCAGGCGCACCACCCAAACCGGATAGGGGGCCGCCGGGGTTTTGTCTGTCATTTTGTATTCTGTTGAAAGATATGTTTACAAAACCCCGGGCGGCCCGAAAAGTTCTACACCGCCAGGTAAGCCCCCAGTTGCTTGCGTAGTTCTACCAGCGGCATAGCCCCGGATTTGCGCCAGCGCACTTCCCCTTCCGAAAAAAGCATCAGGGTGGGCACGCCCTGGATGTTGAGCCGCTGAGACAATTGTGGATTCTTGTCCACATCAATTTTAATCACTTTGAGCTTGCCCTTCATCTCTTCGGCCAGTTGGGCCAGGACCGGAGCCATCATCTTGCAGGGCCCACACCATTCGGCGTGGAAATCCACCAAGACGGGTATTTCGGCATTGCGGATAAATTCCTGGAAATTTGCTTTCATATTGCCAGATACTTTTAAATATAATGATTATAAAATGTATTTATCCAAAAAAAGATTCCCCCTCCCGGCCCTGGCCCGTGGGCTTGCCGACAAGGTTTCTTAATTCAGAAAAAAGTAGCAATTTTGTGCCTTTGATTTTGTGCCTTTTCCCCATAAAATGAAAGTTGTTGGTTTTACCTTCATTCGCAATGCCCTCCAATACGATTATCCTATTTTGGAAGCCATTCAGTCCATACTCCCGCTTTGCGAAGAGGTGGTGGTGGCCGTTGGCCAGTCCGAAGACGATACGCTGGGCTTGATAAAGTCGCTTCCGACCGATAAAATCCGCATTGTCGAAACCCAATGGAACGATCGCTGCGCGAAGGCGGGCGGGTGCTGGCCGACGAAACCAATAAGGCCTATGCCGCCTTGCCTGAAGATGCCGATTGGGCCATTTATATTCAGGGCGATGAGGTTTTGCACGAGGACGGGCTGGCCCCTTTGCAGGCGGCCATGCAACGCTGGAAAGACGACAAGCGCGTAGAGGGCTTGGTCTTGCGCTATCGTCATTTTTATGGCTCTTATGAATATGTGGCCGACTCACGCCGCTGGTATCGGCGCGAAGTGCGGGTGCTGCGCAAAAGGCCGGATTTTTTTCTTATAAAGATGCCCAGGGTTTTCGCAAACGACCGGAGAAAAAGCTTCGGGTAAAGCCGGTGGAGGCCTTTGTGCATCACTATGGCTGGGTAAAAGAACCCCTTAAGCAATTGCAAAAGCTGGAAGAAGCCCACCGCCTGTGGCATGGCGATGCCGAATGGCATTTTGACCCCAAGCAAATCCGGGAGGGGGGCTTTAACTATGGCGAAGTCATTGATTCGGTTGCGCTTTTTGACCACCGCCACCCGGTGGTGATGCAGGCCCGCATTGCGGCCCAAAACTGGACGTTTACGCACGACCCGCGCTGGAAAAAATTCTCCTGGCGGGTAAAAATGCTGATGGCCCTGGAGAAATGGACTGGTTGGCGTATTGGCGAATTTAAAAACTATATCCTCGTTTGACTTATGGCCTCAACCCAAGAGACAAAACCTTACGAATATTACTATGGCGAAAGGGCCGAAATGATGGCTTTCTATCCTCAATCGGCACGAGTGGTGCTGGATGTGGGCTGTGCGGCCGGAAATTTTGCCCTGGCCCTCAAACAAAAGTATGGGGCCGAAGTATGGGGCCTGGAATATGAGGCCGAGGCGGCCCGGCAAGCCGCCGAAAAGCTGGACAAGGTATTGGCGGGCGACTGCGCCCTCAATATGCCCCTTTTGCCGGATGCCTACTTTGAGGTCATCTTTTTTAATGATGTGCTGGAACATCTCGTGGACCCTTACTCGGTCTTGCAAATGGCCAAAAGCAAACTCAAGCCCGGGGGGCAAATCATCAGCTCTATCCCCAATGTGCGCTACTTTCGCAATTTGGGCAATCTGCTCTTCAAAAAACAATGGAAATACGAGGAAAGCGGTATTTTAGACCGCACCCACCTGCGCTTTTTCACCACCCGGAGCATCCGGGATATGTATCAGGAATTGGGCTATGAAATATTGCAGCACCGGGGCATCAATGCCACTTCGCGCTCCTGGAAGCCTTTTCTGGTCAACTTACTGACCTTCAATGCTTTTTCGGACATCCGGTATGTCCAGTTTGTAACCGTAGCCCGCCCTCGTGCCTGAAACGATGCTGCCCCTTGAAATTGCCCAGGTTCCTCCTTTGGCCTTTCGCTACTCCATTTGTACCCTGGTTACCAACTGGGACGAGTATGAGCGTATGTGGACCTCTTTTGTGGCCAAAGGTTTTACCGCCGACAAGGCCGAGTTTCTTTACATCGACAACCGGGAAAAAAATCAATACGAAGCTTTTGCCGGATTAAACGCGCTCTTGCACAAAGCCCGGGGCGAGTATGTGGTGCTTTGCCATCAGGATATTGAGCTTTTGGAGGATGGCATAGAGAAACTGGACCAGCGCATCGCAGAATTGAACCAAATGGATGCCCAATGGGCTTTGCTTGGCAATGCCGGAGCCAGCCGGATTCAAAAGATGTATTTGCACATCAGCCATCGCGACCGCCGGTTTCAGTCCGAGGGGCCTTTTCCGGCCCGGGTGCATAGCCTGGATGAAAACTTTATTGTGCTGCGAAAGGCGGCGCATTTGGGCTTTTCTGCCGATTTGGGCGGCTTTCATTTTTATGGCACAGATTTGTGCCTGCAGGCCGATTTTCGGGGCTATCATGCCTATGTGGTAGATTTTAATGTCTGGCACAAAGGCCAGGGAGTGATGAACCCGCATTATTTTGAGGTAAAAGCAAAAATGCTTCAGAAGTATCGCCGGGCCTTGCGCACCCGCTGGATACAGACCCCCACCACCCGGCTTTTTTTGCATCGCACCGCAGTCGCCACCTGGTTTTTCAACCGCAAATGGGTGAGTTATCTCCTCAAACAATGGTATAAACTTTTGCCAAAATAAGGCAAAAGTATCCCCCGGGTCTATTTTCCGGGCCGGGCCAGGGTCAGAAACTGCAAATACCGAATATCATAAAAGGTAAAGAACAGCGGAATATTGATAAGAAAAGGACGAATAGATTTAGAAGGATTGATGCCTTGCATTTTCAAAATCTCATAGCCTTGGGAGCGATACATATCCTCAATCGTGCTTTTGGTAAAAAAGCGCAGGTGGGTCCAGTCCATCACCCCATTGTGGGCGTAGGCCCATTTTTTACGAAAAATCAAGTCGCCAAAATTTCGAAAATAGCGCACATTGGGAATAGAACTGAGTACCATTCCGGTGGCATTGAGCTTACTACGGGCCGTTTTGAGCACTTCCCAGGGATTGACCAGGTGTTCCAGGACATCATTGAAGACAATCAAATCAAAATAGCCTTCGGGCACTTCGGGCAATTTTTCTTCACATGTGCCCTCCAAAAAGACATTCATCTTTTGTGGGGTATCGGTCTGGTGGCCCGAGGCCATTTCAATGCCCCAGATTTCGGCTTCCGGCCCCAGGTGGTTTTTGAGCGCGGCGGCAAAATTTCCCGAAGCACAGCCCACGTCCAGCACTTTGCGCACCTGCGGGGGCACATGAGGCAATATCTCGGGGCGGCTGTCGGCATAATAAATCTCTTGCTTGGCCTGATAGCTATATTCCATCTCAATTTTAATTTTGCCAGGCCAAAGCTAGCACACATTCCCTATTTTTGAAATCGTATGCCGGAAAACAATCTTTCAAAAATTGCCATCATCCTGGTCAATTACAATTCCAGTCAGTTTACCCTGGAATGTGTACAGTCTATTCAGGAGAGCACGGCGGCGGCACTGCCCTACGAAATAGTGGTGGTGGACAACCGCTCCCGAAAGGAAGAATGGGAAAAGCTGGCTCCTTTGGCCCAAAATTCCCGGGTGAAATTGGTGCGTAGCCGCTTCAATGGGGGCTTTGCACTGGGCAATATGCTGGGCGTTAATGCCGCCACGGCTTCGGTGGAATATTATTATTTTTTGAACAATGACTGCCTTCTTAAAAATGATGTGCTTTCCATCCTGCACCAGTTTTGCGAACAAAATGCTTCGGTGGCTTTGTGTTCGGGCCTGATGTACGGCCCCGAAGGACAGGTACAGGTCAATTTTGATTATTTTCCCAGCCTGGCCAGTAAATTATTGGGCACAAGCTTGCTTCGGCTTTTCTTTCCCAAAAAGTTTCCTCCCAAAAGGGTTCCTTCCCAGCCCCTGGCCGTCGATTTGTTGAGTGGCAGTTCTATGTTTGTGCGGGCTTCGGCCTTTCGGCAAATAGGGGGGCTGGACGTAAATTATTTTCTTTTTTGTGAAGAAGAAGACCTGGCTCTAAGGCTTCGTCGGGCTGGCCATGCGGTATATCTGGTGCCTGAAGCCCATTTTATTCACTTTGAAAGCGGCAGTGGCCCCAAGACCTACCCAATGCAAAGAGAGTTTTATATTTCATTTTTATATTTCTATCGCAAGCATTACGGAATCGGGGCTTGCTGGGTCTTGCAGCTTTTTTTGTTTTTCAAATTATTGCGGAAATTTCACAAAAGCACCGATTATGTCCGCCTGGCCTGGTTTGTGGGGCGGGGTGCGCCCGTTCGGGCCAGTTTGCGTTTGCAACAATCCCTGGCCGACTAAATACGTTTAAAGCCTTTCCATCAGTTTTTGCAGCAAAGCCTGGGTCTGCGCCACCTGCACCCGGTAATGAAACCGTGCCTCTACGGAGGCTTGCGCTGAAAGGCCCATCCGCTGTGCCTTTTCCGGGTTTTGGTAGAGATACGCAATGGCCCGGGCCAAAGCCTTTGCATCCAGGGGCGGGATTAATATCCCGGTTTCTTCGGCTTGAATAAGTTCGGGCGTGCCTCCGGATGCAGTGCCAATCACCGGCAATCCACTGGCCATGGCTTCTACGGTTACCATGCCAAAGGTTTCGGCCTTAGAAGTCATACAAAATACATCCAGACTGGCATAAGCCTGTGCTATTTGTCGGGTGAAGGGACGGAAATGCACAAAAGGCTCAAGTCCCTTTTGCTGTACCTGCTTCTTTAAATAAGGGAGGTAGCGTCCTTCTTCCCCTTTGGTTTCTTCGCCCAAAAGCAAAATCTCGATGGGCAAGCCTTCGTGCCGCAACAAAGCCAGGGCTTCAATCAGATATTCCTGCCCTTTGCCGGGGTCAAAACGCCCCCACAAGCCCCGCCAAAAAGACATCCGGGGGCAATTGCAAGACCTGCCGGGCTTCTTTTTTTTGCCCCCTCTCCCGGCACAAAGCGGGCCGTATCAAAGCAAAGCGGAATCAAGTGGATTTTAGTCGGGTCGAGGCGGGTCTTTTGGCGCACGCTCTCCGCAATCACCCGGAGGGGGGCAATCCAGGCCGACAATTGCCCATAGACCAGGGTGTGCAGGAGGTCTCTTTTATTTCCACCCAGCCACATTTGTTGCAGATACACCAGCTTCAAAGCCGGATAAAAGAGACTTTTAGCCAATGCTGCCAGGTAGAGGTCTTTGGCCTGGGCAAGCACCAAGACTTTTACCTCCTTTTTTTTGAGCCCTGCCGCCAGCCGATAGGCCCCCCGGAGGTTAAAGTATTTTTGTGAACTGGCAAAATGTGCAAAGGGCAAATCGGGAAACTGCCTCGCTTCCTGGGCGGTGGGGCTTCCCTCCGGAGCCAGGAGCCAAACCGGAGTGTGGGCTTCGTGCAGCCAGGTGGCCAGGCGCAAAATATTCATTTCCAAGCCACCCCTTGAATGACTATTACAAAGCAAAGCTGTGGAGGGGAATGCCGAGTGGGTCAAGGATGCCAAAAATAGGAATGTTTCGTGAAAAAAAATCGCGTAAATTTATTCAAAAAGCAACACAAAACTCGATTGGCAAATGCATCCAGAATATCGGTTTCAAAAAAAATGCCCGGCAAAAGAAAAGGTCAGCAGGCTGGCCGGGAAGGCCGGATTTTATAGGGCTTTTCAAGTGCCAAAAAAACAGGGCTCCACTTTTGGTCAGTAGCTTTGCTCAGCGCCCCAACAACACGACGGGGGCCCAGTCATGAGGCGGGCGGTTTTCGCGAATCATTTGGAGCTTGGCCTGGCGCAAGGCCTCAGCATAAGATAGCTTCTTTTCAATCAATTGAGCATAAAAAGCCTTCATGAGGGCATAGGTAGCTTCATCGCCCACTTTTTGGAGGGTATAAAGCAGGTGATTGGCCCCGGCATACAAAAAACTCCGGGTCAGAGACAATACGCCTTCACCGGGGGCATCTTCGCCCAGGCCACTTTCGCAACTGCTCAGCACCACCAGGTCGGCTTTGAGGGGCAGGTGATACAGTTCGCGGGCATACAAAATGTTTTCGTCTTCGATTCTGGTCTCCGAAGGTTGGTAAAAAGCAATGCCCGAAAAATCACCCTCCTGGGTGTTGCCCCAGCTGTGAGTAGCCAGGTGTATCCAGCGAAAACCCGCCATTTTTTCCAAAAATTGCTTTTTGTGGGCCGCTTCCCGGGCATACACCGCCACCGGGATATTGCTTTGGGTGCAAATACGGGCAATTTCCTGGATTTCATCATCCGAGTAGTCCAGGGGACTCAAATAAGCTTTAGGTCTATTTCCGCCTGCCCGTGTATCTTCTTCGTGAATGCTTACCTGTACCAGGCTTTCTTCGCCAAAAGGCGCCATGCCCAGCCATCCTTGCGTGGTATATGCTGGTTTGGGGCTGAAAGCCAGGGTGGCCGAGGCGTGATAAGTAATTTCGGCCTGGTAGAGGAGATATTGCGGGACATCACCGTCACGGAAAGCCGGGCTGTTTGGCTGGAGTAGCTCAAAGGGCAGACGGTTCAGTTCGCCTTCAGGAATGATGAGCAGGCGTTTGATAGTGGCAAGTTGCTCTTTCCAGGGAGCCAGCAACAGGCTATGCAAGCGATAGGATTTGTCCGCGATATTGGCAGCCATTTCCTCGGGATTTCCCCTTAAACTCAAATAGGAGCGTAGCTGGCGAATATTTTTCAAAATTTGCCCCCCTTCTTTCAGCGTGGTCATTTGCACTTCATCCCGACTTATCCAAAGGCTGCCAATTTCCTCCGGATTGGGAAGAAAAGTAAAGCTTAGGAGGGCTTCGCCAGGAGCCAGTTTCTGCTGGACTTCGGAAAGCGAAATGAGCGGGTTTTCGTTTTGCAGGGCAAAATATTTGGGATATTCCTGGCTCACTTTCTCTCGGAAGGCCCGGTAAAGCCGGTTGGCTTCTATCAATCGGGAACGTGTCCCGGCTTTGAGGCTATCGGCTTGGTGTTCTAGTGCGGTTTCGGCTTCAAAGATGGCTTGCCGCAGGGCACTTTCTTGCCTTTGCAAAGTATCGGGCAGGCCAGCATGATTGCGGGCTTGGGGGGCTTGTACGGCCTGGAGGAGTACCTGGGCTTTGTTGCGCTCGGCAAAATAGAAAAACTCGTCGGCATCTTGGCGTTCCAGGGCTATTTTTGCCGAAAGGGCATAGAGTTGCGAAGCCGTTTCTCCCAGGGCAATGCGGTCGTTTTCCTTGACCAGCTTACCTCTCAGGTCATTGAGGCAGTCATCGGCCCGGCGACACAATTGTTTTATCTGTTCGGGGGTTTGCAGGGCGGCCCATTCCGGACGGGGATACTGGGCCAAGAGTGCGGCCTTTCCCAGCAAGGCCTGCGCCGAGAACAATTGCAAAGTGTGGCTTCGATAAAAAGTGTTCTTGGATGGGTTTTCGCCCAGGTTCTCAGGGCCTACCTCCTCACTGGCCAGGTGGAGCACTTTTTGAAACTGCGCCAAGGCCAGCGCTATTTGCTGGTGATGTGCATAATATTTTCCCTTCAACAAGGCAATACTGGCAGCAAAGGCTGGGTTTTGCCGAAGGGCAGGAGGGCTTTGCTTCAAAGAGGAGAGTGATTATTTTGGAGGAAAAAATCGGCTGAATCCAGATATACCAATGCCGGGGGAGTGTAGCCATACTGTTGGGTCTTTATGGTATAATAATCCAATCGCCCTTCGGAATAGCTAAAATAGGGCTTAGACCAGAATCTTTCGGCCTCTCGGCTATACCGGGCCACCGAATCTGCTTCGCCCAGCTTTATGTAGGCCGATAAAATCCCATTGAGGGCCACGCCCTGGTTGATTTCTTCCACACCCGGCAAGTTGTGAAGGGCCAGCATTTTTTGCCAGTGCAATAGGGCGGCTTCGTGCTGGTTTTGCTGGCTCGCCATTCGGGCACGGATGCTATGAACGTGTTGGCGGCTTACCTGATTAGGCACCTTAAATATTTGCTCGTATCGCTCATTATATTTTTCTATTTCTCGCGCATAGTTTTCGGCTTCCTCGTATTCAGCATTTTGCAAATGAATAATGGTCAGGTGCTCAAGATAATTAATGAGCATTGGCAACAACTGTTGATTGCCCACATTCGTGATTTCCCGGCGGTTGTCCAAAGTCAGGACCATGAGGTTTATACCCTTTTCCATTTTGAGGCGGGCCTCGGAAATATTTCCTTTTTTTAGTTCTAAGACCCCGCGAATAAAAAGGGTGTTTCCTTTGCCATAGTAAAAATTAGAATCCAGTGCCTGCCAGCCCTCTTCAAATCGGTTTAGGTAAAAAGTAGCCGAGTCAATCTGGTATGCCTTCATAAAGACATTGCACAGATGCAAATCCAACTCAATAACAAAAGGGGTTTTATAAGCCGTGGGATGCTTGGAAAGGGCAAAAGCCCGTCCTTCTTGAAGCTTTTGAACCGCCGCCTGGTAATCAACCAGGTTGCTGGTCACAAAATTGGCATAGTCCTGACAATAACTGGTGTAAAAAATCCAATTGCCTTTTTTTTTGTAATAATCCCCCAGCTTCTCGAGGTAATAGAAAGAAGAATCCAATTGATAGCGCAGGTAAAAGTTCAAAAACTTCTCCTGAAGCGAGCGCCCTATGTCAGGTTGTGCCAAAAGAGAATGGCTCAGCCCCAAACTAAAGAGCAGCATCACCATAGTTCTGAAAAGAATCACCATATAGGATTGAATTTGTCTTTTTGTGGGTAGTGCAGGCAAAAGAAAGCATTTTTTTGCAAAATCTTGCTTGTCGGGCTAGTTTTCTGGGGCATCAGGACGAAGGGCACGGCGCAAAATCTTTCCTACGGCGCTTTTGGGCAATTCGGCCACAAATTCCACCAGGCGCGGCACTTTGTAGGCGGCCAGTTTTTCCCGACAAAAAGCCTCTACCTCTTCGGCCTGAAGGGTTGAGCCTGGTTTGCGGACAATGAACACCTTTACGGTCTCGCCCCGGTACGCATCGGGTATGCCTACGGTGCAGGCTTCTAAAATATCCGGGTGGGTATAAAGCACCTCGTCTATTTCTTTGGGGTAAATGTTGTAGCCACTGGCCAAAATCATATCTTTTTTGCGGTCAATCAGAAAAAGCCAGCCCTCCTCGTCCAGGTAGCCAATGTCGCCGGTGTGCAACCAACCTTCCTGAAAGACTTCTTTGGTTTGGTCGGGCCTCTGGTAGTAGCCCGCCATCACCTGGGGCCCTTTTACGACCACTTCGCCCGCCTGGCCCAGCGGCATTTCCTGCGTGCCCTTTTCCAAATCAACAATCCGCACTTCGGTATCGGGCAGGGGCAGTCCTACCGAACCTTGCTTAAAGCGGGCCGTGGCGGGCGTAGAAGTAATCAAGCCCCCCGTTTCGGTCATTCCATAGCCTTCGGTTACCATCACTTGCGGGGCCAGTTCTTTGAGGGCCAGGTAAGTAGCCCCCGACATAGGGGCCGCCCCAGTACCAAAGATTTTGATGCCGGACAAGTCTGCCTCCCGAAAAGAAGGCTCCTGCAAGAGACCCACAAAAAGGGTAGGCACGGCCTGAAAAACCGTGAAGCGATGCTGCCTCAGTAGCTGGGCCAGCGATTTGGCCTCGGGGCGCGGAACCAGGTGCAGGGTGGCTCCATTCCAGATAAAGGTGTTTTGCACCACCGAATGGCCCCCCACGTGAAAAAATGGGTAAATGGCCGGAGCAACATCCTCCCCCGGTTTGAAGACATTGCTGAAAAAAGCCAGTGTTTGCTGAACCGTGCAGGAAAGATTGGCGTGGGTCAGCATCACGCCTTTGCTCACCCCCGTAGTGCCTCCTGTGTAGATAAGCAAGGCCAGCGCATCCCATTGGCTTTGGTCGGGAAAAGGTACTTCAGAGGCCTTATCCATCAAATCTTTGAAGGCAAACACCCCCTCCTGGTCCGGCACAGGGCAAAAAAGCCGGGGGGAATCATCGCCTCGGGCAGAGGAATCAGGTCGTTGAGATGGGTAAAGATGACCCTCTTGAGCTTCGTTTTGGGCAAAATAGCCTGCACCCGGGGGGCCAGTATATCCAGGGAAATCAGGGTTTCGGCTCCCGCATCATTGAGCAAGTGCTCCAGTTCGCGTTCGGTATAAAGGGGATTGGCCATCACCCCGACCGCCCCATAGAGCAAAATACCATAATTACAGACCACAAACTGAGGTATATTGGGCAACAAAATAGCCACCCGCTCCCCTTCTTGCACGCCCAAGCTGGCCAGCGCGTGGGCAAAGCGATTGACCTGGGCCTCGAGGGCCGAAAAGCTCATCGGAAACCATAAAAGACCAAGCTGGCACGGTCGGCAAAGTGTTGGGCCGAACGGTGCAAGGCCTGCGGAATGGTGGTGGGTTCGTATTGGAGGCTGGTTGGTAGGTTTTCGGGATAATACTGATGCCAAAAGCGGGGTTTGGGAATAGAAGACATAAAAAATATAAGATGATGGGTAATTAGGATTTTATCCGGCCCAAAATAGTAATTTTTTCGCAATACATTGAACTATCCCTTGCCGCCCGCCCGCAAAAAAAGCCCAACAGCCTTATGAGGGCTAATGGGCCTGGCCATTGATTTTGGCGTATTTTAGCGTACCAGGGCAGGCAGAAATGCCTCAACCGCCCGGGCAATTTGCCGGGGTGAATAGCCTGCCTCTTCGTAAAGTTCCATTTGCGTGCCGTGCTCATAAATGCGGTCTTCCATGCCCAATCTTTTTACCTGGGCGGCATAGCCGTGGTCGGCCATAAACTCCAGCACTGCCGAGCCAAAACCACCCATCACACAGCCATCTTCAACGGTGATAATCTTAGAGAATTTCTGAAATACCTCGTGTAGCAAGGCCTCGTCCAGGGGTTTCACAAACCGCATATCGTAGAGGGCGGGATGGATGTCTTTTTCGGCCAGTTGTTGGCAGGCTTCCAGGGCCAGATTGCCCATGTGGCCCAGGCTTAGGATGGCCACTTCTTCGCCGTCCTGAATTTTGCGGCCCTTGCCTATCTCTATGGTCTCGAGGGGCTTGCGCCAGTCGGGCATCACCCCTTCACCCCGGGGATAACGAATGGTGATGGCCTTTTTCAGGTCTTTAAAAGAATCTTGCGACACTGTAAACATGATATTGCGCAGTTCCTGTTCGTTCATGGGCGCAAACACAATCATATTGGGAATAGCCCGCATATAGGCCACATCATATGCACCGTGGTGAGTAGGCCCGTCGGCTCCGGCAAAGCCGGCCCGGTCAAGGCAAAATATCACGGGCAATTCCTGAATACAAACATCATGCACCACCTGGTCGTAGGCCCTTTGCATAAAGGTAGAGTAGATATTGCAAAACACGGTGAAGCCTTGAGTGGCCAGGCCCGCCGACACCGTGACGGCGTGTTGTTCGGCAATACCCACATCTATAGCCCGCTCGGGCAGGGCCTGCATCATAATATTGAGCGAGGACCCGGAAGGCATAGCGGGGGTAATGCCCATAATCTTAGGGTTTTGATGGGCCAGCTCTAGCAGGGTATGCCCAAAAACATCCTGATACTTGGGCGGTTGGGGGGTTTCATACACCTTTTTGTGGATTACCCCCGTGATTTTATCAAAAGTGCCGGGAGCGTGCCACTTGGTCTGGTCTTTTTCGGCCAGGTCATAGCCTTTGCCCTTCACTGTTACACAATGCAAAATCTTGGGACCGGGTATGTGCTTCAAGTCCTCTAGCACACTGACGAGGTGGTTGATGTCGTGGCCGTCCACCGGGCCAAAATAGCGCAGATTCAGGGCTTCAAACAAATTACTGTTTTTGAGAATGGCACCTTTTACGGCGGATTCCACCTTGGAGGCAATGCGTTGAAAATTGGCCAGGCGGTTAAATTTGCCCAGGATTTTCCAGGCTTCATCCCGAAAGCGGTTCCAGGTGCGCGAGGTGGTAATATCGGTAAGATAATCTTTCAAAGCCCCTACATTGGGGTCAATAGACATACAATTGTCATTGAGAATGATGAGCAGATTGGTATCCGAAACCCCGGCGTGATTCATGGCTTCAAAAGCCAGGCCACCCGTCATTGCCCCATCGCCAATAATGGCCACGTGCTGGCGGTTTTCCCCTTTTTGCTTAGAAGCCAGGGCCATGCCCAGCGCCGCCGAAATGGAAGTGGAAGAGTGGCCTACCCCAAAGGTGTCATAAGGACTTTCCTTGCGCTTGGGAAAGCCCGAAAGGCCGCCGTACTTACGATTGGTATGAAACACATCGCGCCGGCCAGTCAATATTTTATGGCCATAGGCCTGGTGGCCAACATCCCAAACAAGCAAATCATCGGGGGTATTAAACACATAATGAAGGGCTACCGTAAGCTCTACCACCCCCAGGCTGGCCCCGAAATGCCCGCCATGAATAGAAACAATGTCAATGATGAACTGGCGAAGTTCCTGGCTTACCTGATACAATTGAGAAGGAGAAAGCTGGCGCAGGTTCGCTGGGGTGTCAATGTTTTTGAGCAGTTTTCCGGGTTCAATGAGCATTTCTTATTTCGTTATGGATAGTAAAAAAAATCAAAAATAAAACACTATTTACGAAGTTAGACTTTGAAACAGATGCGGGGAATATTGCAAGCACCCACGCTTCAAACAAGCCCGGATAATCCGACAATAATTGTTCCTGATGGCCGGTGTCTTGTCTTTCAGTAGTCTATAAACCTGTCCCTGGCCTTTTGGTTTGGCCCGGGCCGAAAACAGGCCGAAAAAAAATCGTTTTTGTGGCAAAAATACACCCTCTCTTTGGCAATTTTGCCAAGAATTTTCTCTTTATTGGAAAAAAAACACGCCTTTTTTGTTAAACAGATAGCGAAGTGCATTTCTAAACCACGTATTGAAGCACAGGCAAACAGAAGGTCTCTGCTAGTATTATCCGAAAAAACAATATGAAATACCAAGATTATTACCAGGTGTTGGGCATCAGTCGCCAGGCCACTGCCGATGAAATCAAAAAAGCCTATCGCAAACTGGCCCTCCAATACCACCCCGACAAGCACAAAGGCGACAAGGCAATGGAAAAAAATTTCAGGAAATTTCGGAGGCCTATAATGTATTGAGCGACCCTGAGAAACGCCGTAAATATGACCGCCTGGGGGCCAACTGGCAGCAATATGAACAAACCGGCTTTGATTTCAACTTTGACCTGAACGATATCTTTGGTAGCAAGGGAGTGGCCGGGGGATTTTCCGATTTCTTTAAGCAGTTTTTTGGCGGGGGGGGCAGTTCCGAAGCCCGGCCTCAAAGCATCAAAGGTAAAGATGCGGAGTTTAACCTCAGCCTAAGCCTCGAGGAAGCCTATCACGGCACCAGCCGCACCTTGCACGTGGGGGATGAAAAATTAAAGTCCCTGTCAA
>JAAUUB010000266.1 GCA_012031215.1 Microscillaceae bacterium | reverse complement strand
CTACGGCACCATGAGTCAGTCCAAATTTGGGGTCGCTTTGCGGGCGGCTTCCCGGAAGCCCAATCGGGCGGCCATTTCAAAGGAGAGCGAATCGGAGTCCACTTCGTGGAACGAGCCATCAAAAAGACGCACCCGCATAGCATCTATTGGATAACCAGCCAAGGGGCCATTGCGCATTGCCTCCTCAAAGCCTTTTTGAATAGCGGGGATAAATTCTTTGGGAATAGACCCCCCTTTGATTTCGTTGGCAAAGTCAAGTCCGGGCTTTTCGGCCTGGCTGGGCATGAGTTCAAACTGTATGTCGGCAAATTTACCTCGCCCACCTGTTTGTTTTTTATAGACTTCCTTGTGTTGTACATTGGAAGTGATGGCTTCTTTGTAAGCCACTTGGGGCGCGCCCTGGTTAATCTCCACTTTGAACTCTCGCTTCATCCGGTCAATGATGATTTCGAGGTGCAGTTCGCCCATTCCCCGCAATACTGTTTGTCCGGTTTCTTCATCGGTATAGACCGAAAGCGTGGGGTCTTCCTCTACCAGTTTGGTGATGGCGTTGCTGAGCTTATCCACATCCACCTGTTTTTTAGGCTCAATGGCATAGCCAATCACAGGCTCAGGGAAAGACATAGATTCCAGCACCAAAGGATTTTTCTCATCGGTGAGGGTATCTCCGGTTTTGATGTCTTTAAAACCTACCCCGGCACAAATATCGCCAGCCTCTACCTTATCAATGGGGTTTTGGCGATTGGCGTGCATTTGCAAGAGGCGGGAAATCCGCTCTTTTTTTCCGGTGCGGTTATTCAGAATATAGGAACCTGACTCCAAAGTACCCGAATATACCCTCATAAAGCACAGACGGCCAACGAAGGGGTCAGTCGCGATTTTGAAGGCCAGGGCCGAAAAGGGCTGCTTGGGGTCTGCTTTGCGAGGCTCTTCTTTCTCATTATCGGGATTGGTGCCTATCACATCGGGCAAATCCATCGGGGAGGGCAAGTAAGAACATACTGCATCCAGCAAGGCCTGTACACCCTTGTTTTTGAAAGCCGAGCCGCAAAGTACGGGTTGCATTGACATATCAACTACGGCTGAGCGCACGGCGGCCATTACTTCCTCTTCGGTGATAGAATTGGGGTCCTCATCAAACTTCATGAAAAGGTCCTCATCATAGAGGGCTACATTTCAATGAGGTTAGCCCGCCATTTTTCGGCATCTTCTTTCAAATCCTCGGGAATATCGGCAATGGTGTAGGTCATGCCCAAGTCTTCATCATTCCAATGATGCTTTTGTACTTGACCAAATCCACTACGCCCCGAAAAGTTTCTTCGGCCCCAATCGGAATCTGCAAAGGCACCGGATTGCCACCCAGTTTCTCTTTGATTTCATTGACCGCTTTGAAGAAATCGGCCCCAGCCCGGTCCATTTTATTGACAAAACAAATCCGGGGAACGTGATACTTATCCGCCTGCCGCCAAACCGTTTCAGACTGTGGCTCTACGCCAGAAACTGAGCAAAACAGAGCCACCGCGCCGTCCAATACCCGAAGGGAGCGTTCTACCTCCACAGTAAAATCTACGTGGCCGGGCGTATCAATGATGTTGATGCGATACTCCTCGGTTTTGTCGGTTGCCTGTCCCTGCACCGTAGGATACTTCCAGTGTGTGGTGGTAGCGGCCGAGGTAATGGTAATGCCTCGCTCCTGCTCCTGCTCCATCCAGTCCATGGTAGCCGCTCCTTCGTGTACCTCTCCGATTTTGTGGGTAATCCCAGTGTAAAAAAGGATGCGCTCGGTAGTGGTGGTCTTACCGGCATCAATGTGGGCCATAATCCCGATATTGCGCAGTTTCTTTAAGTCAGCCATTTTGGATATAGATTATGATAAGGAATTGCTCAGGGCAATAAGTCAGAGACGGGTACTCTATGAAAAGCACCCGCTCAGAAAAATGTTTATTTAAAACCGGAAGTGGGAGAAAGCTTTATTGGCTTCGGCCATCCGGTGGGTATCATCTTTTTTCTTCACAGCGGCCCCTTCGTTTTTAGCGGCAGCAATGATTTCGGCGGCCAGGCGCTCTTCCATAGTTTTTTCGTTGCGACTACGGGCATATTTAATCATCCACTTGATGCCCAGGGCTACCTTGCGGTCGGGACGAACTTCGCCCGGCACTTGAAAGGTGGCTCCCCCAACCCGACGGCTACGTACTTCTACCGAGGGCATTACATTGTTGAGGGCTTTCTTCCAGGTTTCAAGACCATCTTCATTGGTTTTGGCCTGCACCAGCGCAATGGCACTATAAAAAATACGATAGGCTAAGCTTTTTTTGCCCTCTTCCATCAAGTTATTGACAAACTTGGTTACCATTACGTCGCGAAACTTAGGGTCGGGCAAAAGGTAACGCTTGGGTGGTTTACGCTTTCTCATAAAATCTGCTCTCCTTGATAATTAAGATTTTTTCTCTTTGGGTCGTTTGGTGCCGTATTTCGAGCGGGCCTGCAAGCGTCCATTTACCCCGGCTGTATCCAAAGCCCCCCGTATAATGTGATAGCGCACCCCAGGCAGGTCTTTTACCCGACCGCCCCGAATGAGCACGATGGAGTGTTCCTGCAAATTGTGGCCTTCACCCGGAATGTAGGCGTTCACTTCTTTTTGGTTGGTTAAGCGCACCCGTGCCACCTTGCGCATGGCGGAGTTAGGCTTCTTGGGCGTAGTGGTATAAACCCGGGTGCAAACCCCGCGGCGTTGTGGACAGCTGTCGAGCGCCGGTGATTTGGACTTCGAAACCAGCTTTTTTCTTCCTTTGCGGATAAGTTGCTGTATGGTAGGCATTTAAACTTTTGCTTTTTGGACTAAAATCGTGTACCCTCTGAAATTTGGAGTGCAAATTTACGAAAAATGCTTATTTATTCAAAATTTCTTTTTAAAAATAAAATCTGTATCTTTTTGCGCTTACCAGGCTTCCCCCGCCCCACTGGCACGAAAGGTGCCCAAATACACCACATCAATTGGGTTTTGCAGTCTTTCCTGGTATTTTTCCAAAGCAAATACATTGGAGCTAAAAGCCATTTCCGCCCAGGGGATGTCTTTGATTGAAAAAAGGCCATTTCTCCGCTCTCGGCATTAAGGCGAAAATAGGGATTTTCCATCTCGGCCAAAAAATGTATAATGACCTGATTGACGTGTACGACCGAATAGACCGTGTGTAGTTTTCCTAATTTCACCTTTGCGCCTGTTTCTTCATGGGTTTCTCGGAGGGCTGCTTCTTCCAGGCTTTCTCCCATCTCCATAAACCCGGCAGGCAGATTCCAGAAGCCTTCGCGGGGGCCGATGGCTCTCCGACAAAGCAAAATCTGGCCCTGATAAACAGGCAGACAGCCAGCCACGATTTTCGGATTTTGATAATGCGCCGTGTGGCATTGGGCACAGTAAAATCGTGGCCTGTGGTCACCAGGAGGAACCTCAAAGCGCGGCGCAGCCGTGCCGCAGTGTGTGCAATAATTCATATAAAAAAACTGTGTTGCTCAATGCCCAAAACTATCCCTCTTAGTATCGGGCTTTTATTTAGGTTTGACAATCTTGAATCTTGCCCTATTTTTGATTTTTAAAAATAAAGGGTATGCCGGAGAATGTATTAAGTTGCTTGATTTTTTTACCCTTGCTAGGGGCTTTGGTTTTGCTATTGTGGCCCCGTCCGGTGGGGGCGTGGGCCAAATGGCTGACCATTGGCCTCACCTTTGGGCAAATGGGGCTGGCTACCGGGCTTTATCTCTACTTTGAGAAAGGGCCGGAAGCTCCGGTGGGGGTGTATGACCTGGCCAGCTACCAGTTTGTAGAGCAGGCTTCCTGGTTTGAAATTTCGCTTGGTCGCTCTGGTCGCCTCTCGGCGGAGTATTTGCTCGGAATAGATGGCCTGAGTGTGGGCCTGGTTTTGTTGGCTACCATCGTGCTTTTTATAGGGGCTGTGGCTTCCTACACGATTGAAAAACTCCCCCGGGGCTATTTCGCCTTGTATCTGGTGTTGAGCAGTGCGATAGTGGGTTGTTTTGTGGCCCTTGATTTTCTGCTTTTCTATCTCTTTTTTGAGTTTATGCTCCTGCCGATGTATTTTCTCATCGGCATTTGGGGGGGAGAGCGACGGGAATATGCCGCCGTCAAGTTTTTTATCTATACCCTGGTAGGCTCTTTGTTGATTTTGGTGGTGATGATTGGGCTTTACCTTTCGGTGATTGACCCAGCCAAAACCGCGCGCCAGGCGGGGCTTATTCTGCACGAGGCGGAGGCCAGCCCGGAAATTATCCGCAAAGTGCAGGCGGCCTTGTCCGCAAAAAAAATTGCTCCAGAAAACCAGGTATATACTTTTCGGATGACGGCCATGATGGACCCGGACAACTTCGCCCCCAATGCTTTGCTGGGCAAATCCGCTTCGGGCTTCGCTCTTGATTTTCGCTTCTGGGCTTTCTGGCTTTTGTTTATTGGTTTTGCCATCAAGCTGCCCATGGTTCCTTTTCATACCTGGCTGCCCGATGCCCACGTAGAAGCGCCTACGCCTGTTTCGGTGGTCTTGGCGGGTATTTTGCTCAAAATTGGCGGCTATGGGATGATGCGGCTTGCTTTTCCCATTTTCCCGGAACAGGCCCAGGCAGGTATGTTGGTGATGGGTTTTATTGGTGTGCTGTCCATTCTTTATGGGGCCTTGAATGCCCTGGCGATGGATGACCTCAAAAAAATGGTGGCTCATTCTTCGGTTTCGCACATGGGCTTTGTGCTGCTCGGGCTGGCGGCCCTCAATTCGGAAGGCGCGCATGGGGCGATTTATCAGATGTGGAGCCACGGAATTTTATCAGCGCTTTTATTCTTGCTTGTAGGAGTGCTCTACGACCGCACCCACAGCCGGCTGATTTCGCACTACCGGGGTTTGCTGGGGGCGATGCCCTACTTTGGTTTCTTTGTGATGATTGGTTTTTTTGCTTCTTTGGGTCTGCCGGGCTTTTCGGGCTTTATTGGTGAACTATTTACCCTGCTGGGGGGCTTTGGTTCGGCGGGCCTGCCGGGCTGGCTGGTGGCGGGGGGTGTATTGGGCATTGTGCTGGGGGCGGCTTATTTTTTATGGGCCTTGCAGCGCATGTTTTTAGGCAAATTGTGGCTCCGCGAAGCTTCCTGGCGGGATAAAATCCAAGACCTACACCCGCGCGAATGGCTGATGCTGAGCCTTCTCAGCCTACTTACCCTGATTACAGGGCTCATGCCCGGGCTGGTTTTTGGCCCCATGAGCCGTTCGGTAGAAGCCTGGATACAATGGATTTGGGGCACCTGAAATAACAATGTTTGGGCTCACTTTAAAGAAAATAGTTTCATAGATATTTATTCTAAGTAGCTGATTTACAAAATTTTTTGCTCTTTGTTCAAGAAAATTTTTTTTAATATTTTTTGCCTTTTGGGTTT
>JAAUUB010000265.1 GCA_012031215.1 Microscillaceae bacterium | reverse complement strand
GTTTCTCCGGTTTGGACACAGAAAGATGCCACGGCTTGCACACGATTGGCTTTTAGTGTTTTTGGGTCAATTTTTCCTTTTTTCTTGCCAAAAGGCCAACTCCTCCGGGCTAAAATCCCGAAATTGAATATCCAACAGCTTTTTTTCAAAAAATTTGAGTGGTTTCTTTTGTTGCCGGGCAGGATTTTTAGGTCTAGGAGTAGAAGAAAAGGAACCGGGCTCCAGGTGGTAAATCTGTGCCAAAATTTGGGCGGCTTCCGGGCGGCTGACTTTTTCGTAAAGTTCTACAAATCGCCAGGCATCTCCTTTGAGCGCATCATCGCCAAAATCCTTGAAGATGATTTTACCAAATTTGGCTGTTACAAAAAACGAAGAAGAGCGTTCCTCCCGAAAGGGATTTTCGCGTTGGGGGCGGTTTTGTGGATGCAAGCCATAATGGGCAAATACAGCCCGGCCTCCGTCCTGGTGTAAAGCCAGGCGCACCGCCTCAAAAAGTGAATGGGTTTTGATAGACACAAGACAAAAATTTTGCGTTGTGCCGAGTGAAATTAAAACGCCTTAAGCCTGACGAAGTAGGTCTCTAAGTAAGCTTCAAATACCTGAAAATCAAGTTTAAAAAGATGATATTCTGCCAAAATATCCTTTTCGCCTGCTTTTATTATCCAAAACTTTTGCCTATTTTTGCGCTATAGTAAAACAGAACAAAAGCATTTCGTCTTGCTTTTTGCGGGTAGGTATGCCACTCGACATTACATATCCTACTTTCTGATCTTCTCTTAAAGGGTAGTGCTGCCAACACTGCCCTTTTTTTGCGGCTATTCTGTTCTAAAAAACCGCTAAAATTTTTTTCAAAAAAAACTCACAAAAAATGTCTTCACATTTGGACATCTTCCGTTTTGTACTTAGTTTTGTGTTGCAAGGACAAAAAAATCCTGGCAAGCATTTTTTGGCGGAAATGCTCGGAATTTTTTCCCTAAGTTGGTAACCCCGGGACTAAAAAATTGAAGGCAGATGTTGGCGCATCTGCTTTTTGTTTTTATTGACTTTTCCTTTCTTTTTTATTTCATCAAAAGCACATTTTTTTGAGGTTTACTATGGGTTGCTTTTTAAACATTTTGGCAACCTAGAGGCCAAATATCATCTTTTTTTGGCAAAAATGCTAATCGAAGCTAAACAATTTTATCAGTCTTTTTCTAGCTTCTTTCTTTGCGCTTAAAAATATGCTTTGGCCAAACAAAAGGCTTGTTTTTTTGCTTATCTTAATACCAGTATTTAGATTCTCTCACCACACCAGATAAGCGATGAAAAAAATCGGATGGTCCTTTCTTTTTTTGGGATGTTTCTTTGGAAAACTGCCCGCCCAGGTTTTTAATACCATGGGCACTGCCCGTATTTTACCCAACGACTGTATAGAACTAACTCCCGACGAACGCTACATGGAGGGCTTGGCTTATCATACTACCAAACTTAATCTGGCGGGCTATTTTGAAATTGAATTTGACATTTATCTGGGCGATAAAGATGAAGGGGCCGACGGCATTACTTTTGTCATCCATAATGACCCACGCGGCTTTGAAGCCTTTGGCACCTGGGGCGAATGCATGGGTTACGGGCGCTGGAGTCGGAATTATTTGGCTGGTAATTACATTGCCCCTTCTATCGCGGTAGAGTTTGATACTTATCAGAATTACCGCCAGAATGACCCGGCCTGCGACCATGTGGCTTATCTGGAAGGGGGCACCAATTTCCATACTACTTACTGGAATAATGGCCAGGAAAGTTTTAACCTGGAAGATAATTATTTACACAGCTTCCGGTTTCGCTGGGAGCCAGATAAAAAACGAATTACGGTTTTTTGGATGGAAAACTTGTCCATCAGGGCCAACGCGACCTTGTCAATGATGTTTTTCAGGGCGAAACCCAAGTAATTTGGGGCTTTACGGCTTCTACAGGCAATAAACACAATCTTCAGTATTTTTGCCTGAAGCGTTGGGCCAGGGCTGATTAAGCCTCCGCAAGGGCTAGTTTTGGGTAAAAAACTATCATTCCTGCCCATCACTTTTTATCTTTACCAAAAAAAGCGGCATGGCACATATCCTTAGTTTGGTAAATCACAAAGGCGGAGTAGGAAAAACTACTTCTACGCTTAATCTGGGCAAGGCTTTGGTCCGGCAGGGCCAAAAGGTATTGTTGGTAGATATTGACCCGCAGGCCAACCTTTCGCAATCTGTGGGAATGGATAATCCCCCTCAAAGTATCTATGAAGTATTGTGTGAAGGAGCCCCTCCCCCCCTCGTGGAAATTGCTCCCGGCTTTGCCTTGCTCCCGGCCGAACTTAGTCTTTCTACTGCCGAAGGCAAATTGATTAGTGAGGCCGTAACCGGATATTTTAAACTACAAAATGCCCTACAAGCATTACAATCTCAATATGATTTTATATTGATTGACTGTCCGCCTTCGCTTGGGATTCTTACCATCAATGCTTTGTTGGCTTCCCAGGCTTTGGTGATTGTGGTTGAACCCCAATACCTGGCCATCAAAGGTCTGCAAACCATTATTGAACTTTATACCCGTCTCAATCAAAGCCTGGGTAAGGATTTACGCCTCTTAGGATTACTTTTTACCCAGTTTAACCGCACCGTAGTGAGCAAAAACATCATGGACCAGGTGCAACAGCGGTATCCCGGCTTGGCTTTTGACACGGTCATTCGGCAAAGTGTGAAAATCACAGAGGCCAGCGCAATGAAACAAGACATTTTTACTTATGAAGCCGATTCTTCGCCTGCCCAAGACTATGCTGCCCTGGGCTCAGAAGTATTGCAAAGACTGAATAAAAATTAAAAAATGGCCAAAAAGCAATTTATCATTGATGACTTGAACCGGGATGCCGTAAGTTCGCTACTCAAAACCGAAGTTTCAAATTCACCCATTCTGCAAAATATTGTTATTTGGGAGCAATTTGCAGGTTTTATTCCGCCACTTACGGAGGAGGAAGAAGCCCAACTTAGCCAAAATATCCTTGCCGAAGGGGTCCGGGATGCGCTCATTGTGTGGGAAAATCCCCAGCAAAAAGGGCAATATATACTCATTGACGGGCACAATCGGTATCGAATTTGCCAAAAATACGGGCTTTCCTTTCCGCTTAAGGAGATGTCTTTTGCCTCTGTCTTGGAGGCTCAAAACTGGATGATTGCCAACCAACTGGGCAAACGCAACCTCACCGAATTACAAAAAGCCTACCTGCGGGGAAAGCAATACCAACGCGAAAAAAGCACCCATGGCGGCGACCGAAAATCAAGGGGACAAAATGACCCCTTGATTTTGGAAGAGCCCAATGACCTCTCGAAATCAAGGGGACAAAATGACCCCTTGAAAAATATGGAGAAAACTGCCGAAAAATTGGCACTTCAGCACCGGGTTTCAGAGAAGACCATCAAGCGTGATGAGAAATATGCGGAACAAATAGACCAGCTGGTGGGCAATGACGACGAGCTAAAATGGAAAATTCTGAGTAAAGAAATTGATGTGCCCAAATCGGCCCTGGCACAGCTAAGCCAGCAAGAACAAACCGACTGGCCAAAAGTAAGAAAAGCCCTTAAAGAAGGGCAGTCCTGGTCCAGCCTGGCCGATTTTTTTATGGAAGTGGTGAAAGAAGCTACCCCGGCTACGGATGATTGGAGAGCTTTGCAAAAACAAATTATGGCTCACCTCCGGGATGCTTTCAAAAGCAAAGACCCCAAAATGATAGACCAGGTCATTGCCCTGCTTAAAGAAGCCAGGCGAAAAATTTGAAAAGCACTATTGGTCCAGCCAGGCTTTGAAGGTACTGCTTCGTTCCCGGCTTACAATGAGCTCAACCTGGGCAGGAGGGTGGACAAATACTTTGAGCTTGCCTTTAAAGTATTGATGAATTTTGGCAATAGCTTCTAAACGAGCCAAGCATTGGCGATTGAGACGGAAAAAATACCGGGGATTGAGCATGTTTTCCAAATCATCCAGGGTATAATCTACGGCATACTTTTGCCCGGCCTGGGTAAAAAGCAATACCAGTTTTTCTTCGGTCAGAAAATAAGCAATTTCTTCTTCAGGAACAGAAATCAAACGCTCGCCCAATTTTACCAAAAACCGTGATTTATAAACCTTTTCTTCTTTTTGAAACACCTGCTGCAGCATTTTCCAGTTGGGAAGCGGCACTTCCTGCCCAAACTGCTCTTTCAGGCTTTGGAATTTTTGCAGGCTCTGGGCCAGGTCTTTTGCCTCAATGGGTTTGAGCAGGTAGTCAATGCTATTGACTTTAAAAGCCTGGAGGGCGTATTCATCGTGGGCGGTAGTGAAAATGACAGGGCTTTTCACATCAATACGCTGGAAAATCTCAAAGCTCAGCCCATCTGCCAATTGAATATCCATAAATACCAGGTCAGGAGGGGTATGATTGCGAAACCAGGCCAGGGCCATTTCTACACTGTCAATTACTTCCAGAATTTCTATTTTATCAGAAATGCTCTCGAGCAACTTTTGCAAGCGGCGAAAAGCGGGCGTTTCGTCTTCAATAATTAAAACACGCATTGCAGAAAGAGTTTAGCTTACACGAATAAGTGGCAAGGCCACCATAAAATTTTGGGCGGTAGCAATCACATCAATGGTTTGATGACTTAGCAACTGATAGCGCTGGCGGATGTTTTCCAGCCCAATTTTGGTAGATTCAGGCAGAAAATTTTTGCGTTGAAGATTATTTTTAACTACAATAGACTGGCCATTGTCGATATAAATTTGAATATACAATGGTTTTGAAACGGAAACCACATTGTGTTTGATGGCGTTTTCCACCAGCATTTGCAAAGTAAGCGGGGCAATCTGGTCATCCAGGTATTTTTCCTCAATCTGATAATCAACCTGTAAATTATTGCCAAAGCGGATGCCGTGTAAGAACACATAAGAACGGATAAATGCGAGTTCGGTGCGTAAGCTGACCAATTCCCGGCCTTGATTCTGGAGAATATAGCGATACACCCGTGAGAGCTCCTCCGCAAATCGGGTGGCCAGTTGGGCATCTTCCGGGATGAGGCTAATCAAGGTATTCAAGCTATTGAATAAAAAATGCGGGCTGAGCTGATTCTTAAGCGTTTCGAGCTGGGCCTGCATGTGTTGCGTTTTTAATTTTTCCGTTTCCAACAAGCTGGCCTTCCAGCGCTCGAAGAAGTAACCCATTTCATAAAGAATCATGGACATGGTAGAGATATAAAAACTTTTGGTAAGGTCATCACGATAGCAGACATTGTTCCAGGGATTGCCTCCAAGGAAAAAAATCCAAACTAGGTAACTTACGAGGGAGGCCACAACAAATGTGCAGAGCGCTGAGCCAAGCAACAAAGCGATAAGCCGGTAACGGGTTTGCCAAATTCGGGAAAACGGCGACGCGTCCAAAAATACACCTGGCAGTTGCTATGCCAGAGCGAAAAAGA
>JAAUUB010000045.1 GCA_012031215.1 Microscillaceae bacterium | reverse complement strand
GATTCAAGCGAGGAATCATCCCAAACCTGCCCCTGGCGCAAAACCGCAAAAACATAGTTGCCATCGTGTACCCGCACTGCCCCTTCCACAATCACATACATTTCTTTTCCCTCTGAACCCTTTTTAAACAAGTTTTGCTCGGGCTTCAGACTCACCTCACGCATAGAAGCAGCAATCTCTTGAAGAGTATTTGCTTCGGTCTGGGCAAAAATGCTGACATTTTTCAGGATATCGACCCGGTCGTTGAGATTGACCTGAGGTGGGCGGGGGGATGATTCCATTAGTGGGCTAGGTTTTAGATAATTTTTAGTTTCTAATGTAGTATTTTTTTCTAATAAAGCAAAAAAATGTTCTTTTTTTAATAATTCAAAAAAATAGATTTTTGTATTCCGGTATTTTTCTAAATTTGATTTTTATCCCAGTGCAATGAATATCTCACGCGAAGCTACCCCCCGGATTTTTGTGCTAAATCATCAGCCCTCGGTGGCCAATCATTTTCTGGCCGAAATCCGGGATAAAAACATTCAAAAAGACCCTTTTCGGTTCAGAACAAATTTGTCGCGCCTGGGCCAAATCCTGGCCTATGAACTTTCGCGGTTTCTTGATTATGAAACCCAGAGGGTCCATACCCCCTTAGGGGCTGTCGATACCCCGCTCTTGCGCCAGCCGCCCGTACTGGCCACTATCCTAAGGGCTGGTTTGCCCCTTTATGAGGGTTTTCTGAGTGTTTTTGACCAAGCCGAAAGTGCTTTTGTGGGGGCTTATCGCAGCCCATTGCAGGAAGACAATTCCTTTGACATCGTGCAAGGCTACACCGTTACCCCCGACCTGAACAATAAGGTACTGATATTGATAGACCCGATGCTGGCTACGGGCAAATCCGTTCATTCGGTCTATGAATCCCTGCTTTTTATGGCCAGCCCGCCGTTCTGCACCTAGTATCGGTGATTGCCAGTGCGCCTGGGGTGGCCTACGTGCAAAAATACCTGCCTCAGGCCCACATCTGGACGGGAGCCATTGACCCGGAATTAGACCAGCACTCTTACATTGTGCCAGGATTGGGGGATGCTGGCGACCTCGCCTTTGGCACTAAGGAATAAAAAAAATATCCCCGGAACTGCCCCTTTGAAGCCGCACCGGAAATTTTAGCCCTCCTAAATGGATTGGCTAATTGTTAATGTATAGATTTGATGCTGCCCACCCCAGATTGTTGAAAATCGGTTTGGTTGGGTTGGCCCCGGTAAAGCACCTGGCTTGTTCCGCTTACATCAGCTTTTAGACGCTGACTCACCCAAATTTGCACCTTAGAAGTACCCGCCGCCTGCACATCTGCCTGGCTACTGTTCAATTCAAAGGCTTCATACACGCTGGCCCCTGTCAGGGAGATTTCCTGGCTTTGGGCAATGCCACTTACATAAATCTTGCTGGCTCCGGAGGTGCTACTCACAAACGTATCGACATCTAATTTTAGGCGCATACTGCTGGCGCCGGCTGCTTTTAGTTTCAACTGGCTGGATTTGATGGCCTGCTTGCCTTCAACCGAAATAGCACCCCTGAGGCTCAGACTTGTAAGACTACGAAAATATACCCGGCAGTGCAATACCAGCCTTCCTTTGTGCTGGTCTTTGGTGCTCAGATAGAGCGTCTGATTACGCACCTCACACACGATTTGCTCCAGGGCAATGTTTTCGTATTCAATCTCAACCTTTTCTTCATTGGCAGGCACAAGTGTGATTTGCATCGCTCCGCTGGCTTCAATGGCCTGAAAGTTGGCCAGGCTAAAAGTAGCTTTTTGTTGAGCCAGCAGGGGGTCTCCAAACCAAATCAGCAAAAAAAAACATCCAAATAAGCATAAAGTTTTCATGGGAATGGGTTTTATGAATTTGCTTTAATGACAATGCCCACAAACAGAAGGTTGCCTCCCGGATTTTTTTTTGGACAGCGGGTCAATTTGCTTATTTTGGTTTTTGTTTTCTTGTCTTTCTAATAAATATCTAAAAAAATGAATGGAAAAGTATGGCTCATCACGGGCTGCTCCACGGGTTTTGGCCGCGAACTGGCCCAGATTGCCGCCCGAAAAGGCGATATAGTGGTAGGAACGCTGCGGCAGACAGCACAAATTGCCGATTTTGAAGCCCTGGCTCCAGGCCAGTTGCACGGCATTTTGCTAGACGTGTGCCTCTCCGAACAGGTGCAGACTGGCGTGCAGCAGACCCTCGAAAAATTTGGGCGCATTGATGTACTGGTCAACAATGCCGGGTATGGCTCGCTGGGAGCCATCGAGGAAGTGCCCGAGGAGGAAATGCGGCGTCAGTTTGAGGTCAATGTGTTTGGGGCCATTGCGATGGTAAAAGCAGTTTTGCCCGCCATGCGGGCCCAGAAATCGGGCTATATTCTCAATATTTCTTCCATTGCTGGTATTCAGGGCTTTCCGGGCGTAGGCATCTACAATGCTTCTAAATTTGCCCTGGAAGGAATGGGTGAAGCCCTGGCCGCCGAAGTTCGGCATTTGGGCATCAAGGTCATCAATGTAGAACCGGGGCCATTTCGCACCGACTGGGCGGGCCGCTCGGCCACTTATATCAAAGGAAACATTGCCGACTATGAGGATTCAGCCTATCGCAATTTGCAGGCCATTGCCGATAACAGCGGTAAGCAGGTCGGCGACCCCATCAAAGGGGCGGAGGCAATGTATGCCCTCACCGAACTTGAGAACCCCCCTGTTCATCTGCCTTTGGGCGGACCGGCCTACAAAAGGGTGCGCAGCAAAGCCCAAGGCTTCTTGGAAGAAGTTGAGCAGTTTGAATACCTGGGACTTCCTACGGACTATGATGCTTAGAACTGCCTATCAGCGCTAAATTTGCACCGGAAAGTGGCAAAGAGCCGCCACTTTCCGGCCTGCCTGGCCATTAGTTAAAAGAAAAGAAACGCAGAAAGCGGGCAAGTTTCTCCAGATTTTCGCTTTGAAAAGCCGGACTGTGTAATTTTTGTAATTGTGTGGCGTAGGCTTGATACAAATCTTCAAAATCAGGGCGAAACGCCAGCCGGGCCAATACCAGCCCTTTGATGGCCCGGTAATAGGCATTGTAAAAATAAGGATGAGGCTGCTCGGCTTGTGTGTTTATCAAGGCCTCGAGAGAATCCAGGGTGGTGCATTGTGCTAAAAAAGCAAAGCCCTTTTTGTCCATAAAATCCTGAAAGTCAAGGCTAATTTCTTGCAATTGTGCCAAATCCTTGGCCTTGTGGCGGAGATAGGGCTGCCCCAGGAGCCGCCCCTGCTCCGTAAGTACAGTATTGGCTTCGGCTTTAAAATCGGGAAGATGCTGGGTAAATTGCTGAATCAATGATTCTACCGCCGCCAAGCGGCTGCCCAGATGAAAACTGATGAGCACTGTGTCGGGGTAGGCACTGAGTGAAACCACGATGTTTTGAAAGCTGCCTTGCCCTAGTGCTTTCCTGAATTGTTGCTTTTGGGGCAAAAGTGTAAAACCCTTCGGTGCTAAAAATTTATCCAGGCTTAGCAGCAAATAGGCCATATATTCGTGCATTGTTTTTGGTTAAGGTAAACAAAAGGCAGGTAAATTGTTCATCGAGTGCGGAGAATTTTCAAACTTTATGGGCTGGCCCGCGTTTTTGAATTGCTTGATAAACAGACTACTATTGGCTTTTTTATGAAAGTTTCCGAAAAAAGTTTGAAAAACCTGATTGTAGTGGGCGACCGGGTGCTCCTCAAACCCAAGACCAACGAAAAAACCCAAAGTGGCTTGTATTTGCCACCCGGGGTACACGAAAACGAAAAAATCCAAAGCGGCTACATCATCAAAACCGGGCCGGGCTATCCGATGCCCCTGGCTGATGCCGAGGACGAACCCTGGAAAAGCCCGGATGAAAAAATCCGCTACATTCCCCTACAGGTCAAGGAAGGCGATTTGGCTATTTTTTTACCCAAGAATGCTTTTGAGGTGCAATACCAGGGCGAAAAATATTTTATTGTGCCTCAGCACGCCATTTTGATGGTAGAACGCGACGAAGCCCTTTTTGATTAAGCACCTTTTCTTGCCTAAGGCATTTATTTCTCTATATTTGCCCGCTAAATTTTTTTATTCATGGGCATAGAGGCGTATATCACCCTGGCCGTAATTGGGCTGGCCATATTTTTATTTGTAAGTGAGTGGCTTTCAGTAGATGTGGTCGCCCTCCTGGCTATGCTTCTATTGGTATTGAGCGGAGTAATCAGCCCTGAGCAGGGGGTGGCAGGCTTTAGCAATGCAGCCACCCTGGCCGTAGCCTTTATGTTTGTGATGAGTGCGGCCTTGCTCAAAACCGGGGCCTTGCAATATCTGGCCTATGCCCTGGCCCCGATTTTTAGGCGAAGCTTTCGAGGGGGAATGGCTCTGATGATTCTGCTGATTGCGCTGGTATCGGCCTTTGTCAACAATACCCCGGTGGTGGCCGTGTTTATCCCCGTAGTGATTCAACTGGCCCATGCTTCGGGCCAGTCCCCTTCCAAAATGTTGATTCCGGTTTCTTATGCTTCTATTTTTGGGGGAGTATGCACCCTTATCGGCACCTCCACCAATATTTTGGTATCGGGCATCGCCGAAAAAAACGGCCTTGCCCCCTTCTCTATGTTTTTACTTTTGCCTTTGGGCTTGGTTTTTTTAATAGCAGGGACATTCTATATGGTTTTTGCGGGCTTGTTGCTTTTGCCCAGCCGACGCGGTGAGCCAGACCTCAAGCACAAATTTGGCCTCAATAATTACCTTACCGAGATTGAAATCCCGGAAAACTCCGACCTGGTGCATAAAAAAATCATGGAAGCCGCCCTGGTCAAAGAATTGGAAATGGACGTGATTGAAGTGCGACGGCAAGGACAATCTATTTATCAGCCAGCGGGCGATTTTTTTTTAGAGGCTCAGGACGTGCTAAAGGTGCGTTGCGATGTAGATAAAATGCGCCAGCTCAAAGACCGGGTGCGGGTCTTGCCGGCCAGTAATTTGCGCATCGGTGGCCAAACCCTCAATACCCCAGGCTCTAGTTTGATTGAACTGGTCATCACCGCCGATTCAGAATTTATTGGCAAAAATCTTCGCGAAGTAGATTTCCGGCGAAAGTTTAGGGCCATTCCCCTGGCCATCCGGCATCGGGAGGCCATTCGCTACGAGCATCTCTATCAACTGCCCTTGCGGGCCGGCGATGTGGTGCTGGCCGAAGTAAAAAACCACTACATCCGGGAGCTGAGACGCAGGGAAAATGAACCGGAAATGCCCTTTGCCATCCTATCCGAAGCCCCCAACAATGATTTTCAGAAGCGGCCTTTTATTCTGGTTTTGTTGGTCTTGGCGGGGATTGTCATTACGGCTTCTTTGAATTTACTGCCGATTATGATTGCCACTATGGTGGGGGTTATTATACTGGTGTTGTTGGGGGCCTTGACAATGAACGAAGCCTACGAAGCCATCAACTGGCGAATTATTTTCTTGCTGGCCGGTTCCATCAGCCTCGGAACGGCCATGCAAAACAGCGGGCTGGACCAGCACCTGGCCCAGGGGCTGATTGATTATTTGGGGGCCTGGGGGCCTATTGCCCTGCTTTCGGGGCTTTACCTCAGCACGAGTCTGCTCACCGAGATAATGTCTAATAATGCTACGGCGGCCTTGCTTACACCCCTGGCCCTGGCCCTGGCCGCCAAAATGGGCCTAAGTCCTATGCCTTTTTTGATGGCGGTTACTTTTGCGGCCTCGGCCAGTTTTATGACCCCGGTAGGGTATCAGACCAATGCCATGGTCTATAGTGCCGGGCATTATTATTTTCGCGATTTCACAAAGGTAGGGGTGGGCCTAAGCCTACTTTTTTGGATTTTGGCCTCGGTTTTTATTCCGATTTTTTATCCCTTCTAAAAAAATAGATTTACGCACAAAAAATACTCCGCACATTTTTTTAAAAAATCACATCGATTCATCCATATTTGCGTACTGATTTTTAGCTTTAGCCCCCTTGAAGGGCGGAATCAAACTATCTATGACAGAGAAAAAGCGAATTGTAAAAGATTATGACCAACTGCCGGACGACGTTTTGATGAAACTCAAAATGCAATATCCCAATGGTTTTTCTGAACACCTCATCAAGTTCACCAATGCCCAGGGCAAAAAGGTATCGGCCTTGCCCTTCGAGACCGATACCATCTATTACCTTATCCGAATGACCGCAGAGGAGGCCATCCAAATTATTGAAGATGATGAGGATTACGATGAGTTTGGCAATTTGTCGGTCGGCGAAGAGGATGAGTATGGCAATGAAGACAGCAATGAAGAAGAAGAAGCCGAGGACATTGCCGACGAAACGGAGGAACCAGACTTTGACTAAACAAGGCACGAGGGGCTGGCCCTACTGCGCTTGTACCAAATCTCCACTGACTCGACGGATTTCTATTTCCAGAAGCTTCATTTGGTAGCGCAACACAATCAGCCGGTTTTCGGCTTGAAGTGCCAGTAGCTGGGCATCACGAAATTCTAAGGCCGACATACCTCCCAGTTTATAGCGTTCTATGGCAATATCCAGGTTTTGGCGTACCAAATCGACATTATTGGCTTCCAGGTCATAGAGTGCCTTTTGCTGCACATAGCTCTGAAAAGCTACTTCAAAATCAGTTTGGGCTATAAGTCCAATATTCTCCAAATTGGCCTGGGCTTGTTCCAGGCGCATTTGTGCATTTTCTTGTTGGCGGCGGCGGTTGTCGCCATCAAAAATTGGTACTGAAAGGTTTAGCGCATAATTGAGACCATAGTTGCGGTTGGAGCGCAAAAAACCCGCATCCGAACGAGAATTTAAGGCATCATAGCCCAAATCAAGGCTCAGCGTTGGCCAGCGATTACTTTTGCTCAGCAAG
This sequence comes from Microscillaceae bacterium, assembly GCA_012031215.1. Classification (GTDB taxonomy): domain Bacteria; phylum Bacteroidota; class Bacteroidia; order Cytophagales; family Microscillaceae; genus JAAUUB01. Next base: position 19,514 of record JAAUUB010000045.1, on the reverse strand, counting down.
ACATCCGTTTGGCGCAAAGCCAGGGATTGGCGTTCGGCCCGGAGTTGCACGTTTTGGGCTTCCACCTTTTCTTTCCAAGCCTCGTAGCGTAGCAGGGGCACTTCGGCCAGCGAGTCGGTAGGAGGGAGGGGCGTATCGGGCGACTGCCCCATCCACTGATTGAGGCGGGCCCGGGAAGCCAGAATGAACTGGTCTTGCAAAATCACCTGTGCACTATCTGTATTAAAATCTACCTGCGCCCGTAGGTAGTCGGCCCTCGAAAAAGCCCCCAGCTCATACCGGTCGCGGGCAATGCTTCGGCGTTGGCGCGACACTTCCAGGTTTTGATTGAGCAAGGTGCGGGTTTGTTCCTGCTGGCCCAGGGTGTAGTAATTATTCAAGGTGTTGGCCAGCACGTTTTCTATTTCCAATAAAATATTGGTCTGGGTAAAAGCGTGGCTTTGTTTGAGGGCTTCGTAGTTATAAAACATCCGCATTCCGTCAAAGAGTATCCAGTTCATACGGAGGCCGCCAAATTGTTGGCTGTTTTTGGCACCATTGACCGATTGGGAACGCCCATCTAAAAACTCCTGGCGGGTATTGGTAAAACTGCCATTCACCCGGCCTTCCAGGCTTAGGGTCGGCAAAAAGCCCGCATTGCCCAGGGTAATGTCATTGAGGCTGATGAGCGTATCCATTTTGCGCACCTGCAAAGCCAGGTTTTGCGCCAGTGCTTTTTGTACGGCTTCTTCCACCTTAAAACGGGTTTGGGCCGAAAGGCCAGGGGCTTGCATCAGCAACATTATTCCAAAAGCCAGGATGAACAGGTAAATGTTTGTCTTCATAAGGCAAGTAAATCAGTAATTTCTCGGAGGGTCTGCCGCATATTCAAAAGGGAAAATCAGGCGGCTTTTTCTCCAACAAGCACCACCCGGCGGTTGGTCAAATAAGAATAAACTGCCGGAACCACATACAGGGTGAGCAAGGTAGAAAATACCAGGCCCCCCACAATGGCAATCCCCATAGAAACCCGGCTTTCGGAACCCGCCCCCAAAGCCAGGGCAATGGGCAAAGTGCCTAAAATGGTGGAAAGACTCGTCATCAGAATGGGCCGAAACCGCGAGCTGGAAGCTTCCAGAATGGCTTCGCGCACCTCGTAGCCCTGAGCCTTGAGCTGGTTGGCAAATTCTACCATCAAAATGCCGTTTTTTGATACCAGGCCAATGAGCATAATGATGCCAATTTGGCTGAAAATATTGAGGGTCTGCCCAAAAAACCATAAACTGCCCAAGGCCCCGGCCATCGCCAGGGGAACCGTAATCAAAATAATGAAAGGGTCACGAAAGCTCTCAAACTGGGCCGCCAAGACCAGGTAAATCAAGACCAGGGCCAATGAAAAAGCAAAATATAAACTGTTGGAGCTTTCCATAAAATCTTTTGACTGCCCCGAAAGGGCCGTAGTAAAAGAGCCATCTAAGACCTCTTCGGCAATCTGCTCCATGGCCGCAATACCCTCGCTGATGGTTTTGCCCTCGGCCAGCCCGGCCGAAACTGTGGCCGAAAGGTAGCGATTGTAACGAAATAGCTGGGGCGGCGTGCTTTCTTCGCGTACATTCACCAGGTTGTCTAGTTGTATCATCTGGCCCTCCCGATTGCGCACATAAATGGCAGTTAGGTCAGCAGGCTTGTTACGGTCTTCGCGCTGCAACTGGCCAATGACCTCGTATTGCTTGCCATCCATCGTAAAATAGCTAAAGCGCTGCCCACTCAGGGCAAATTGCAGGGTCTGGGCAATGTCAATCACGGCAACATTGAGCTTGACGGCTTTCTCCCGGTTGATGCTTACCTGAAGCTCGGGCTTAGTGAATTTAAGGTTGACATCCACGAAATTGAAAGTAGGATTTTGATAGGCTTTTTCCAAAAACTTAGGTAAAACGTCTTTGAGCTTTTCCAGATTGCCCGCCTGAATGACAAACTCAATGGGGGAGGCCTGCCCGTCCGCTTCCTATAGTCGGCGTTTGAAAAACATTGACTTTGGCATCGGTGAAGCGGGGCAAGTCCTTACTGAGTTGAGCGGCCACTTCTCTTTGGGTGCGTAGGCGCTTTTCAGGGGCTAAAAGGCGCAAGCGCATAAAGCCCGAATTGACCGAAGAAGAGGCCGAAAAACCCGGCGATGTAACGGTAATGATGCCTTCGGTCTCTGGAATTTCTTTTTGGGCATATTGAATGAGCTGCTTCATGTAAGCATCCATATATTCAAAGGTGGCCCCTTCTGGCCCGGTGGCCGAAAGCCTTAGGATGGAGCGGTCTTCCAGAGGAGCCACTTCTGAGGGCAGGGTAGTGCCCCATATATAAATCAAGGCCCCCAAACCTAAAATTAAGGGCCATATCAGCAGACGCATTTTCATAAAAACCAAAAGGCTTTGGGCGTAACCCCGGTTGAGCCACACAAAAAAAGGTTCGCTTACCCGATAAAACCAGTTTTGTCTTTCTCTTCTTTTCAGTATCCGGGAGGATAGCATTGGGGTCAGCGTCAGGGCAACAAAGGAAGAAATAACCACACTGCCGCCAATCACAAGCCCAAACTCTACGAACAAACGGCCCGTTTGCCCGCGTAGAAAAATAATGGGAAGGAAAACCGCAACCAATGCGACGGTGGTGGCAATGACTGCAAAGAAAATTTCACTGGCTCCCTTTACCCCGGCCTCTAGGGGGGCTTCTCCTTTTTCAATGCGGCTGTAGATGTTTTCCATCATCACAATGGCATCATCCACCACCAGGCCAATGGCCAGCACAATGCCCAGCAGCGTGAGCACATTGATGGAAAAACCCGCCAGGTACATAATGAAAAATGTACCAATCAAAGAAACCGGAATGGTAATGACAGGGATGAAGCTGGTGCGCCAGTCGCGTAAAAACAAGAAAATCACCAGCGTTACCAGTACGAAGGCCGTGAGGATAGTTTCTTCTACTTCTTTGATGGAAGCCCGGACATAAATGGTTTGGTCAAAACCAATGCCGACCTCAATATCTTGGGGAAGGTCTTTCTTGATTTGCTCCAGGCGGGCATATACTTCATCCACAATGGCCACTTGATTGGTGCCGGGCTGGGTAACAATGGCATTGCCCACACAAGGGGCTCCATCGCGCTTGAGACTGGTGCGTAAGTTTTGGGGGCCAAGTTCCGCCTTGCCAATATCGCTGAAGCGTACAATATTCTCCCCCTCTTGCTTGATGATGAGGTCATTGAACTGCGCCGGGGTACTGATTTGACCCATCGTACGGATAGAAAGCTCGGTTTCATTGCCTTCTATACGGCCCGTGGGTAGTTCCACGTTTTGGCGACGCAAGGCTTCTTGCACATCCAGCGGCGTGAGTCCGTAGGCCGAAAGCCGGGCTGGGTTCATCCAAAGGCGCATAGAATAGCGTTTTTCGCCCCAGATATAAATCTCACTGACCCCATTGATGGTTTGAAAACGCTCTTTGAATACATCTTTGGCAATACGGGTCAGGTCTAGAATGGGTCTTTTTTCGCTACGAATGGTAATGAAAATCACAGGTTCGGAATCGGCATCGGCTTTGGCCACTACGGGCGGTTCGGCATCCGAAGGTAAATTACCCACAACCTGGGATACCTTGTCCCGCACATCATTGGCTGCGGCTTCCAAATCTACACTCAAATCAAACTCTACGGTGATGGTGCTACGCCCGTCGCGGCTCACCGACACCAGTGAGCGAATACCGCCCACCCCATTGATGGCCTCCTCGAGTGGCTCCGTAATTTGAGATTCCACAACATCGGCATTGGCACCAATATAGGAAGTAGAAACATTGATGATAGGAGGGTCAATACTGGGATATTCGCGAATGCCCAGATAGGTGAAACCAATCACCCCAAACAAAACTATGGTAATGCTCATCACAATCGTGAGCACCGGGCGAAAAATACTGGTTTGAGACAGACTACTCATAATACTGAATCTTAAAGCGGCGGGGAAAAATTCTAATCATTACTCTACGGTCAGCAGATTTACCTCGACATTCGGGCGCACGTTCAAAATACCGGAAGTTATCAGGGTATCCCCAGGCAACAGGCCTTCGGTGATTTGCACGGTCTGTTCGCCTCTCAAGCCTGTCTTGACGACGGTATAAATGGCTTTTCCGGCCTTATATACAAACACTTTTTGCCCGCCAAGTTCGGGAATGACCGCCACAGTCGGCACTTCAATGGCATTTTCTACTTCTTCCAGGATGATGGCAATGTCCACGAAAGCCCCGGGTACAAGGCGGTTGTTGGGGTTGTTGAGATAGGCCCGCACGGTCAGGGTGCGGGTTTCTAGGTTTATTTTTGGCTCTATGGCGTAGATTTGGGCCGGCAGCGGCTCCGGAAGGCTTTCGCCGCTGACCAAAATCTTTTGCCCGGCCCGCACGGCATTGGCATATTTTTCGGGAACGGAAAACTCTATTTTTAGTCTTTGCTGATTAACCAACTGCACCACCGAAGTGCCCGGATTGATATAACTGCCATTGCTTACCTGGCGCAGCCCCACCGTACCGGCAAAAGGGGCGCGAATTTCGGTTCTCTGGATTTGGGCCTGGGTTTCTTTTACCTGGGCCTGGAAAGCGTTTAGTTCGGCCACGATGCCTTCATATTCATCCTGGCTCACCCCGCCTTTTTCCAAAAGCTTGCGCTGCCGAAATTCACGGTTTTCATACAATTGTACCTGGGCCTTGAGCCTTTCAAGCTGAGCACGTAGCTCCGCATCATTAATTTTGACCAACAAGGTTCCCTGGCTTACCTGCTGACCTTCGGCAAAATTTATACGCACAACCCGTCCGGCTACCTCGCTCGTTACACTCACTTCTTCATCGGGCAGCAGTGTCCCGGTTACTTTGATGCGGTTTTGCAAGACAGCTTTTTTGATAATCATTCCTCTGACGGGGGGGCGACGGTCCTCGATGGGTTTATTCGCAGTTTTTTCGGGCGCACTGGCCTTGCCAAAACTTAACCACTTCGCCTGTACCAATATGAAAACCAGCAGCCCCAATCCAAGTGCCATCAAAGAAATAATACGAATCCAGTGTTTTTTCATACTAAAAGGCAATCATATGCTTTTACGCCACTTGCTAGCCTTCCTCTATTTGCTTTTTCTTCATCTTCTGAAAGCAAAAGTAAACATCCCTTCGCAGGGTTTTTGTTATTAATTTGTTATAGAAAAACCGCGCTGGTCGGTGGCAAACCAGTCAAAGCGGGCCAATCTACGCTATCCGATTGTAAAGTTTCTGACTTTGTGCAAAAGCTTCTCAGGCCATTTGCCTTTTTACCCAAGCAGATGCTTTGTCCTTTGAGGAGGATTCATTTTTACCTACAATTTCGCTGATAAAAACATTTTGGCAGATAAATGCCGACTAAAAGCGGGAAGCTACCAAAGACCGCTTGGCCTTTGTGCAACCAGGAGATTTAGGGCTTGCAAAGCAGAGGAAAATAAGCGACAACTGATGGCGGGCCTGCTACTCACTCAAAAGGTAGCTCTTTTGTTCCCAGGGCCAAGGCTTGGTTTTGTGCCTCACGGGCTTGCGCCCCGATACCTTCCACCCATTCTTTCTGGGCCAGGGCACTGCCTTTGTCTATAGAATTGGCCAGTTCTTTGAGGGCCATTTCGGCTTTGTAGTGGGCCTGCTCCCAATTTTGATGCACCAGGGCCAGGGCCGCTTCTACCCTATAGACCACGCTTTTGGCAATGGCCGGATTGAGGCGGGCCTGGTCAAAAGCTTGCTGGGCCGCCTCGGCATCTCTGGCAACAAAAGCCAGGAAAAAGGCCTTATCCAGCCAAAAACTGGCCTGGTATCCTTCTGGTATCTCTTGCAGGTAGGTTTCATATTTTTCCAGATGATGGGCGGCCATTTCCATCTCTCCTTTGTCGAGGTAATGGTGGTGCAGTAAGTTATGTAAATACCCTTTGAAAGGGCTTTCTTGGGGCAATTCCAGGGCTTCCAGAAGAAGCAATGGGCTAATCGCCTTCGGACGCATCCCACTCACCAAATGTGCATAAGCAGTCAAAAGGGCCGTGTCAATCTGAGCCGCATATCCCCCCCGCCAGAGATTGAGGATACGTCCCCCATCAGAATAAAAACCCCCACTTCGCATCGGAATCATCGTTACCACAAAGATAAAAAAACGAAATAAGCCCCGTGAAAAAACACAGAAAACTAAGCAAATATACGCCTAGATAGTCCGAATGCCCCCAGGCTGCTTCCAGAGCATAATAGCTCCCCAGTCCCAGTCCGGCCAGCAGCAAACTTGCCAAAGGCCCTCCCGCCGCAAAAACCAGAAAACGGCGGATGAGATATTGTGGGTCGCGCGGAAGGCATAAGGCCAAACCTCCAAAAGTATTGAGATTGGTGTTCCAGTTGAAACGAAGCCGGGTGCCGTCTTTTGCCACATCAAAGGCCCAATGGTGAGCATCGAGAACTGAAAACGCATTGCCAAACCAGCCATTACGTGCCCCAGCTCGTGGGCGGCAATTACCAGAAAAATGGCCAGAGGAAAAAGCGGTATCAGGGCCAGCTTATAATACAATGGCAAAGAAGGCCCTTGGTTGGAGGCAGGCAGAAGGTATTTTCCAAGAAAATAGCCCATCAGTCCCCCGATGAGGCCCATCCCCAACACAAAAAGGACCCGAACAAAAGTTTTTTTACGTTTGGTCATACCGCTATAATTTCACCATAAGTAAGCCTGGAGCCGCAGTCATTACAAAAAAATTTGTTTTTTTTACCAAACCGGGGTGGCTAAATGCCTTTGCCCCAAGAAAGCAGCCCCGCGCTTTTTTTATTCCCACCCGGAGGCCCTAATTTTGAGCATGGTATTTTAGGAAACATTCATTTAATTATTATAAGAAATGAGTATGAGCATTCAAGAGGTGTTTGCCGGTTTGGCCAGCCGCTTCCGCCCCGAAAAGGCAGGCGATTATGACGGTATTTTTCATTTTGATTTGGGGGAAATACAATTTACGGTGGAAATCAGCGCCGGAGCCTGCCAGATTCAGGAAGGTTTGCAGGGAGTGCCGGTGTGTACTATTCGCACGGATGCCATCACCTATCTGGATACCGAACTGGGTCTTCGCTCGGCACAAGAGGCGGTTTTATCCGGACAAATCAGGATTGATAACCTGCCCGAGATGATGCGATACAGTCAGTTTTTTCGAAAGCTGGAATTTCCTGCCGATACTTATTCTAAAAGCAAGCACCAGGGGCAGCCTTCACGCAAGCCCCACACGGGCCCATTGCAGGGCTTGAAAGTCCTGGATTTCACCCGACTGCTCCCAGGCCCCCTCGGCACGATGCTATTGGCCGACATGGGGGCCGAGGTCATTAAGATAGAGGCCCCTAAATTTTACGACTACACCCGTGATTTCCCCCCTCACAAAGGCGGCGAATCGGCGGGCTACCTGGCCATGAATCGTTCCAAACGCAGTCTTTCTCTGGACTATGCCACCCCTGAAGGCCGCCAAATCATCCTGGAGATGGCTCGGGAAGCGGATATTGTCATGGAGCAGTTTCGCCCCGGAGTGATGGCAAAAATGGGCCTGGGCTACGAAGATTTCAAAAAAGTAAACCCCAAAATCATCTATGTGGCCATCACTGGCTATGGACAAACAGGCCCTTATGCCCACCTGGCTGGCCACGACCTCAACTATATCACCTTGGCCGGGGTGCTGAGCGGCAATGCACACGAAGCCCCCCAAACGCCTTTAATCCAGATGGCCGATATTGCCGGAGGGTCTTACATGGCCGTGATGGGGTGCCTGGCCGCTGTCTATGCCCGCGACCGCCAGGGCGTGGGGCAATACGTAGAATGTATCGATGATGGACGGGGTGATGCCCCTCACACTCAACGCCCGGGCCGTACAGTGGATAACCGGGCAAAACATTGCCCGCAATGAAGCTTTTCTCTCCGGCGGGCTGCTCAATTATGGCATTTACAGGGCCCGTGATGGCCGCTACCTGGCCCTGGGCGCGCTGGAAGCAAAATTTTGGGAGCGTTTTTGCGATGTGGTGGGCAAGCCCGCCTGGAAATCGCGAATGCTGGCCCAAAACCCGGAAGAACTGGCCCGCTATAAACAGGAACTCACGGAGCTTTTTCAAACTCAAGACGGACGCTACTGGCACGATTTGGGCATTGCCCAGGACTTATTGCTCAACCTGGTCTATGAACAGGACGAAGTGGATGAAGACCCACAAATCCAGGCCCGGCAGATGGTAGCCGAACTGGAACATCCCACCGCGGGCAAAATCAAGACGATTGGTGTGCCGCTGAAATTCTCGAGCACCCTGGCTGCCCCCAGTGGGCCCCACCCCTTTTGGGCGAAGACAGCCTGGCCCTGCTCGAGGAAGCTGGGGTGAGCCAGGCCACCATCGACGAACTCCTCCAAAAAGGAATATTAAAATGTAGCGGAAAGGACAAACCCTGAGCCTTTCAAAATGGTTTGAACTATTGAGATGTAGGCAGGGTTTAAAAATCGTATGTTACAACACTGGATGACAAAACACTACCTTTTTAATTCTCCATTCACCTTTTTTCTCAAAATTGTATGTTCAAACCTTTTGTTGCTTGTGTTTTTGCCCTGAGTATTTTGTCTTGGTCTTGTAATTCACAAAATAATGCGCCCAAAGAAACTATGAGTGAGATTCAGCAAGTAGCCGGAACCCAAAAAGCCACTTTCGGAGGCGGCTGTTTTTGGTGTGTAGAAGCCGTCTTTCAGCGCCTGAAAGGGGTCATTGCTGTGGAGTCGGGCTATGCCGGTGGCACCATCAAAAACCCTACCTACCGGGAAATTTGCACCGGCAAAACAGGCCACGCCGAGGTGGCCCAAATTACCTTTGACCCCAAGGTCATTGCTTACGAAGACCTTGTGTATGTCTTTTTCCGTACGCATGACCCCACTACGCTCAATCGCCAGGGGGCCGATGTAGGAACACAGTATCGCTCGGTGATTTTTTTCCACGATGAGGCCCAGAAAGCCATTGCCGAAAAGGTGAAAAAAGAAACGGAGTCGGCCCGGGTATGGCCCAATCCGATTGTAACCGAGATTTCGGCCCTGCCGGTGTTCTACAAAGCGGAAGATTATCACCAGAATTATTACAACAATAATTCCTCACAAGGGTATTGTGTGTATGTGATTGACCCTAAAATTACCAAGCTGGAAAAAGAATTCGGGGATAAAATCAAGCCCGAATACAAAGGCCAGTAAAGCCATCCGCATTTTGTCCTGGTCAGCAATGAAGCCCGCCCTTGTTTGGACGGGCTTTTTTATTGGCAAGAAAACAAGATATTTTGCCGGGAAAATCGGCGACAAGGCTTTAATTTTAGGTTCATATATCAAGTCTATGAAAACCCCACTCCTCTTTGGCGGGCTATGCGCCTTGCTTATATTTTTTTACCCTTGCCGGGCCAATCGCAAAAGCGAAATCGAGCCAAGAAAGATTCCATCCTGGTACATTCGGAAGCGATTGTCTTAAAACCTATGAACCAGCTCAATACCTCGGCCCGGGAGGTAAATCTTTGCATCACCCCAGATGGCCAATGCCTCTTGTTTATGTCGGGGCGTGGTCAGATGCCCTGGTCCAACAATAGATATACCATTCATAATGGAAAGGAGGAGGCCGATGGGGACATCTGGTTCACTTTCAAAGACGAAAAAGGAGCATGGAAAAAACCCGAAGTGGCTCACAGTATTTCCACCTCGAATGGCGAGGACGAACCTAATATAAGCCCGGATATGCTGTATTTGTACTTTCAAAGCTGGCGGGATAACTGGGAAACTTCTGGCGGGCCTTACTACCGCCTGCCCCTGCTACAAGAAGGCAAAGACCTGCAAATAGAAGGCCTGGGCGGCGGCTTGACCACTTTTTTTCAGACAATAGCCGCCTCTGGCACTGGATTGGCTACCGACGGGGCCACGCTTTCGCCCGATGGCAATACCTTCATTTTTGCCTTTGGCCAGAATTATAGCGGCCAAATGGACCTATACCTGGCCCGGCGCCAAGAAGCGACCGGCATTTGGGAAGAACCGAAAAAAATGGCCCTCTCTACCCCGCAAGATGAGCGAAATCCCTTTTTGGCGGGCGATGGCAAAACACTTTATTTTGTTTCGGATGGCTACACCAGCCGGGGGGGGCTGGATATTTTTATGACTACGCTACAACCCGATGGCACTACCGGACAGGTATTCAATATAGGGGCCCCTTTTAATTCCCATCAGCACGAAGAGGGATTTGTCATCCCCCGGCATGGCAAAGAGGCTTTTCTGGTGCGGGAAGGGGACATTTATCATGTAGAACTCACCAAGAAGGCCGCGGCCCTGAAGCCTGCCCCTTAGAGGCCCAACCCTGTATGACGATTCAGTATTTTCTTGGATTGCAATTGAGCAAGCAAAAATACGTAGGCTTAAAAATATTTTCTAAATTTGTCCCGGTAGAAACTTAGGTTTATTTGGTTATCGGCAGCGTATGTACGAAAATCAGAAGCATCCCCTCCGTCCCGTGCGGCAACATCACAAAACCATCATCCTCTCGGATGTGCACCTGGGCACGGCGGGTTCCAAAGCCCGCGAGGTGGTGCGCTTTCTAAAATACAATACCTGCGACAAGCTCATCCTCAATGGAGATATCATAGACGGGTGGGAACTGAAAAAATACGGCAGTTGGAAAGTGAAGCACACCCGTTTTTTCAAAATGGTGCTCAAAATGATTGAAGAGCATAATACCAAGGTCATTTACCTGCACGGCAACCACGATGATTTCCTGGACAATATCCTGCCCCTTACGATTGGTAATCTTTCCATCCAGATGGACTACATCCACGAAAGCGGCGGAAAATGCTATTATGTGGTGCACGGCGATATTTTTGATTCTGTAACCACCCATCTGAAGTGGATTGCCAAGCTGGGTTCTATTGGCTACACCTTTTTGCTTTGGCTCAATAAGTTTTACAATGCCTGGCGCAAGAAAATGGGCAAACCCCCTTATTCTTTTTCGCAATACATCAAAAGCAAGGTCAAATCGGCGGTCTCGCCTGCCTCGACGTATGAAAAACAAATGGCGGAAATGGCCCGCTTCAAGAAATGCCAGGGCATTATTTGTGGCCATACCCACAAGCCGGATGTGAAATACCTCGATGACATTCTCTATCTCAATTCGGGCGACTGGGTAGAATCGCTGACCGCCCTGACCGAAAACGAAGCCGGCGAATGGCAATTGGTGCGCTACCTGGATACTGAATTGGCACAATCTGATGCCATTCAAAACAATGAGGCTGACTCCGAGGCCGAAGAAATAGACCAAATGGCAGAGTTTTATCCCGGGCAGTTATTGGCCGCCAAAAACTTAAAATTGTCCTGACTCAGGCACTAAATCCACTTATTTTTTGCTCCTGAATCACTCTTTTTGCCATCAAAGCACAGTCTTTGGCCAGGTGAATAAGGGGGGCAAAGCGTGCATCCCGGGTGTAGCCCTGATGATAGCGGTAGTAGATTTGCTGCACCACCACCCCCAGCTTAAACAAGGCAAAAGCGTAGTAGTAAGGCAAATTGGCAACCTTGACCTGATTTTGGGCCTCGTAGCGCGCCACCAGCTCGGCCCGGCTCAAAGCCCCCGGGGCTACTTCTATGCCAAAGTTTTTCAGGTGCGGCGGGTCATTGGCCTCCGAAATATAGCTGAGCAAAATGCCTACATCGGTGAAAGGGTCGCCCACCGTGGACATTTCCCAGTCCAGCACGGCCTTGATTTGGGTAGGCGCATCGGCATCGAGTATCAGGTTGTCATATTTGTAATCATTATGAATAAGGCTTGGGGGAGGGCTGGAAGGCAGGTGTTGCTGCAGCCATTCAATGGCAAAATCCATCTCCGGGATGGCTTCGGTTTGGGCGGCTTGCCAGCGATTGGCCCAGCCACTTACCTGGCGCTCCAGATAGCCATCGGGCTTGCCTAGCTGCACAATATCCGATTGGTAAATATCCAGGCGGTGCAGGGCGGCAAAATTATCAATAAAATTTTCGGAGAGGGTGCGCATTTCCTCCGGGCTATAGGCCAGTGCCTGCCCGGCCCGGAGAATAATTCCCTGGATGCGCTCCATCACATAAAAAGGTGCTCCAATGATGCCCGGGTCCTCGGTATAGGCCAAGGGCTGGGGGGCTTTGGGATAGACGGGATGCACCAGGGAAAGCACCCGGTATTCCCGGCCCATATCGTGCCCCTTGCGGATGTTTTCGGCCCCGAGGGGCGGACGACGCAAGACCAGTTCTTTCTCCCCAAAGCGCAAAAGATAGGTCAGATTGGAATAGCCACTGGGAAATTGGGCCACATCCAGGCGGGCTTCGGGCATGTGGAGGGCGGCCTGCAAGAAAGCTTCCAGGGGCGCAAGGGGCAATTCTTCTCCCGGGCGAACGGCGCGGGCCTGGTCTATGGAGCTTGGCATATTTTTGAGAATGAAGGGTTTAAATTTTTGCGCCCAATGGTGGCTTTACAGTTTCGTGTTATTTTTGCCTCGGTGGTCAAAAGTAATTTTTGTTTCGAGCTTCTCAAACAAGCTTTTCAAAATTCTTTTGCAAGAGGTGGCCAGGGAATGCCCCTTTCCTCCGCAAGAAGAAAAAGATTTTTTGGGTCAGGGTGTTACGAATCCTCTTCTCAAAATACCAATTAAATAATATCATCCATTATCAAGTGGCAATAGCGTATGTTTTTACATATTTTCCGGTTTGAATTGCTTTATCGGGCCCGGCGTCCGGTTACGTATGTCTATTTTCTGATTTATTTAATGGTGGGCCTGCTTTATGGCTCAGTGTTATTTGGCAGTTTTGGCCTCGAAACGGCCATTACCATTGCCGGAGGTGGTCAAAACCTGCTCAATTCTCCTTTTAACCTGCACATCCTGATTGCCACTGTAGGCGGGGCCATTGGTGTGTTTGCCATTGCGGCTTTTATGGGAGTGCCCGTGTACCGCGACTTTGAGCACCAAACCCAGATGCTCTTTTTCACCAAGCCCATTCGGAAGATTGATTACCTGGCGGGGCGTTATCTTGGCTCTTTGTGCTGGGCCGGGCTGGCCCTGGTGGGGGTTTTGCTGGGTTTTATGCTGGCTTTGCAGCTGCCCAATGTGGTAGAAGAGCGGCTGGGGCCTTTTCAGCTCTACCATTATCTGCATCCTTTCTGGATGTCGGTCTTGCCTTTTGCCTTCTTTACGGGCTCCATTTTTTTTGCCACCGTTACCCTGAGCCGCAATCCCCTCTTTATTTATCTCAATGCCATTATTGTGTTGGTGTTGCTGGTGGCCTCTAGCACCCTGACCGAACAACTGGATAATAAATTCCTGGCGGCCCTGCTGGACCCCACCGGGAGCGTTGCGTTGGCCAACATCACGGAGTTTTGGACGGTGGCCGAAAAAAACACCCGGACGATTCCCTATGCCCCCGTGCTGCTGTTCAATCATTTGATATGGATGGGGCTGGGACTGGCCATTTTGCTAGGCACTTATTTTCGGTTTTCTTTTGTAACTGGCAATGCCCGTCGGGTGGCGACACGCCGTCGGCGGAGCAGTGAGCCGGTATTTCGCCAGATTGCCGATACCGTGAGCGGGCACAAAATCGCCTTGCCCCTTGTGAGCCCCAGTTTTAGCCAGGCCAGCTTTTGGGCTTTGATGCGGCGACTGGCCAGACAGGAATTTTGGGGCATTGTGCGCAGTCCGGTCTTTTTGGCCATCACCGGGGTAGGGGTGCTGCTGATCATTCTCTCGGCCACGCTGGGGGGCAAATTTACGAAACCCCTACCTTGCCCGTAACCTACGAGGTCTTGGATTTGGTTTCGGGCTCTTTTGCGCAGTTTTTGCTGGCCATCATCGTTTTCTATTCGGGCGAGGTAGTCTGGAAGGAACGCAGTGTGCGGGTCAATTTGATGTTTGATGCTCTGCCAGTGCCCAACTGGGTCGTTTTTGGAGGCAAATTATTGGCCCTGCTGGGGGTTTTGCTCTTATTGTCGGGGGTGATGATGGTCTGCGGAATCATGATACAAACCTTCCAGGGTTATTTTCGCTATGAGTTGGGCCTTTATGTGCAAACCCTGTTTTTTTATGATTTGCTGCCTTTTCTCACCTTTACCGCCCTTTCCTTCTTTGTGCAGGTAATGCTCAATAATAAGTTTTTGGGCTTTTTTGTAGTGGTACTCTTTTTCTTCTTCAATTCATTGTTTTTAAACTTTTTGGGCATTGAAGATAATTTATTTCGCTTCAACGGAAATAGTGGCCTGGTTTATTCAGACATGAACGGCTTTGGGCATTACCTGCCCGGCTATCTGAGTTTTTTTGGCTATTGGGGGGCCTTTTCGGGGATTTTGCTGCTGATTTCCAGCCTTTACTGGGTGCGGGGCAGTGATTTATCGCGCAAGGCCCGCGGGCGAAATGCAAGGCAAAATTTTGGCCCCATACCCCGGATGGTGCTGGCGGTACTGCTCCTTTTGTTTGTGAGCCTGGGAAGCTTTATTTATTACAATACCCATGTGCTTAACCCATTTTATACCAGCAAGCAGTTTCAGAAGCTACAAGCCGACTACGAAAAAAAGTATAAAAAATACGCCCAAATTCCCCAGCCAAAAGTAAGCGGAGTAAAACTTGAAGTAGATTTATTTCCTGAATCAAGAAAAATGCGGGCCAAAGGAACCTACACCTTGCAAAACAAAACGCAGCAGGACATCAAAGAAATTCACCTGCTTTTGTTCAATCGCCCACAAAAGTATAAATTCTCTTTCTCGGTGCCTACCCAAGCCCTCAAGGCCGACGAAAAGTTTGATTTTTATGTCTATACCCTGAAAAAGCCCCTTAAACCCGGTCAGCAATTACGCCTGAATTTTGAACTGGCCTACAGCAACGAGGGCTTTCGCAACCGGGGCAGCAATACGGACCTCGTGCACAATGGCACTTTCTTCAATAACTTTGCTTATTTTCCGCTCATTGGCTATCAGGAGGCGGCTGAACTGGGGCTGGACGAAATCCGCCAAAAGCAGGGATTGCCTCCCCGTCCCCGCACCCCGGCCATCGACGACCCCAAGGCCCAACAGGAAAACTTTATCAACCAACATTCGGATTTTATCACTTTTGAAGCCACCCTCAGCACCGCGCCCGACCAAATTGCGATTGCGCCCGGCTATCTGCAAAAAGAATGGCGCAAAAATGGCCGCCGCTACTTTCAATATAAAATGGATGCCCCCATTCTCAATTTCTACAGCATCTTGTCGGGCCGCTTTGCCCTCAAAAAAGACCTTTGGAAAGGTCCCCAGGGCGATACCGTGCGCCTGGAAATTTTTCACCACCCGGTGCATACCTATAACCTGGACCGGATGATGAAGGGCATGAAAAAGGCCCTGGACTATTACAGCACACATTTTGGGCCTTACCAACACCGCCAGGCCCGGATTATTGAGTTTCCCCGCTATGCTGGCTTTGCCCAGTCTTTCCCCAATACCATCCCTTATTCCGAAAGTCTTGGCTTTATCGCCAATGTGCGCAAGAAAGACGATATTGACTATGTCTTTTATTTAACGGCCCACGAAATTGCCCACCAGTGGTGGGGGCATCAGATAGTGCCCGCCAATACCCAGGGGGCCGGAACCATCTCCGAGAGCATGTCGCAATACGGGGCCCTGATGGTCATGGAAAAAGAGTATGGCCCGGACCAGATGAAAAAATTCCTGCGCCTGGAACTGGACCGCTACCTGCGCGGTCGTGGCTCCGAAATCAAAGAAGAGAAACCCCTTTTGCTTTCCGAAAATCAGCAATATATCCATTATCAGAAAGGCTCGGTGGTGATGTATGCCCTCAAAGACCTGCTGGGCGAAGAACGCCTCAACCGGGCCATCCGGGCCTATGTGCAGGACTACCGCTTCAAAGGGCCTCCTTATACCACCATGAAAGACCTCCTGGGCTACCTGCGCCGCGAAACCCCCGATTCATTGCGCTATCTGCTTCGCGACATGATTGAGACCATCACCCTGTATGACCTGGAGGTCAAATCGGTTACTTACCGACCCATAGGCAAAGAATATGAAGTGGAAATCACTTTTTCGGCCCAAAAACTCCGGGCCGACGGGACTGGCAAGGAAAGCAAAATCAAGATGCAGGACTATGTAGATGTGGGAATTTTTGGAGAGAAAAAGGTGAAAGGCAAAACCGAAACCGTAGCCATTTATTTCAAAAAGCACCGCCTGCGTAGCCAAGACCGAAGCCTGCGTATTCGGGTGGCCCAAAAACCAAACCGCGCCGGACTTGACCCCTACCATAAATTGATAGACCGTAAGCCCGATGACAATCTGCGCCCGGCTTTGCTGAAAGATACATCGCCGAAGGCCAAGTCGGCCCAAATTGCTCCCCCAAGGGCGGCATTTCTGGCCTGGATGTAGTCCTTTGCCTGGCTCAATGACAAAGAATCCGCCCCTCCGCGCTGAACCTGGGGTATTTTTTGTACTTTTGTCAGAAAATAAAGGAGGTTTTGGATGAAATTGGCTGTTTTACGATGCTGGGCTTGGGATAAGAGGGCTTTTTACAGGTTGATTTTACTTTTCTGGCTCTGGGCCGGAAACACACCGGCGCTGCGGGCCCAGATAGACACGGAGTTTTGGTTTGTGGCCCCTTCGGTGGACGAAGCCCACGGCGACCGCCCCATTTTGCTGCGTTTTTCTACTTTTGACCAGCCAGCCCAGGTGATTGTTTCGCAACCCGCCAATCCGGGTTTTAGCCCGCTGGTGGTATCCGTAGGGGCTAACAGCACCCAAAGCATAGACTTGACGAGCCAGTTGAATAATATTGAAAACCGCCCCGCCAATCAGGTGCTCAACAAAGGCCTTCGCATCCAGGCCACGGCCACCATCACGGCCTATTATGAAGTGGCCAATGCCGCCAATCCCGAAATTTTTACCCTCAAAGGCCGCAACGCGCTCGGAACCGAGTTTTTGATTCCTTCGCAGGACAGGTTTCCCAACCAAAACGGCTCGGAAGCCCTTGACCTCGTGGCTACGGAAAACAATACCCTTGTAAGCATCACCCCCACCGCCGCCCTGCAAGGCCGCCCGGCGGGTGTGCCTTTCACCATCACCCTCCAAAGGGGCGAAACGTTCTCGGCCCGGGCAGTGGGCATCAATGCCGCCACCCCACCTTCAGGGAACCCGCGTAGTGGCTTCCAAACCTATTGCCCTGACCATCAGCGATGATTCTATCCTGACCGGCTCAGGCTGGGATTTGATAGGCGACCAGCTCATTCCGGCTCATCTGGCGGGCAAGGAGCATATCCTTGTGCGGGGCTTTGCCTTTCAAGGTGCGGAGGTGGGCTATGTCCTGGCCATCTATCCCAATACCGTTTTGCGCCAGGACGGCGCCGTGGTAGCCACCCTACAGGCGGGCCAAACCTACTCCTTTGATTTGAACAATTTTTCTACCTTCCTGGAAAGCACCGAACCGGTCTATGTGATGCACCTGTCGGGCCACCCCAACGAAGCCGCCAGTGCCATTTTGCCCCATTTGTCTTGCACGGGCTCTACCCAAATCGGCTTTGTGCGCTCCAGCCCAGACGATTTTGCCCTCTTTTTGCTTATTCGCAACGGGCATCAGCAAAATTTTAGCATCAATGGCAATTCCACGCTCGTTACGGCCAACGATTTTGTGGTCGTCCCGGGCACTCAGGGTGCATGGGTGGTGGCCCGCAAAGAGTTCAACAGCAGTCAAATCCCGGTGGGACAGGCTACGCTGGTAAGCAACAGCACGGGGCTTTTTCACCTTGGCATCCTGAACAACCTGGGGGCCAGTTCGGAATATGGCTATTTTTCAGATTATGCCAGCCTCAACCTGGGGCCCGACAACAGTGCCTGCCAGGGCGATAGCGTGGTGCTGCGGGCCGGAGCCGGGGCCATTTCTTATCTTTGGTCGGATGGCAGCACCGAAGCCGAGACCGTTGTCCGCCAAAGCGGCACCTACTGGGTAGAGGTCAACAAAGGCACTTGTGTACTGCGCGATACCATACAGGTGAATTTTCGGCCTTTGCCCCAGCCCGTTTTTAACAATCTTTCGCCTCAGTATTGCTTCAACAGCGCAACCGTGACTTTATCGGCCACCCCTGCGGGAGGGCTTTTTCGCATCAATGGCCAAACCCAGTTCCAGCTCAATCCGGCGGAACTGGGCGTGGGCACACACCAGATTGAATACCAATTTACGGATATCAACAACTGCACAGGCCAGGCGCGCCAGGAAATTGAAGTCCTTGCCCCACCGGATGACCTGGCTTTTGTGGGCCTGGAGGAGGGCTATTGCCAGAACGCGGCCCCGCAACCGCTACAGGCTACCCTGCCCGGGGGCACTTTTTATATTGACGGCCAACCCACCGATTGGCTGCAGCCCGCCTTGTTGGGCTTTGGCAACCACAACGCCCGCTACGACTATCGGGATGGCTTGGGTTGTATCTACCAAATTTCCCAACGTTTTGAGATTGTAGGCCAGCCCGAAGCCCTATCGCCTATTCCAGATTCGCTCTTTGTGTGCCCCGACAATGTAGGAGGCCTTTTTTTGAGGGCTAATTTTGCCCGGCAATACGAATGGCGCAAAGGCAATGAACTGCTTGTCTTGGGCCAGGGCCAGCTTTTTGAAGTGAAATCGCCGGGAATTTACCACCTTCGCATGGACAATGGCTATGGCTGTGTGCGCACCCATACCTTTGAAGTGTTTGGCAAATGCGAGCCCGCATTTCTCCTTCCCGAAGCCTTTAGCCCCAATGGGGATGGGCTGAATGATATCTTGGAAATCTTTGGCGGAGATTTTATCAATTTAGACTTCCGGGTTTTTAACCGTTGGGGCGAAAACATCTTTGTCCTGTTTAGTCCGCTTTATTCCTGGAACGGCAACAGCAATGGCCGACCCGTGCCCGCCGGGGTTTATTACTGGAAAGCCCGCTATGCCCATCCGCTTTATCCCGAAAGGATATTTGAAAAGTCGGGCCGCTTGCTCATCGTGCGCTGAGTGGCCGGGCCTTGCTCAGGCCACCTGCCCCGCAATCAGGTACAAAACGGCCATTCGGACGGCCAGGCCGTTTTCTACCTGGTCCAGGATGATGGCGTGGGGCGAGTCAGCCACGGCACTGTCCAGCTCTATGCCCCGATTGATGGGGCCGGGGTGCATAATGACGATGTCCTTGCCGATTTCGGCCAGGAGCCGGGCATTGATGCCAAAATAGAGGGCGTATTCGCGCAGCGAAGGGAAATACTTGATTTGCTGGCGTTCCAGCTGGATACGCAATACATTGGCCACATCGCACCACTCGAGCGCCTTGCGGACATTCAGCTCTACCTTGACCCCCAGCTCGCGCACATAGCGGGGCAAGAGCGTGATAGGCCCGCAAACCATGACCTCTGCGCCCAGCTTCTGAAAAGCAAAAATATTGGAAAGCCCCACCCGCGAGTGCAGAATATCGCCGATGATGGCAATCTTTTTCCCCCTCGATGCTGCCCAG
>JAAUUB010000264.1 GCA_012031215.1 Microscillaceae bacterium | reverse complement strand
TCATTTGTATAGCAGTTTAATTTTGTCAATGAATGTGTTGTCAGAAATCAATACTCCGTAAAACATACAATTTCTTCGCCAAGTGCCCAAAGCCATAAGACTTTCGGGCTTGAATAAATTTTCAATTTTTTGGAAAAATAAATCGCCCGACGCGCTAAAACTTCTTTTGGTGTGCATAGATATCTGGCACTGATTTTTACTTTCAAATCCATCTATTTAACATAAAAAATATTATTCGTGAAGGCTGCCCAGCAAATCCATAAATCATTAAGTATATAATTAATGTTATGTTAAGTAGATTTTCTCAGATTTTCTCTGCCTGACCTTCTCGCCTCAAACACCTTGTCCCAGCAAAAAAAGAAAGGGAAAATAAGGATGCTTCTGTTTATATGATATCGGATAACTGGATTAAAAAAAGACAGCCTCATTGCTTGGTCAAGTGCTGCGAAGTTTTCCTTCCCTTCTTAAGTGGGTAAATTATTTGTTTCCAATCAAATGAGGAAGATATTTTTAGAAAGCTCCTCCCCTACTCCCTGCTTCCTTGATGAATTATCTTGAATTTCCCTAAAAAATACAATTCTCTTTTACCCATCAATCGCCAGTAATACAAGCCTTCTGGCCAGTTTTCCACATTGAGAGTCAACTGGGACTGGTGAAGCGGAATTTTTTGTTCTTTTATTATCCGTTCCTGGTTATTCAGTACTTCCAGCAGCATATTGTCCTCCTGGGCTTGTCCTTCCCAGGAAAAAACAATTTCTCTATCCACCACTGCATTCGTATCAGGCGCTGGATTACGAATGCCGATTGGGGGGCTCCGAAGCAAGCTTCTTTGCATATTTTCCAGGTTTGGATTCTCAGCAAAAGCCATCATTTTGCGCTTGTCTTCTTTTGGAGGAGTTGAGAAAGGCGCTTGCTCATTCGGTTCCTGCTCAGGCTTATTTTTAGTGCTGGTATCTATGGAGGAAGGGTTGTTTGCCTCTTGTTTAGTTTCTACTGAATCTGTTCCGGCTTGTTTTGTCGGCTGGTGCATTAGGGAGCCTGGTGCCGAAAAAAAATAGACCAGCCACAATAGCAAGCCTATGGCCGCCAGTGAGGCCCAAAAGGGTAGATTAGGCCGTTTTTTTTTTAACTCCTCTTCCGAAAAAGGAGGCTTTTTTAAGAGTGGCTCAATTCTTTTAAAAAGCACCTCTTGGTCCAAGCCTCGCGAAGGGAGGGTTCGCTTTGCAGGCTGGCTTGCGTTAGTTCTTCCAGGTACAAACCTTCTAAGATGGCTTCACAAAGATGCTTACAATGGTCGAGGTGCTCCTCTATGGTGGCCCTTTCTGCTTCTGTGAGGGCATTTTTTTGCATAGGCCACCAGAAATTTATGCTTAGGACAGCCATTGGCTTCAAACATATTTTGGTGAAAGGCACTTTTTTCGTTCACGGCGAATCAATTTAATTTAATAGACCTGGGTATATGGATAAAAAATCATCTCTAATCAAAAACTGACCAGACTGACTGAAAAAGAAAATAATAGTAATTAAAATTATGAAAGCTGCTTGCTTAGATTCTTTCGTTTCGAAGGAATTTCAGCAGGTTTTCGCGACCCCGGCTTTTCAATTGGCGGTAGTTGTCTAATGTCAATACGGAATTGAAGCGTTTTTGATATTCACTCTGTATTATCGCCACCACCTGAACTTGTTTGTGTGTATCTTCAAATTGGGCCGCCATCTCAAAAATAAACGCCTGAGTAGGGGGCAATAGTTCTAAAAATCGCTTTAAGTCCTCTTTCATAAAAGCGTCATAAAAATTTGAAGGCGTTCGAGCCTTTCCCTCCGGAAAATTACTTTCTGAAACCATTTTGGCTTTCTCGAGCAATACCTGCAAAGCTTCGTTCTTCGCAATCCGATAGAGCAAAGCCCGGGCCTCTATAAACACTTCCTGCAAATGAGGATATTTGGCGAGAAACTTCATCCAACTGTTTTGAATCACATCACTTACCTCGGCATTTATTTCGGCGTTTGTGATGTTTCCCATTAATAATTTTTTAACAAAGACATAAAGCCCTTCATTGATGGTTTCAATTTCCTGACGATTCATTGCAGCTTGGCGTTAAGTGCGTGATAATAATTTATCAAGGTCTAAAAAATGACAAGCTCCCTAAAAAAAAAGGAGTTCTCCATTTATTCGAGCAAAGAATCAATTGTTGTTACGGAAAGAGATAAAAGTTTTTTTCGGTGGCTGTCATAAATAGCGGCTTGAATTATTATGTGTAAAGATGACCTAAAAAACGCCAATATGAAAAAAAACCTTTATTTTCTTTTGTTTCTATTTTTGAAAAGTGCCGCACTCTTTGCCCAAGACAAACCGCTGATTCCGGTCTATGTCTTCCGGGAAGCCAGTAATAAGGTTACCCGGGCCAATACCATTTATTTTAATGGTCAGAAGATGTTTAGCCTGAAATCGGGCGAACAGGTACAGTTTAAGCTGCTCTCGGATGGGCCCCTGACGGTTACGGTTATTCAGGCAAGCACCTACACCGAGCCGCGCACTACCGACCCAAACACCAAGACCGTAGGCATAAGCACTGGCAATGCCTATTACTTCAAGGTGGACAATGCCGGAAATCTGACCTATTATACTGATGCCAGCGAGGGCGAAAAGGCCCTGGGAAAAATTGGTGCGGGAAAAGCCCCTACCGAAATTGCCGAAAATATCAACACGCCTGTACCCGGTATGAGCTTGGATAAGCGCATGATAGCCATCCGGCAAAAAGCCGTGATTCAGCGAGATGAAATTGAGAAGAAAGAAAAAGAGCTCAAAACTCAGATTGACACCTATTTTGCGGAACTGAAAAAATCGGCACAACTGTCTCGTGCGGTACAGCCCACCTTTGAGGTAGAGGTAGAAGAGGCTGAGGTCATTGAAGGGCGGCCCACTTACAATCTTCGCACCGTTTTTAGTTATGAGGTGCAGGAGGAATTTCAGGTGGAGCTCATCAATTACCCCTCCGGCGGCTATCTCTATGATTCGTCCCCGGCAGCCCGGGCCATTACCAATGCCGCCAAGCTCACCATTGATAAGTATTTGTATGAATACCTGGAACCGGGTAGCCAGGTGGCGATACAAATCATTGGCTCGGCCGATGCCACCCCCATACGAGGCGGCTTTCCTTACAAGGGAGAATTTGGCGACCTGGACCAACAACGCTATTACATTGCCGAGAGCTTTGACCTCTCCCAGGTGGCGGCCAATTTTGAAGCCCGCGAGGGTGGCGGTGGTGGCACTACGCCGGCTTCCAGCTTTGCTTCCAAATCGCTGGATTTGAAAAAAGGCGGCCTCATAACCGAAAACGAAACCCTGGCTTTTCTACGCAGCTATGGCATCCGCTTTTTTATGCAAAATAACATAGACAGGATGAAACAGGTAAAAGTACGCTTTTCGCATTTCTCCAAAGTAGCACTGGAATCGGGCGCAAAGTTTCGCAAGGTTACCATCCAAATGCTGATTGAGGATGTATTTCGGGATAAATAAAATTCATTTGACCATCTTAAAGCCAATTTTTTATGAAAATCCAACGTGTGTGTTTCCTGCTTATAGGCCTGCCTCTGTTTTTGGCAAGCCCGGGGTTTGGCCAGGATATTGGCCAGCGCAATTATTTGATTGAGTATGTACGTCTCCCCTATTTTCAGTTGTCCGAAAGTATTCGGACTTATCAGCAAAAAATCAGTATGAATAAATACGTGAGCCAGCTTTTGAAAGAAACCGGGCTGGAAAATGCCATCAAATCAGAATTGAAGGATTATATGGTACTGGATGGCTACGAAATATCAGAGACCGACCCTGACCTTTATATCCTTGTAAACCTGGCCACCAGCAAGCCCCTCACCCCCAAGCTCAAAGTGTTTAGCAATAGTTATAGCGTTAGAAACGAAGATGGCACGGTACAGTCGGTGCCTTATTCTTCTTTTTGTTATGAGATTGATTATGGGGTGGCTACTTTGCAACTGCAGATAAAAACCCGTCAGGGTGTTTTTCTGGAGCGCACGATTGAGGCCCCTATGCTCCAAACCGTTTTTGGAAGTCGGGGCTACGAAACCCGTTATCGCTCTCAGGAATCCCTCCAAAAAGGTTGGGAAAGCGGGAAAGGCCCTTTCTTAAAAAGGCTGGCTAACCGACTTTTTACCGCAATGCCCAATGAAGTTTCGGACATCCTGAGTGAGTATTGTCTTCGGCAACTCCAACACCGGCTTAGTTTGGAATACATTGTGCGGCCAGAAAAAAACACCACCCATACCTACGAAGACTTTGATAAGGCCAGTCTTTTGCTGGTAGAGGCCCTGAAAGAATTAAAGAAAGACAGTATTGTACTCACCAATCGCTTGCTCAAAACTGACCGCAGTCCGATTCGGACCAAAATCCAGGAAGCCATTCAAATCTGGGAAGGGCTGCTGGCCCAAGCCGACCCCAAAGACAATAAAGCCCGGATAAATAAAAAAATTGCCCGTATTTTATATTTCAACCTGGCCAAAGCCTACCTCTGGATAGAGGACTATCCCAAAGCCCAGGAATACCTCCAGCTTCGCCGCGACAACAAAGGCGGAATAGCAGGAATAGGAGATAAATCGCCCAAGCTCAATGCCTTTGAAAAATTCCTACGAACCCAAGAGCTGCGCGCCCGCCAAAACGAATGGCGCCTGGCCGAAGAATCGAACCCTTTGCTGGCCGAAGAATTTAAAAAGGGCTCAAAGGAAAACCTGCCAATTTTACCGAACCCGCTTACCTCTACATCACAGTGGATGGCAAAGGAGTGGGAACAGATGATTATACCGTCTTGCTCAATAACCAGCCCATTGGTGCCAGCATCAGTGCGGGAGGAACCCTTATTTACGAAGTATATTCAGAGGGCTTTTTGCAAATTGCGCTCGCCAGAATCAATTCTAATGGTAGTTTTTACAAAGTCGGGGGCACATTGGATATATTCAAGCAATTTTCTAAGGATATGCTGGGAGAGCTGTTGAATATTGCCGATTCGACCACCCTGCTCAGGGTAAATATTGTTCAGGTAACCGAAACCCGGGTAAATGAGGATGAGGATGAAGCGGAAGTAGATCTAGAGGTTGTGCCCATTTCTTTCACACTGGGCCAGGTTGTCCGTGCCTATGGGGCCGGAAATAGCAGCGGAACCACCCCAAAGAAGATTTTTAAAACGCCTTCTGTGAGCGACATGACCTACCGCAACTATGACAAAAGCGAGCAGTTTCTCGACGTGCGCCCCGGTGGACACTACTACTTCCGTATTTCGGTCATAGACAAGGCCATCCGCAAAAAAGAAGAACTGGATGGCGAGGTAGAATTTTATCGGCGCTACGAAACCCCCATCGAGCTGGAAGAGGATGCTTATTTTCCCATTCCGAATATGAGTATTTTCAACTACGATTTTATCCACCCCTAAAAAGAACTGATATGCCGCGTTATTTCATATACGTTTGCCTGCTGGCTGGCTGCTGGCTTGGAGGGCT